>NZ_JBIWKH010000015.1:0-85150 GCF_044765585.1 Streptomyces sp. NPDC102441
TCAACGCCCACCGCTCCGGCACCGTGAAGGGCCTGGCCGCGGAAGTCGGCACCTCGGTCTCCTCCGGCGCCACGATCTGCGAAATCAAGGACTGAGTAACAGGATTCCGCTTGATCGGGCTGCGGAATTCTTGCACGGCCTGACAAAGCCCTGACACAAGCACCGTTGAAAACGCCTTACGGGCCTCGGATACTGAAATTGAATTGATGAGCAGTGAGGAGAGGGAAAGCATGCACAGCACTCTGATCGTGGCTCGTATGGACACCGCTTCCAGCATTGATGTCGCCAAGCTTTTCAGTGAGTTCGACGGCACCGAAATGCCTCACCGTATGGGTACGCGCCGGCGGCAGCTCTTCGAGTACCGGGGTCTGTATTTCCACCTGCAGGACTTCGACGAGGACCAGGGCGGACGGCAGATACAGGAGGCCCGGCACGACCACCGCTTCCAGCAGATCAGTGAGGACCTCAAGCCGCTGATCGAGGCGTACGACCCCGCCACCTGGCGTTCCCCGGCCGACGCGATGGCGAAGCGCTTCTACAGCTGGGAGGCCTCCGCGTGACCGGGCGACGCGTGGTCATCACCGGTATCGAGGTGCTCGCTCCCGGCGGCGTCGGGGCGAAGGCCTTCTGGGACCTGCTGAGTGACGGTCGCACCGCCACTCGGGGGATCACCTTCTTCGACCCGAGCCCCTTCCGTTCCAGGGTCGCCGCGGAGATCGACTTCGATCCCCGGGAACACGGCCTGGGGCCGCAGGAGATACGGCGCATGGACCGGGCCGCCCAGTTCGCCGTGGTGGCCGCGCGCGGTGCCGTGGCCGACAGCGGCATCGACCTGGAGGCCTACGACCCGTACCGCGTCGGGGTCACCATCGGCAGCGCCGTCGGCGCGACGATGGGCCTCGACGAGGAGTACAACGTTGTCAGCGACGGCGGCCGTCTGCACCTGGTCGACCACGAGTACGCGGTCCCGCATCTGTACAACTACCTGGTGCCCAGCTCCTTCACGGCCGAGGTCGCCTGGGCCGTGGGCGCGCAGGGCCCGAGCACGGTGGTCTCCACCGGCTGCACCTCCGGCATCGACTCGGTGGGCCACGCCGTCGACCTGCTCCGCGAGGGCTCCGTGGACGTGATGATCGCCGGTTCCTCGGACGCCCCGATCTCGCCGATCACGATGGCGTGCTTCGACGCGATCAAGGCGACCACCCCCAGGCACGACGACCCCGCGCACGCCTCGCGCCCCTTCGACGGCTCCCGCAACGGCTTCGTCCTGGGCGAGGGTTCGGCGGTCTTCGTCCTGGAGGAACTGGAGAGCGCGAAGAAGCGCGGCGCGCACATCTACGCCGAGATCGCCGGCTACGCCACCCGTTCCAACGCGTATCACATGACCGGTCTGCGTCCCGACGGCAAGGAGATGGCCGAGGCGATCGACACCGCCCTCGGCGAGGCGCGGATGAACCCGACCGAGATCGACTACATCAACGCGCACGGCTCGGGCACCAAGCAGAACGACCGGCACGAGACCGCCGCGTTCAAGCGGAGCCTGGGCGACCACGCGTACCGCACTCCGGTCAGCTCCATCAAGTCGATGGTGGGGCACTCGCTCGGGGCCATCGGATCCATCGAGATCGCCGCCTCCGCGCTGGCGATGGAGCACAACGTGGTGCCCCCGACGGCGAATCTGCACACCCCGGACCCGGAGTGCGACCTCGACTACGTACCGCTGGTGGCGCGGGAGCAGCTCACCGACGCGGTCCTGACCGTCGGCAGCGGCTTCGGCGGATTCCAGAGCGCCATGGTGCTGGCGCGCCCGGAGAGGAGTGCGGCATGACCACCTCAGTCGTAGTGACCGGCCTGGGCATCACCGCGCCCACGGGGCTCGGCATGCGGGACTACTGGGCCGCCACGCGGGCCGGTAAGAACGGAATAGGCCGGGTCACCCGGTTCGACTCCTCGTCCTACCCGGCGACCCTCGCGGGGGAGGTCCCCGGCTTCGCCGCCGAGGAGCTGCTCCCCAGCAGGATGCTGCCGCAGACGGACCGGATGACGCGTCTCGCGCTCGTCGCGGCGGAGTGGGCGCTCGCCGACGCCGGTGTGGACCCGAAGGGTCTGGCCGAGTACGACATGGGCGTGGTGACGGCCAGTTCGTCGGGCGGCTTCGAGTTCGGCCAGAACGAGCTGCAGAAACTCTGGAGCCAGGGCAGCCAGTACGTCAGCGCGTATCAGTCCTTCGCCTGGTTCTACGCCGTCAACAGCGGCCAGATCTCCATCAGTAACGGGCTCAAGGGCCCCAGCGGGGTGATCGTCAGCGACGAGGCCGGCGGCCTGGACGCCATCGCGCATGGCCGCCGGCTGATCCGCAAGGGCACCCGGATGATCGTCTCCGGTGGTGTCGACGCCTCCATCTGCCCCTGGGGCTGGGTGGCGCAGCTCGCCGCCAAGCGGCTGACCACCAGCGACGAGCCGACGCGGGCGTTCCTGCCGTTCGACGCGGACGCCTCCGGCTACGTCCCCGGCGAGGGCGGCGCGATCCTGATCATGGAGTCGGCCGATTCCGCCCGCGAACGCGGGGCGCGCGTCTACGGAGAGATCGGCGGCTACGGCGCGACCTTCGACGCCGCGCCGGGCAGCGGACGCGAGCCGGCGCTGCGCAAGGCCATCGAGATCGCCCTCGACGACGCGGGCGTGAGGCCGGAGGACGTGGATGTGGTCTTCGCCGACGCGGCCGGGGTTCCCGAGCTGGACCGGATCGAGGCCCAGGCTCTCGCGGACGTCTTCGGCGAGGAGGGCGTCCCGGTCACCGCGCCCAAGACGATGACCGGCCGGCTCTACTCGGGCGCGGCGCCGCTGGACGTGGCCACCGCCCTGCTAGCCATCGAGGAAGGCCTGATCCCCCCGACGGTCAACACGCGTCCGGCTCCCGAATACGGCCTCGACCTGGTCACCGAGAACCCGCGCACCGCCGATCTGCGTACGGCGCTGGTGGTGGCCCGCGGCTACGGCGGGTTCAACTCGGCCGTCGTCGTCCGTGCGGCGGACTGATCCGCCGTCGCACCCCATTGACCGCGCCCCCGCCCACGGGTTCATCCCCCGTACCCGCGGGCGGGGGCGCCCTTCTTCCCCCGTACGTGAACCGCCCCCCTCGAACCACCCGCACGGCCGGGCTCCGGCCCACTCACGCATGACCATGACGAAAGGACGATCCACATGACCACCAACGCTTTCACCCTGGACGACCTGCGGCGCATCCTCCTGGAGGGTGCGGGGGCCGACGAGCGCGTCGACCTCGACGGGGACATTCTCGACGTCCAGTTCGAGGCGCTCGGCTACGAGTCCCTCGCCCTGCTGGAGACCGGCAGCCGCATCGAGCGCGAGTACGGCATCGTCCTGGACGAGGACCTGCTCACCGACGCGGACACCCCGCGCGCGCTGGTCACGGCGGTCAACGAGCACCTCCTCGCGGTCCCGCGCGCCGCCTGAGACGGCCGGCGGCCGCATCTCCCCGCGTCCGGGCGGGGCGGAGACACGATCCGCCCCGCCCGGACGAACCGTCCCGACGAAACGCCAGGACGAACCACCCACGGAACATACGGAGAAGAGACATGTCGTTGCAGGAGAAGCGGGTCGCCCTGATCACGGGCGCGACCAGTGGCATAGGCCTCGCGAGCGCGCGGGCGCTGGGCGCCCAGGGACACCGGGTCTTCATCGGGGCGCGTGACGCCGCAAACGTCGCCGCCACCGTGAAGGAGCTACAGGCCGAAGGCATCGAGGCCGACGGAACGGTCCTGGACGTACGCGACTCCGCGTCGGCCGCCGCCTTCGTCCAGGCCGCGGTCGACCGGTTCGGGAGCGTCGACGTCCTGGTCAACAACGCGGGCCGGTCCGGTGGCGGTGTGACCGCGGACATCGACGAGGAGCTGTGGAACGACGTCGTCGACACCAACCTCAACAGCGTCTTCCGCCTGACCAAAGAAGCCCTCAACACCGGGGGCATGCGCCACAAGAGCCGCGGCCGCATCATCAACATCGCCTCCACCGCCGGCAAGCAGGGCGTGGTGCTCGGCGCCCCGTACTCCGCCTCCAAGCACGGCGTGGTCGGCTTCACCAAGGCGCTGGGCAACGAGCTCGCCCCCACGGGTATCACCGTCAACGCCGTCTGCCCCGGTTACGTCGAGACGCCGATGGCCCAGCGGGTCCGGGCCGGCTACGCCGCCGCGTACGACACCTCCGAGGACGCCATCCTCGACCGCTTCCAGTCCAAGATCCCGCTCGGCCGCTACTCCACCCCGGAGGAGGTCGCGGGCATGGTCGCCTATCTGGCCTCCGACACCGCCGCCTCCGTGACCGCCCAGGCCATCAACGTCTGCGGCGGACTCGGCAACTTCTGATCCGTACACCGAGGGTGCCGAGGCATCCGAAACCCCGAAGAGGAAGTCCCATGACAACCCGCGAGGTTGAGCACGAGATCACCATCGCCGCGCCCGCGCCGGACGTGTACCGGCTGCTGGCCGACGTCACCAACTGGCCGCGGATCTTCCCGCCCACGATCCATGTGGACCAGGTGGAGTCCGACGGCTCGCAGGAGCGGATCCGGATCTGGGCGACCGCCAACGGACAGCCGAAGAACTGGACGTCCCGCCGCGAGCTCGACCCGGACGGCCTGCGGATCACCTTCCGCCAGGAGGTCACAGCCGCCCCCGTCGCGGCCATGGGCGGTACGTGGATCATCGAGCCGCAGGCGGGGGAGTCAGCCCGGGTGCGGCTGCTGCACGACTACCGGGCCATCGACGACGACGCCCACGACCTGCTCTGGATCGACGAGGCGGTCGACCAGAACAGCCGCTCCGAGCTGGCGGCTTTGAAGGAGAACGTCGAGCGGGCCCACGCCACCGACGACGTCACCTTCTCCTTCGAGGACACCGTCCACATCAACGGATCCGCCAAGGACGCCTACGCCTTCATCGACGAAGCCGGACTCTGGCCCGAACGCCTCCCCCACGTCAGCACCGTCCACCTCACCGAGGACACCCCCGGCCTCCAGACCCTCACCATGGACACCCGCGCCAAGGACGGATCCGTCCACACCACCACCTCCCACCGCGTCACCTTTCCCCACCACCGCATCGCCTACAAACAGACCACCCTCCCCGCCCTCATGACCCTCCACACCGGCCTGTGGACCTTCACCGACACCGACAACGGCACCACCGCCACCAGCCAGCACACCGTCACCCTCAACACCGACAACATCACCAAAATCCTCGGCCCCCGAGCCACCACCCAAGACGCCCGCACCTACGTCCACACCGCCCTCTCCACCAACAGCCTCGCCACCCTCAACCACGCCAAAGACCACGCGGAGAAGAAGTACTGACATGGCAGCGGACCACCGGGGCGCCGCCCAGGACACCGCGCGGGCCCTGAGGACCGATGTCCTGGTGGTCGGGGCCGGCCCCGCCGGGCTCATGCTCGCGTGCGAACTCAGGCTCGGCGGGGCCGAGGTGCTGGTCCTCGACCAGCGACCCGGGCCCACCACGGAGTCGCGGGCCAGCACGCTGCACGCCCGCACCATGGAGATCCTCGACAGCCGTGGACTGCTGGCCGCCCTCGGCACGCCGCCGTGCGAGCCGCGCGGCCACTTCGGTGGCATCGGGCTCGACCTCACGCTGCCCAGCTCGCACCCCGGCCAGTGGAAGGTGCCGCAGGGCCGGACGGAGGAACTCCTCCAGGACCGGGCCGCGGAGCTCGGGGCGGACCTGCGCCGACGCCACCGGCTGACCGGACTGACCGCAGGACCGGACGGCGTGAGCGCCGACGCCGTCGGCCCGGACGGCCCGGTCAGGGTCTCCGCCCGCTATCTGGTCGGCTGCGACGGCGAGGAGAGCACCGTACGGCGGCTCGTCGGGGCGGACTTCCCCGGCCGGGACGCGGAACGCGAACTGCTGCGCGCCGACGTCGCAGGGATCCGCACCCCGGACCGGCGCTTCCTCCGGCTGCCCGGCGGCCTGGCCATCTCCGCCACCCGTGACGGCGTCACCCGGGTGATGGTGCACGAGTTCGGGGCGCCCGCACGCCGGCGTTCCGGCGCGCCGGACTTCGCGGAGGTCGCCGGGACCTGGAAGCGGGTGACGGGCGAGGACATCAGCCACGGCGTCCCGCTGTGGATCAACGCCTTCGGTGACGCCGCCCGCCAGCTCGACCGGTACCGCCACGGCCGGATCCTCTTCGCGGGGGACGCCGCCCACCGGCAGATGCCCAGCGGCGGACAGGCCCTCAACCTGGGTGTGCAGGACTCCTTCAACCTGGGCTGGAAACTGGCCGCCGAGGTCCGCGGCGACGCCCCCCGAGGACTCCTGGACAGCTACCACACCGAACGCCACGCGGTCGGCGCCGAAGTCCTGGCCAACATCCGGGCGCAGGCCCGGCTGCTGCTCGGCGGGCCGGAGATCGAACCGGTGCGCGCGATCGTGGCCGAACTGATCGCGCTCGACGACGTACGGATCCGCCTCGCGGGGACGATCAGCGGTCTGGCCGTCCGCTACGACCTGGCGGACGGCGGTGACCACCCGCTGCTCGGCCTCCGGCTGCCACCCGTCGAGCTGACGCGGAACACGGCCGGGGGCGGCGCCACGATCCGCACGGCGGAGCTGCTCCGCCGTGGCACGGGCCTGCTGCTCGACCTCGGCGCCGGGACAACCCCGGGCCCCGGCGGGACCTCCGGGGCGGCGTGGAGCGAGGACCGGGTCGCACGGGTCGCCGCACGGCCCGCCGCGGGCTCCCCGCTGCGCGCCGGCGAGGCACTGCTGGTGCGGCCCGACGGATACGTCGCCTGGGGCGGCCGGAACACCGGTGACCCCGCTCTGCGCACCGCGCTGCGCCGCTGGTTCGGGGAACCGGACCGTACGCGCACCGCCCACTCCACCGAAACCGCTGCCGCGCGCTGAGACGACGGCAGGAACCAGGAAGGCACACCCATGGATGCCGACGTCACGGACGCCGACGTAATCATCGCCGGCGCGGGGCCCACCGGGCTCATGCTGGCAGGGGAGCTGCGACTGGGCGGCGCGGACGTCATCGTCCTCGAACGCCTGGAGCGCCCCACCGGGCAGTCCCGGGGCCTGGGATTCACCGCACGCGCCCTGGAGTCCTTCGACCAGCGTGGCCTGGTCCCGAGGTTCGGGGGGCTGGAGACGAGCCCGATGGGCCACTTCGGCGGGGTGCAGTTCGACTTCACCGCGCTGGAGGACGCGCACTTCGGGGCGCGCGGCATCCCGCAGTCCCGCACCGAGGCGGTACTGGAGGAGTGGGCCCTTGAGCTCGGCGCCGGGATCCGGCGCGGCTGGGACCTGCTCGACCTCTCCCAGGACGCCGACGGGGTCACCGTCACCGCCGACACCCCGGACGGCGAACGCCGGCTGCGCGCCCGCTATCTGGTGGGTGCCGACGGCGGACACAGCCTGGTCCGAAGGACCGCCGGGTTCTCCTTCCCCGGCACCGACGCCACGCGTGGCATGTACCTCGCCGATGTCGTGGGCTGCTCGATCCCCCCGCGGTTCCTCGGCGAGCGGGTCCCGGCAGGCATGGTGATGGCCGCGCCGCTCGCCGAGGGTGTGGACCGGATCATCGTGTGCGAGCACGGCGCACCGCCCGCGGACCGTAGCCGGACGCCGGACTTCGCGGAGGTCGCGGCTGCCTGGCAGCGGCTGACCGGCGAGGACATATCCGGCGGCAGCGCCGACTGGGTCAGCTCGTTCAGCGACGCCACCCGGCAGGCGAGCGAGTACCGGCGCGGGCGTGTGCTGCTGGCCGGCGACGCCGCGCACATCCACCTGCCGGCCGGCGGCCAGGGGCTGAGCACCGGCGTCCAGGACGCCGTCAACCTGGGCTGGAAGCTGGCCGCGGTGGTGCGGGGCCAGGCCCCCGACGGTCTGCTCGACACCTACCACGACGAGCGGCACGCGGCCGGTGCGCGGCTGCTGGCCAACACCCTCGCGCAGGGCACGGTGTTCCTCGGCGGAGCCGAGTCGGAGCCGCTGCGGACCCTGTTCGCCGGGCTCATCGAGCTGGACCCGGTCAAGCGGTTCCTCGCCGGGGTGGTCAGCCACCTCGACGTCCGCTACGACCTGGGTGAGGGGGACCATCCGCTGCTCGGGCGCAGGCTCCCGCCGCGTGTCCTGGAGACCGCTTCCGGCCCTGTCGGCACCCCCACGCTGCTGCACTCGGCGCAGGGCCTCGTCCTCGACCTCGCCGACGACCCGGACGTACGGGAGGCGGCGGCGGGCTGGAAGGACCGGGTCTCCGTCGTCACCGGCACACTCCAGGATCCCGGCGTCTTCGCGGGTGCCGAGGCGGCCCTGGTCCGCCCCGACGGCTATGTCGCCTGGGCGGGCGCGAGCGCCTCGGAGCTCGGCGGCGCACTGCACCGCTGGTTCGGCGCCCCCGCCTGAACGGCCCCGCGCGCCACGGTTGTGCAGCCATTCCCAACAGGCACCAGGAGGAGAACATGAGCAGCGCCCCACATCTCACCCGCACGACCCGGGCCATGCCGTGAACGCGCCCGCCGTCGTGCCGGCCGCCGCACCCGCGATGTCGCCCGGGGTCCGCCCGGTCGTCCTGGAGGCCGGGCCCTGCCGGCTGTCCGCGCTGATCGCCCAGCCGCAGGGCACACCGCGTGCGACGGTCGTCGCGGTCCACGGCGGCGGCATGCGGGCGGGCTACTTCGACGGCCAGGCCCATCCCGATGTCTCCCTCCTCGCCCTCGGTGCCGCTCTCGGCTACACGGTCGTCTCGGTGGACAGGCCCGGATACGGCTTGTCCGCCGCCCAACTGCCGTACGGCCAGGACCTGTCCGGGCAGTCCGCCATGCTGGGCGCCGCGCTCGCCCACCTGGCCGGCCGCTATCCCACCGGCGCGGGGGTGTTCCTCGTCGCGCACTCGTTCGGCGGGAAGCTCGCCCTCACCTACGCGGCGGGCCAGGATGACGCCGCGCCGCCCCTCCTGGGGTTGGACGTCTCGGGCTGCGGCCGGGACTACGCCGTCGACACTGACGATCTGCGCGACCCCCACCAGCACGGCCACTGGAAGCGGAACTGGGGAGCCCTGCGCTTCTATCCGCCCAACACGTTCCGTGACGCCGCCGCCCTCGTCGCGCCCATGCCGGTGCGGGAGCGGGCGGAGGCGGCGCGCTGGCCCGCCAGTTTCACCGCGGCCGCCGCCCGGGTCCCGGTCCCGGTCCGGCTCACCTTCGCCGAGCGCGAACTGTGGTGGCGGCACAGCGAGGACGACCTCGCCGAACTCGCCGGTCTCTTCACCGCCTCGCCGTTCGTCACCGTCGACCGGCAGCCGGAGGCGGGCCACAACATCAGCCTCGGCTGGGCCGCCCGCGCCTACCACCTGCGGGCCCTGACCTTCCTGGAGGAGTGCCTGGCCCGTGCGGGTGCGCCCGCCTGAGCCGCGTACGGGCCACCCGGGGGTGAGGCCGCCGAAGACCGGCACCCGCCACCCGTGCACCGCCGATACAGACAGGAGACCCGCACATGCCGCCCGCGATATCCGACACACTCACCGAACGGCTCACCGGCCTGGAGTCCCGCAAGGACGAGGCCAGGCACGGTCTCGATCCCCGTGCCACCGAACGCCAGCACGCCAAGGGCAAACTGACCGCGCACGAGCGCATCGAACTGCTGCTGGACAAGGGCAGTTTCTCCGAGGTGGAGGCGCTGCGCCGGCACCGGGCGACGGGCTTCGGCCTGGAGGCCAAGAAGCCGTACGGCGACGGTGTGGTCACCGGCTGGGGCACGGTCGAGGGCCGGACGGTCTTCGTCTACGCGCACGACTTCCGGGTCTTCGGCGGGGCGCTGGGCGAGGCCCACGCCACCAAGATCCACAAGATCATGGACATGGCCATCTCGTCCGGCGCCCCGCTGGTGTCCCTCAACGACGGCGCCGGCGCCCGGATCCAGGAGGGCGTCTCCGCGCTCGCCGGATACGGCGGGATCTTCCAGCGCAACACCCGGGCCTCCGGGGTCATCCCGCAGATCTCGGTCATGCTCGGCCCCTGCGCGGGCGGCGCGGCCTACAGCCCCGCGCTGACCGACTTCGTCTTCGCGGTCCGGGACATCTCCCAGATGTTCATCACAGGACCGGACGTGGTCAAGGCGGTCACCGGCGAGGAGATCACCCAGAACGGCCTCGGCGGCGCCGACGTGCACGCCGGCAAGTCGGGCGCGGTCCACTTCGTCCACGACGACGAGGAGACCTGCCTGGCGGAGGTCCGGTACCTGATCTCCCTGCTGCCCTCCAACAACCGGGAACTTCCTCCCAAGGTGCTCAGCGGGGACGCGGCCGACCGCCCCGGCGACGCGCTGCTCGACCTGGTGCCCCTCGACGGCAACCAGTCGTACGACATCCGCGGCGTAGTCGAGGAACTCGTCGACGACGGCGACTACATGGAGGTGCACGCGGCCTGGGCGCAGAACATCGTCTGCGCGCTCGCCCGGATCGACGGACACACCGTGGGCATCGTCGCCAACCAGCCCGCCGCGATGGCGGGGGTCCTGGACATCAGGGCGAGCGAGAAGGGCGCGCGGTTCGTGCAGTTCTGCGACGCGTTCAACATCCCGCTGGTCACGCTGGTGGACGTGCCGGGCTTCCTGCCGGGCGTCGACCAGGAGCACGAGGGCATCATCAGGCGCGGCGCCAAGCTGCTGTACGCGTACTGCAACGCGACCGTGCCCCGGGTGTCGGTCGTGCTGCGCAAGGCGTACGGCGGCGCGTACATCGTCATGGACTCGCGGTCGATCGGCGCGGACATCGCGCTGGCCTGGCCGGCCAACGAGATCGCGGTGATGGGCGCGGAGGGCGCCGCCAACGTGGTCTTCCGCCGGGAGATCGCCGCGGCCGACGACCCCGAGGCCATGCGCCAGGAGAAGATCGAGCAGTACAGGCAGGAGCTCGTCCATCCGTACTACGCGGCCGAGCGTGGCCTGGTCGACGACGTCATCGACCCCCGGGACACCCGGTCGGTGCTGGCCCGCTCGCTGTCGATGCTCGTCGCCAAGCACGCCGACCTGCCGTGCCGCAAGCACGGCAACCCGCCCCAGTGAGCCGAGGAGCAGCCATGGACACGGATCCGGACATCCAGCCCGCCGGGCTCTCGTTGCGCGTCGTCAAGGGGAACGTCTCCCCGGAGGAACTGGCCGCCCTGACCGCGGTCCTGATGGCCCGTGCCGCCTCGGCGGGCGTCGAGCCGGACGACCTGGCCCGCCGCCACCAGGCGGTCGCCCTGTGGCAGCGACCGGACCGGGTCGCCGTCTTCGACGGCCCGCGCACCTGGCAGTCCGCCCCGCGACCGGTGGCCCGCGCGGCCTGAGCGCCTGTCGTGTGACCTCGACGGGCGGGCGTACGGCAGAAGCACCGAGGGGCCGGGGAGAAATCCCCCGGCCCCTCGGTGCTTCTGTGTGTCGCGCACCGGTGCTCAGGCCGCCCGTGTGCCGTCCCGGGTGCCGCCGACGACGTCGCGCAGCAGGGCGTGCAGGCCCGGCTCGACCGTGGCGATCCGGTCCGCGGCGTCACGGGCGTACAGGAGTGCTTCGGGTACGGACCGGATGAGGACGCGGCGGTCCCCGCTGCCCATGACCGCCACCGCGGCGATATGGCTCTCGCACAGCGGGAGATTGCCGACCACCCAGCCGTCGGGCCGGTGGCCGGTCCCGTACTCGCCCAGGTAGTCGAGATGGACACTTCGGCCCAGGCCGGTGCCCAGCCCCTTCAGATAGGCCTCCTTGCGTGTCCACAGCCGGCCGAACGCCCTGGTCCGTTCGGCGCCGGACATCCGGCCGAGCTCACCCCGCTCGGCCGGATGAAGGGACGGGAGAACGGCCTCGGCCGTCGCGTCGGACGGAAGACGCTGGACGTCGGCGCCCACCCGGGGTTCGGTCACCGCCACCACGGCGAGACCGTGGCTGTGCGAGAGGGAGAACTCCGGGGCGCCCGGCATCCCGAGCACCCGCGGCCGGCCGTGCCGGCCACCGGCCCCGTCGTAGCGCTCGCCCGCGATGGAGAGCAGCTGCGGCGCGATGCCGGTGTAGACGGCCAGCACGCGGCGCAGGCCCACGTGCGCGGCTGCGTACATCCGCTGGTTCTCGGCGGCGACGTACGCCGCGGCGCGCCGCTTCTCCAGCGCGTCGAGCTCGCCGATCGGTATGTCGCGGGGCGAGAGCGGCGGTGGCAGCAGCCACAGATGCAGCTCCCCCTCGCCGATGGACAGCACGTTGCCCACCGCCATCAGCGCTTCTCCGCGTGGTCTTTGGCGTGGTTGAGGGTGGCGAGGCTGTTGGTGGAGAGGGCGGTGTGGACGTAGGTGCGGGCGTCTTGGGTGGTGGCTCGGGGGCCGAGGATTTTGGTGATGTTGTCGGTGTTGAGGGTGACGGTGTGCTGGCTGGTGGCGGTGGTGCCGTTGTCGGTGTCGGTGAAGGTCCACAGGCCGGTGTGGAGGGTCATGAGGGCGGGGAGGGTGGTCTGTTTGTAGGCGATGCGGTGGTGGGGGAAGGTGACGCGGTGGGAGGTGGTGGTGTGGACGGATCCGTCCTTGGCGCGGGTGTCCATGGTGAGGGTCTGGAGGCCGGGGGTGTCCTCGGTGAGGTGGACGGTGCTGACGTGGGGGAGGCGTTCGGGCCAGAGTCCGGCTTCGTCGATGAAGGCGTAGGCGTCCTTGGCGGATCCGTTGATGTGGACGGTGTCCTCGAAGGAGAAGGTGACGTCGTCGGTGGCGTGGGCCCGCTCGACGTTCTCCTTCAACGCCGCCAGCTCCGCCGTGGCGCTGCCCGCGACCTCCTCGCCGGCCGTGTCCAGCTCCGCGTCGTCCCCTGACACCCGGAACTCGTGCAGCAGCCGCACCCGGGCGGACTCCTCCCCGAGCGGTTCGACGACCCATGCGCCGCCGAGGGAGGTGAGGGGTGCTTCGACGTGCAGCCTCTCGAAGTTGACGCGGAGTTCGGCGTCCTGGACGATCCGGCGCAGCCTGCGGGACCGCAGCGTTCCGCCGGCGGCCTCCCAGATGCGCAGGAGCTGCTCGCCCTCCGGTGCTTCGTCGTGCGCGACATGGACGGTGGCGGGGAACGTCCTCGGCCAGTTCTCCACATCGGCGATCAGCCGGTGGACCGTGGCGGCCGGGGCGGCCACGGTGATCTCGTGCGCCGTCCGGCGCACGCCCGCTTGACTCATGTTGGGACTCCTCGTCCTTGAAGGGCGCGGGGAGTACGGGCCGGATCACCCCATGGAGGCGTGGCCGTGGTCGCGTCGACTCGTGACAACGGCACGGCCCGGGGGAGCCCGGTGCCCGATACGCCCGCGAGGGAAAAACCCTGTACGTACGGTCCGTCCGGGAAGCCCGGCGGGCCGGAACCTGGACTGCCGCTGCCGGTCGGTGCCCGGCAGCGGCAGTGCGGGCGGTCTCGCTCGACGCCGCCCGAGGTGTACGTCTCCGTACGTGCGCCCGGCCGGAACTCCGGCCGGGCCGGCCGTCACTCGCCCGCGGCGCGGGTGTGGACGACGCGGTAGGTGTTGACGTCCTGCCAGGTCGACAGCGCGGCGACGCGGGCGTCGACCTTCTGACGCTCCGGGGCGCGGTCCGCCTCCGGCGCGTCACGGAAGGCGTCGTACGCCTCCTTGCTGTCCCACTGCGAGTACGAGACGACGAACTTGCCCTCGATGCCACGGGCGCGCAAGCCGCGCAGCACGGTGTGGGTGCGGTAGCCCGGCACGTCCTGGAGCCACTCCTGGGAGGATCCCAGCGCGTCGACGAGGTCCTCCTGCTCCTCCTCGGCCACGCCGAACAGCTCGATGGCGGTGTAGTCGTCGCGGTCCGGGGAGATCTCGGTGCCGTCCAGGCCGGGCTTCGACTGGGTGAAGGCGATCTCGTTCTGCAGCAGCCGGATCGAGGTGGTGATCTCGCCGAACAGCGGCAGCGTGCGGTGCTTGAACTCCTCGCCGGCGTAGCGGGCTTCGAGGTCCTCGCTGCTGTTCCACTGGATGAAGTTGGCGGTGCCCGGCTTGTCCTCGCCCGCGTGGACGGTGCTGGAGATCCAGCCCTGGTAGGCGGCGGAATCGACGATCTCACGCATCGCGGCGAGAAGCTTGACCTGCTTCTCGGGAGCGTCGGTCGAGAACAGGTTGAGAACAGTCAGATGCTGACCGTCGGCTGCAATCTTCGGCATTCTCTTCTCTTCCATTCGAGGAAAGGGGTTTGCGAACGGCCATAACCACTCGGGCCGGGTGTTCCCGTCACAGCCTGGCAGGGGAAAAGCGGGCCGGGAAAGGCCTCTCCCGTCATGATTCAGCGCGGTTCTGTCAAGTTTCCGGTTGCGCGCGTAAGATCTTCCGCATAATCGTCAGGTCTCTGAAAAGCGCCTTGGCCTGCCATTGGAATGGCGGCCATGCTCGGGTAATGCATCCAGGCCAGGCAATAGCCGACATACGTACGCTGCTTGACCGGTATCTCATCGGTCTCGACGACGAGGAACTGGACGACGCGTGGGCCGCCGCGCTGTTCACCCGTGATGCGCGGGTGGAGTTCCCCATGAGCGGCCACAAGGGCCTCGAAGGGCTCGCCGCCTACCACCGTGACTCGCTCGCGGCCTTCGCCGCCACCCAGCATCTGGGCTCGGCCGCGGTGGTGGACATCAAGGAGGAGGGGCGCGCGGTGCTGCGCGCCAACCTCGTCTCGACGCATGTGCACCGGCCCGGCGCCGCGGGCGGACCGCTGTTCACCGCCGGCACGCTGGCGACGGGCGAGGCCCGGCTGACCGGCGAGGGCTGGCGGCTCGCCGCGTTGTCGTTCCGGGTCCTGTGGACCGACGGCTCTCCGCCCGCTCCCCAGGAGTCCCGGTGAACGCATCGGCGGCCGGCGGCGTACAGGAGTCCACCCTCACGATGCTGCTGCTCGGCATCGGTGTGGTGCTGCTGGCCGGCGCCGCGCTCGGCCGGCTCGCCCAACGGCTGCGGCAGCCCGCGGTCGTCGGTGAGATCACCGCCGGCATCCTGCTGGGGCCGAGCGTTCTGGGGCTGCTGCCGGGCGACCTGCCCGGGCGTCTCTTCCCCGCCGAGGTGCGTCCGCTGCTGTCTGCGGTGGCCCAGGTCGGCCTGGTCCTCTTCATGTTCGTGGTCGGCTGGGAGTTCGAGAAGCGGCTGGTCCGGCCGCACGCCGGTCTCGCGGCCGGCGTCTCGCTGTCGTCGATCGTCCTGTCGTTCGGCCTGGGTGTCGCGCTCGCGCCCGTGCTGTACGACGAACACGCGACCGTGGCCGGCAAGGAGATCTCCTTCGTCGCCTTCGCCACCTTCCTCGGCACGGCCATGTCGGTGACCGCCTTCCCGGTGCTGGCCCGTGTCCTCTCCGAGAACGGGCTCCTGGGCACCCGGGTCGGATCGCTGTCCCTGGCCAGCGCCGCGGTCGACGACCTGCTCGCCTGGTGCCTGCTGGCGTATGTCTCCGCCCTGGTCACCTCGGACGGCGACTACTCCCAGCTGGCGCGCATCGGGCTGCTCAGCGTGGCCTACGTGGCTCTGATGTTCCTGGTCGTACGGCCGCTGGCGGCACGCCTGGTGTGGCGCTGGGCGGCGGCGGAGCGCTGGCCGACGCTGCTGGCGGTGCTGTGCGCGGGCGCGCTCGGATCGGCGGTGCTGACCTCGTGGATCGGCATCCACGCGATCTTCGGGGCGTTCCTCTTCGGCTTCGTGATGCCGCGCGAGCCCGCCCGCGTGCTGGCCGAGCACCTGCGCAAGCCGATGAGCAACGTCAGCACCGTCCTGCTTCCCGTCTTCTTCATCGTCACAGGCCTGGGCGTGAACCTCGGCGCGCTGACGAGGTCGGACTGCGTCGGGCTCGCCCTGATCATCGCCGTGGCCTGTGCGGGCAAGCTGATCGGCGCCATCGTGCCGGCCCGGCTGGCCGGCTTCTCGTGGCGGGACTCCAGGGACCTCGGGCTCCTCATGAACACCAGGGGCCTGACCGAACTCATCATCCTCAACGCGGCCGTCAGCCTCGGCGTCCTGGACGGGCGCATGTTCACCATGCTGGTGATCATGGCGCTGGTCACCACCGCGATGGTGGGCCCGCTGCTGTCCCGTCCCGCACCCCCGGCCGTACCCACCGCGCGCGGGCCGGAACCGGACGCACCGGAGAAGCAGCGCGTGCCGGAGGACGCCGCGCATCTCATCACCCCACGCACCTGAGAAAGGGCATGTCGTGATTCCTGTTCAGTCAGCAACCACCAAGAAACCGGCCCCGGTCGACGGACGCGCCCTGCGCGACGTGTGCGGGAACTTCGCCACCGGCGTCACGGTCATCACCTCCGGCTCCGGGCAGGAGGCGTCCGGCACCACGGTGAACTCGTTCACCTCGGTCTCGCTGGAGCCGCCGCTGGTGCTCATCTGCCTGCACCGCGCGTCCAGGCTGCTGCCGGTGGTCCAGGACGCAGGCGGCTTCGTGGTCAACTTCCTGACCCAGCATCAGCAAAGCCTGGCCTGGGCGTTCGCCGGCCGGAACTCGGCCCGGATGGACGACGTCGTCCACCACCGCTCGGAGGCCGGACTGCCGGTCCTCAGCGAGGCGCTCGCCTTCCTGGACTGCCGTCTGATCACCGAGTACGACGGCGGCGACCACGCCATCCTGCTCGGCGAGGTCGTCGAACTCGGGGCGCCCGCCACCGAGAAGGATCCGCTGATCTTCTTCCAGGGAACCATGCGGGAACTGGACGGCGATGCGGCAGCCGCACGGGCGAGCTGACGTGCCGGGCGCCGTGGTCCGCCGCCCGTCCGTCCGCTCGGCGACCGCGGCCGGAGGCCGTCTACTCCGCGGTGTCGAACTCCTGCCGCGCCTGCTCGACGCGCGGCAGGTTGTCCGCGGACCAGTCCGCGAGATGGGCGAAGAGCGGCGCCAGGCTGCTCCCGAGCTCGCTGATCTCGTACTCCACCCTGGGGGGCACCTCGGGGTGGTAGGTGCGCACCACCAGCCCGTCGCGCTCCATCTGCCGCAGACGCTGGGTGAGCACCTTCGGAGTGATGGTGCCGATGTTGCGCTGCAGCACGACGAAGCGCTGGCGGCCGAAGGCGTGGAGCGTCCACAGGATCGGCGTCGTCCACCGGCTGAAGACGATGTCGAGCACCGGAGCGATCGGGCACGCCTGCTCCGAGGTCACTCCGTGCACGGGGCCGGCTCCGGCGCCCGGCAGGGCGGTGCTGGTGTTCATGCGAACCCTCCAGGTAGTCACTTTCCTCTAGGTACCTACTTTACTCGGGATGCTAGCTTCCTGGAAGACGCCACAGAGCACCGCCGTCACCGGCCGTCAGCCATGCCGTTCTCCCCGCGCCACCAGGCTTTTTCCCAGTTCCAGAGGCTCAGGGCTCCGCCCCGGCTCCACCGGCTCCACCTGGTCCACCGGCTTCATCCGCTTTCCCTGTCCCGTCCCCTCATCCGTTCCGCGTTCTCCGAGGAGTTGTCATGTCAGTCCAAGAGTCCCCGATCACCTCAGCAGCGAAGCCGGACGGCGGGCCCGCCCGCCGCCCCGGCCTCATCCTGGCCTTCCTCTGCCTGGCCGGCTTCATGACGTTCCTCGACGTGTCGATCGTGAACGTCGCCCTTCCCACCATCGAGACCGAGCTCCACATCTCCCAGACGGCGCTGCAGTACGTCGTCACCACGTACGGCATGCTCCTCGGCGGTTTCCTGCTGCTGACCGGCCGGCTCGCCGACACCCTCGGACGCCGCCGGATGCTCCAGACCGGCCTGGTCCTCTTCGCCGTCTCCTCGCTGTTCGCGGGACTGGCGCAGAACTCGGCCATGCTGATCGGCGCACGTGGTGCGCAGGGTCTGGCCGCCGCCTTCATGGCCACCGCCGCACTCTCCCTGCTGACCAGCAACTTCGAGGAGGGCCCGGCGCGCAACAAGGCGCTCGGTGTGTGGGGCGCCCTCAGCGGCGTCGCCGCCGTCGCCGGTGTCACTCTGGGCGGGCTGTTCACCGACGGGCCGGGCTGGCGCTGGATCTTCTTCCTCAACGTGCCGATCGGTATCATCGGCGCCCTGGTCGCCCCGATGATCGTCGGTGAGAGCCGCTCCGCCGAGCGCACCCGCAGCTTCGACGTCGCGGGCGCCGTCGTCCTCACCGCCGGTCTGATCCTGCTGATCTTCACCCTCGGCCAGACCGTCGACGACTCCGATGTCCCCATGGCCCGTATCTACGGCGGGTTCGCACTCTCCGCCCTGCTGCTGGTCGGCTTCCTGTTCATCGAGCGCCGCGCCGCCGATCCGCTGATGCCTCTCGGCGTCTTCCGCAGGCCGTCCCTGCGTGCCGCCAACATCATCGCGATTCTGCTCCTGGGCACCTGCGTCAGCCTGTTCTTCTTCGCCAGCCTCTTCATGCAGCAGGTGCTCGACTACTCGGCCATCACCACCGGTCTCGCGTACGTCCCCCTCGCCCTGACCACCGCGGTCGGAGCGGGCATCGCCTCCCAGGTCGTCACCAAGGTCGCCGCCAAGCCCGTCCTGATGACCGGTCTGACCCTGGTCGGCACCGGCATGCTGCTGCTGTGGAGGGCGCCGTCCGACGCGGCCTACGCAATCGACCTGCTGCCCGCGTTCATCATCTGCGGCCTCGGCCTGGGTGCCTCCTTCGTGCCGCTCCAGATCTCCGCGTTCGCCGGCTCCGAGGAGCGCGAGTCGGGTCTGGCCGCCGGCCTCATCAACACCTCCCAGGAGATCGGCGGAGCCCTCGGCCTCGCCGTCGCCGCGACCTACGCCTTCCGCCGGATCGACGAGCTGGAGGCGCAGAGCAAGGGTGTGCCCGAGCTGGTCGACCAGGCCCGCACGACGGTCTTCCACGACGCCTTCCTCATCAGCGCCGGCTTTGCCGCGGCCGGCCTCCTGGTCACCCTGGTGCTGCTGCCCCTGACCCGGGCCAAGGACCTGCCGGCCGGCGCCCCGGTCGCCTGAGGAACGGAACATCCCATGGCACCGACACAGACACCGACGCCCGTACTGTCCGCCGAGGCACAGGCGTTCCTCACCGAGAACCACCTGTGCACCTTCACCACCCTCCGTCCCGACGGCAGCCCTCACACGGCGCCGGTGCGCTTCACCTGGGACAAGGACACGGGCCTGGCCCGGGTCATGACCGCGGTGACGCGGCGCAAGGCCAGGAACCTGCTGGCCTCGCCGGGCAGCCGGGTGTCGGTCTGCCAGATGGCCGGCTGGCACTGGATCACGCTGGAGGGCACGGCCGAGGTCTCCACCGATCCCGCCCGTGTCGCGGAGGGCGTGCGCCTCTACACCAAGCGGTTCTGGTCGCCGCCGCCCAGGCCGCCGGGTCTGGCGGTCGTCGAGATCCGGGTCGACCGGGTACTCGGCGCCTGATCCGAGGAACCGAGAGGGTGCCGGAAGCTGTGCTTCCGGCACCCTCCCGTGTCTCCCCGGAGCCGCTCCGGTCCACCGTCTGACACACATACCGGAGATCTGACGAACTTGTCAGAGCCCTGTACCGGCAACCGTTCAGCTTCCCCCGTCCCGTCGGAATACTGAAGAAAACACCAGCGGGAGAGGGAAGATGGACGACTTGAATGCCGATGTAATCGTTGCCGGAGCAGGTCCTGCGGGACTCATGCTCGCCGGCGAACTCCGCCTCTCGGGGCTTTCCGTCATCGTGCTCGACCAGCTCACCGAGCCCATGCAGCAGTCACGCGCCCTGGGATTCTCCGCCCGCACCATCGAGGAATTCGGGCAGCGCGGCCTCCTCGAGGAATTCGGTGAGCTGGACACCATTCCCGGAGGCCACTTCGGCGGCCTCCCCATCGACTACCGCATCGTCGAGGGCGGCAACTTCGGCGTACGGGGCGTCCCGCAGTCCCGCACCGAGGCCATCCTCCACAAGTGGGCCGCGGGGCTGGGAGCCGAGATACGCCGCGGTCACCAGGTCGTCGGCATGACCGAGAGCGCCGACGGCATCGAGGTCGACGCCGAGGGCCCCGAGGGTTCCGAGCGCCTGCGCGCCTCCTACCTGGTGGGCTGCGACGGCGCCCGCTCCATCGTCCGGCGGCTGGCCGGCATCGACTTCCCCGGCACCAACGCCACCATCGAGATGAAGATGGCCGACGTGACCGGCGTACCGCTGCGGATCCGCCCCACCGGTGAGGTCGGCGAGGCCGGCATGGTCGTGGTCCTGCCCCTCGGACCGCACGCCACCCGGGTCGTCGTCTTCGAGCGCGGGGCCGGGGTCCGCCCGTCCCAGGAGCCGCCCACCTTCCAGGAGGTGGCCGAGTCCTTCCAGCGGGTGACCGGCGAGGACATCACCGGCGCGACGCCGCTGTGGACCAGCTACTTCACCGACGCGAGCCGGCACGCCGCCGAGTACCGCAAGGGCCGGGTCTTCCTCGCGGGCGACGCCGCCCACATCCACCTGCCGATCGGCGCCCAGGGCATCAGCGCCGCCGTCGGCGACGTCGTCAACCTCGGCTGGAAGCTCGCGGCCGTGGTCAAGGGCCAGGCCCCCGACGGCCTGCTCGACACCTACCACGCCGAACGGCACCCGGTCGGCGCCATGATCGTCGCCAACACCCTGGTCCAGCGCTCGCTCTACCTCGGCGGCCCCGAAATGCAGCCGTTGCGCGACATCTTCGCCGACCTCGTCAAGATCGAGGAGGTGCGGCGTCACCTCGTCGGCCTGGTCACGGGCCTGGACATCACCTACGGCGCCGCGCCCGGCGACCACCCGCTGCTCGGCCGCCGCCTGCCCGACCAGGAGCTGATCGCCGGCGACGAGAAGACCACCACGTACGCACTGCTCCACCAGGGGCGTCCGGTCCTGCTCGACCTGCACGACAGCGCCGGACTGCGCGCGGCCGCCACCGGCTGGGCGGACCGCGTCGACATCGTCACCGCGTCCCGCGCCGACGCGGACGCCCCGGCCGCGAGCCTCCTGGTCCGCCCCGACGGCTATGTCGCCTGGGTGAGCACCGACGGCGCGCCCGACGGCCTCGAAGAGGCGCTCACCCGTTGGTTCGGCGTGGCTCAGCGCGCCGCCTGACCTCTACCGGACCGGCGCCACGTGAGCGCCCGTCGAACCCGAGAAAGAAGGAGTGCGGTCTTGTCCAGCAAGGATCAGGCAGTCAAGGCTCAGACGGTGAAAGAGGCCCCCGGGGCCGAAGAGTGGAACGAGTGCGACGTCCTGATCCTGGGATCGGGCCTCGCGGGCTCCATCACCGGCGCCATCCTGGCCCGTCAGGGGGCGAACGTCGCCCTCATCGACGCAGGCCAGCACCCGCGGTTCTCCATCGGTGAGTCGCAGAACCCGCAGCTCGTCGAGTGGCTGCACATACTCGCCGCACGCTACGACGTGCCAGAGATCAAGCACATGCTCGACGTGAAGGCGATCACCGAGCACATGGGGCCGCACCACGGCCGCAAGCAGAGCTTCGGCTTCGTCTCGCACCGGAAGAACCGCGAGCCGGATCCGCGCGAGGCCAACATGTTCGTGATCCCCAAGATGCTGACGGAGGCCGTCCACCTCTACCGGCAGGACACCGACTCGTACTACCTCAACGTCGCCGCGAAGTACGGCTGCACGCTGCGCCAGAACTGGCGCGCCACCGACCTGGACTTCGACGACGACGGCGTCACGGTCACGGGCACCAACGGCGAGGTCTTCCGGGCCAAGTACCTCATCGACGCGAGCGGCTTCCGCTCCCCGCTCGCCGAGAAGTTCGCCCTGCGCGACAACCCGCCCCGGCACAAGCACCACGCCCGTTCGCTGTTCACCCATTACGTGGGCGTCAAGCCGTACGACGACGTGTGCAACTACCCCGAGGCGCTGCGCCCGCCGGCCGAGTCGCCCTTCCACGGCGGCACCCTGCACCACCTCATCGAGCGCGGCTGGTTCTGGATCATCCCGTTCGACAACTACAAGGACTCCAAGAACCCGGTCTGCAGTGTCGGCCTCACCTTCGACGAGCGGCTGTACCCCAAGCCGAAGGACATGACGCCCGACGAGGAGTTCAACCACTACCTCGACATGTACCCGGCGGTGAAGCGCCAGTTCGACGGCGCCAAGCGGGTGCGCGAGTGGGTCTCGACCGACCGGATCCAGTACTCCTCCAAGCAGACCGTCGGGGACCGCTGGTGCCTGATGTCCCATGCCGCCGGCTTCATCGACCCGCTCTTCTCCCGTGGGCTGTCCAACACGTTCGAGGTGGTCGACGCCCTCGCCTGGCGCGTCCTGGACGCGCTGCGCGAGGACGACTTCAAGGCGGAGCGCTTCGAGTACGTGGAGCGGCTGGAGCAGGGGCTGCTGGAGTACAACGACAAGATCGTCAACAGCTCGTACATCGCCTTCAGCCACTTCCGTCTCTGGAACGCGGTCTTCCGCGTGTGGGCCTGCTTCACCACGCCGGCCACCATGCGGCAGATCCAGGCGCGCCAGGCCTTCGAGTTCGACGGCGACGACCGGCACTTCAAGGAGATGGAGAAGGCCCCCTACACCGGCCTCTGGTGGCCGGACAGCCATGCCTTCAAGCACCTCTTCGACATCACGGCCGAGACCTGCGAACGGTACGAGGCCGGGGAGATCGACGGGGACAAGGCGGCCGACATCGTCTTCGAGGCGATCCGCAACTGCGAGTCGGTGAACACTCCGTTCGGCTGGAAGGACCCCGAGGACCACCGGTTCTACCGCGCCACCACCCCCACGATGATGAAGTTCATGTGGTGGGCGAGCACCTCCGGCCCCAAGGAGATGCGCGACCTCGGCCGCTCCATGCTCAAGGGCGTCGTCAGGCAGGGCATGCGCGGCCGCAAGGTCTCCTGACCCGCCTGCCCCCTGTACGCGGCGCCGGGGCCGTCGGCCCCCTGGGGGTCCCGCACAGCGCGGGCCCCCGGGCCCTTCCCTCCCCCTGCGGGCCGGGAGCCGTGGCCCGGCGCCGCCCCCTCTCGCACGTCTCACCTCTTCCCAGTCCACCTCGACCCATGGGACACCCGTGATCACTCGCAGAGCACTTCTCGGTGCGGGCACGGCCGTCGCCGGCCTGGCCGCCCTGCCCAGCACGTCCGTCGCCGCCGCCACCAAGGGAGGCACGGCCCCCTGGGCCCAGCTCGCCCGTAACCTCAAGGGCACGCTGGTGCTCCCCGCCGACGCCTCCTACGGCGTGGCGAAGCAGCTGGAACTCGCACAGTTCGACGCGGTCGCGCCCAAGGCCGTCGCCTACTGCGCCGGTTCGGCCGATGTCTCCGTCGCCCTCCGGTTCGCCCAGGACAACTGCCTGCCCGCCGCCGTGCGCAGCGGCGGACACAGTTTCGGCGGCTACTCGACGACGCCGGGCCTGGTCATCGACGTATCCAGGATCAACGCGATCACCGTCGGGGACGGCTCGCTGAGCGTCGGCCCCGGTGCCAGGAACGTGGACATCCTGGGCGCGATCTCCCCGCACGGCCTCGTGGTCAGCGAGGGCGGCTGCCCGACCGTCGCGACCGGCGGTTTCGTGCAGGGCGGCGGTTTCGGCTTCCTGACCCGGTCGACGGGCATGGCCTGCGACGCCCTCACCTCGGCCGAGGTGGTCCTGGCCGACGGCCGGGTGGTGACCGCGTCCCCGACCCGGCACAGCGACCTGTTCTGGGCGATACGGGGAGGGGGCGGCGGCAACTTCGGCGTCGTCACCCGTTTCACGGTCACCCCGCACGTCGGCGACCAGATAGCCATGGCCAACCTCATCTTCCCGTACGACCGCGCGGCGGACGTCCTGGACGCCGCCTCCCGGTGGCTGGTCGACGCGCCCCGCACGATCGGCGGCGGCGGATACGTCGTGCAGCCGGACGCCGCCCCCGGCTCGGTGCCGAACGTCAACATCATGCTGGCCTCGCGCGGCACCCCGGCGGAACTGGCCGCGGAGACGGCCCGGCTGCTGTCCCTGACCGGTGCGCCCGTGAACCGCCAGGACGCGGTCATGACCTATCAGCAGCTGATGATGATGGTGTTCGGCTGCGGCGAGCTCAGCCAGGACGAGTGCCAGCGCTCCGGGAAGACCCCGACCGGGGTCCTGACCCGGCCGGAGTTCGGTCTGGAGCGGACCAGGATGGGCAGCACCCCGTACACCGCCGCCGGCTGGGCCGATGTGATGACGGCCTTCGACGCCGACCGGGCGGCGGGCCAGGCCCGCTACCTCGACCTGCACTTCTTCGGGGGAGCGGCCAACGACCCGGCCCGCACCGACACGGCCTACGTGCACCGCGACTCGCTGTTCTCGGTGAACTACCGGGCACTGATCAACGATCCGCAGCAGAACACCGCCGAGGCCAGGGCCGTCGCCACCCGCTGGGTGGACAACGGGTTCTCGGTCGTCGATCCGCTGTCCAACGGTGAGACCTACCAGAACTGGATGGACCCGTCCCTGACGGACTGGAAGCAGTCCTACTACGCCGAGAACTACTCACGGCTGGCCACGGTCAAGGCGGCGTACGACCCCGACCGGTTCTTCTCCTTCGCCCAGGGCATCGGATCGGCGGGCTGACCCCGGCCGCACCGGAAAGAGGGAAGGGCCGCCGTCACCGGACGGCGGCCCCTCCCCTCCGGTCCCGGTCAGGGACGGCGGCCGTACCAGCCCACCAGCTTGTCGATGTCGGGAGCGTCCTCGTGTACCTCGACCACCGGTCCGAACGGAACCTGTCCGCCACGCGGCTCGGCCGGCACGGCACGCTGCATGACGGCCAGCGGCGCCGCCAGCATCTCCGGGTCCCACTGCGGGCTCTGGCCCGTGGCCTTGGCCAGGTCCCAGATGTGCAGCACGAACTCGTTGGTGTAGATCACCGAGGCGACCGCCCCGGGGACAGGGCCCCACGGCAGAGCGATCTGCCGTCCCAGGACCGCGGGGTCGGACCACACGGCGTCGAACTCCTTGGCCGCCCCGGTCCAGGCCTCGGCCCAGGTGCCGTCGGCGACATCGGGGGCGAGGTTCGGGACGCTCATGAAGGAGCCGCCGCTGCCGAGCACGGTGACGCGTCGCAGGACCGAGACCAGGTGGTTGGAGAGGTCGCGGACCGAGTACTCCGGACAGGGAGTGCCCTGGTCGTACTGGTCGGGGCGGATGGCGGCGAGGACTCCGGTGGCCAGTTCGACGGCCTTGAAGAGGCCGCCACGGGGGTCGGCGGGCGGACGGGTGCCGGAAGCATTCGAGGTATCAGTCATAACTTCATCTTCCCTATAAAACAGGTCACCTCATGGCCTATTAGAAAGAGCTGGACAAAATGAAGGCAGACCGTCTGGTGGCTACCCTGCTCTTCCTCCAGGCGCGTGGGCGTGTGACGGTACGTCAGGTGGCGGAGGAGCTCGAGATCTCCGAGCGCACGGCCCGTCGCGATCTGGAGGCGCTGTCCACCGCCGGGGTCCCCGTCTACTCGCAGCGCGGGCGCGGCGGCGGATGGAGCCTGGTGGGCGGTGCCCGCACCGACCTCACCGGCTTCACGCAGCGCGAGATCGGGGCGCTGTTCCTGGCGGCCGGCCCGCTCTCCGCGTCCCCCGAACTCCGCGCCGCCCTGCGCAAACTGGTGCAGGCGGTCCCCGCCCCGATGCGGACGCACGCCGAGGCCGCGTCCAAGGCGCTGGTCGTCGACGGCCTCGACTGGTCACGCGCGGCGGTGCTCGCCGCGGGCGGACCGCACCACCACGCCCTGGAGCAGGCGGTGCTGGACCGGGTGCGCATCACCATCGGCTACGCGGACGAGGGCGCCCCGCGCCAGGAGCGGACGGTCGACCCGCTCGGCCTGGTCTGCAAGGCCGGCTGCTGGTACACGGTCGCCGCGGACGGGGAGGGGCTGCGCTCCTTCCTGCACACCCGGGTCACCTCCGTCACCGTCACGGGTGAGCCCGCCCGGCGGCCGGAGGGCTTCGACCTGGCCGAGGCCTGGCAGGGGCTCGCGGCCGAGACCGAACGCCGGCTGCGCGCCACGACCGTGCGCGCCGTCGCCGGGCCCGCCGCCGTGCCGGCCCTGCGTGAGCTGCTGGGGGGCCGGCTCCGGACGGGGGAGTTACGCCCCGACGGACGGTGCGACATCGAAGTGGACGGCCCGTCGGTCGATGTCCTGGTCGCGCAGCTTGCGGGCGCCGGAGCACATGTGGAGGTGCTCGGTCCGCCCGAGGCGCGCGCCCGTCTGGCGCTCCTCGGGCAGGAGCTCGCCGCCGCCCATGGCGGGGCTCCCCGAAGCGGCGCCGACACCTCCCTGGACACCCCCCCGGGTGCCTCCCTGGGCGCCTCCCAAAACGAAAGCCACTTTCCTCTAGGTACCTACTATGTTGAGGATGCTAGCGTCGACGGTGTCACGGCGAAGAGCACCGTGCGGCCGTCGCGGCGGCGTCCCCGAACAGCGGTTGTTTTCCCATCACGTCCCTTATCGAGGAGCTGTCTCATGATTGTTGTCACCGGATCCACCGGAAACGTGGGCCGCACGCTGGTCGCCGCCCTCACCGCCAAGGGCGAGGAGGTCGCTGCCGTCTCGCGGCGGCCGCTCCCCGTCGAGCTGCCCGAAGGCGCCCGCCATGTGCAGGCCGACCTGGGTGAGGCGGAGAGCCTGCGCGGTGTGCTGAAGGGCGCCGACGCGCTGTTCATCCTGCTGGCCGGCGAGATGCTGGCCGGCGGTGAGAGCGCGGAGACCCTGCTGGGCGTCGCCATGGAGGAGGGCGTGCGCAAGGTCGTCCTGCTCTCCTCGCAGATCACCGCGACCCGCCCCGAGGCGGGTTCGCACAACCGGCTGCGGGAGTTCGAGGACGCCGTCCGCGACTCGGGCCTGGAGTGGACGATCCTGCGGGCCGGCGGCTTCGCCTCCAACGCCTTCGCGTGGGCCGAGTCGGTGCGCGCCGAGCGCACCGTGCTCGCGCCGTTCGGCGATGTCGCCCTGCCGGTCGTCGACCCGGCGGACATCGCGGCGGTCGCAGCGGTCGTCCTGCGCGAGGACGACCACGCCGGGCAGATCTACGAGCTGACCGGCCCGGCCGCCGTCACCCCGCGCGAGCAGGCCGCCTCCCTGGCCGAACTCCTGGGCGAGAAGGTGACGTTCGTCGAGCTGACCCGCGAGGCCGCCTCCGCCCACATGTCGCAGTTCATGCCGGCGGGCGTCGTCGAGGGAACCCTCGACATCCTGGGCCTGCCGCTCCCGGCCGAGCAGCGCGTCAGCCCGGACGTCGAGAAGGTCCTCGGCCGCCCCGCCGCCCCCTTCAACGCCTGGGCGGAGCGCAGCCTCCCCGCCTTCCGGTAGAGGGTGCGCAGGCCTGCGGGCCGGCGGCCGCACCCCCCTCGGGGTCGCGGCGGCCGGCCCGTACGCATGTCCGCCGGACGGTAGCCGGTTGACGGGGGAGGGGCGCGGGCATAGCGTCGCCGCGTCGCTGAGCCAGTCCGCAGTGCGTCGAGAGGCCGTCCGTGCCGCACGCCGAACCCAGCATTCCGCCCGACCCGGCCGCCCTCGCCCGTATCGAGGCGTCGCTGACCGGCCCTGGGGCGCCCTTCGCCGTGGTGCGCGCCGAGCACGGGCCTCTCATCTACGCGAACGGCCCGCGCACCCTGCGCGAGTTCGTGGAGACCACCTGGGCGTTCGGCGACCAGCCGTTCCTGATCTCCGGGACGCGGACCTGTTCGTACGGCGAGTTCTTCGCGGCCGCCTCCTCGCTGGCCCGGCGGCTCACCGAGTCGTACGGACTCCGCCCCGGGGACCGTGCCGTGG
Organism: Streptomyces sp. NPDC102441; assembly: GCF_044765585.1. NCBI lineage: Bacteria > Bacillati > Actinomycetota > Actinomycetes > Kitasatosporales > Streptomycetaceae > Streptomyces > Streptomyces sp. NPDC102441. The sequence continues at coordinate 27,740 of NZ_JBIWKH010000015.1, forward strand.
TGGCGATGCGCAACCACCCCGAGTGGCAGATCGCGTTCTGGGCGGTGCAGCTGGCCGGCCTCGTCGCCGTACCGCTCAACTCCTGGTGGACCGAAGGGGAGTTCGCCCACGCCCTCGACGACTGCGAGCCGGCGGTGCTGCTGGTCGACGCGGAGCAGCTGCCGAAGACGGAGGGCTGGTGCCGCACGTCGGGGGCACGCCTCGTGGTCTTCCACGACGAGGGCGAGCTGCCGCCCGGGGCCGAGCGGTACGCCGACCTGCCGGAGCCCGATCCGTACGCGGCGCCGCCCGAGGTGGAGATCAGGCCCGAGGACGACGCCACGATCATCTACACCTCCGGCACCACGGGGCGGCCCAAGGGGGCGGTGGCCACCCATCTCGCGCAGGCGGGCGCGGCCCTCAACCCGCGCTACCAGGCGGCCGCCTCGGCGCTGAGCCGTGGAGTCGTCCCGGGTCAGGGGCCGGCACCGGTCACCCTGATGACGTTCCCGTTCTTCCATGTCGCCGCGTTCACCGGCCTGTACGCGGCGATGGCCGCGGGCGGCACCCTCGTCCTGATGCCGAAGTGGGACACCGGCGAGGCACTCCGGCTGATCCGCCGACACCGGGTCACCCACTTCGCGGGCGTCCCGGCCACCGCGCTCCAGCTGCTCGCGGAGGCGGAGCGCGCGGGCGACGGCCTGGAGAGCCTGAAGGGGCTGAACACCGGAGGCGCGGCGGCTCCGCCGGACCTGGTCGCCCGGCTCACGGCCCGGCACGGCGAGCGGATCGAGCCGCGCAACGGCTACGGCCTGACCGAGACCAGCGGCGGGGTGCTGGCCACCTTCGGCGCCGGGTACCGGGCGCACCCTGACTCCGTCGGCACCCCGACACCGGTCACCGAGGTGCGGATCGCCGGACCCGCGGGCGAGGCGCTCCCGGAGGGCGGGACCGGCGAGCTGTGGCTGCGCGGCCAGTCCCTGGTCCGTGGCTACTGGCGCGACGAGGCGGCGACGGCCGAGGCGTTCACCGGGGGCTGGTTCCGCACGGGGGACCTCGCCACCGTCCGGGACGGGCGGGTGTCCGTCGTGGACCGGATCAAGGACATGGTGATCCGGGGCGGCGAGAACGTGCACTGCGTGGAGGTCGAGGCCGCTCTGCACGACCACCCCGACGTCGAGGACGCGGCGGTGCTCGGCGTCCCGCATCCGGTGCTGGGCGAGGAGGTCGCGGCGGTCGTCAGGGTGCGCCCGGATTCCGGCGTCACGGCGGAGGCGCTGCGGGCCCATGTGGGTCTGGGGCTGGCCGCGTTCAAGGTCCCGGCCCATGTGCTGGTGACAGAGGAACCACTCCCACGGAACGCCACGGGGAAGATCCTCAAGCGGGAGCTCCGCGGCGTGGTCCAGGAGTACGCGCTCCAGGGCGGCCAGGCCTCTACGGGCGGGTGACCCGCACCCGGTAGTTCCCGTCGGCGTCCTTCTCCAGCACGGATATGCGTATGCCGTCGGCCCGGTCGGTGAACGTCTCGCCGGGTTCGAACGGGGCGTCGGAGAGCTCGGCGTGGACGTTCGGCCGCCGGGTGCAGCCGCCGCTGTCCTCGGTGCTGTCCTCGACGGAGACCGGACCCTGGCCGGTGTCCACGTCGGAGCTCACCTTGTAGATGAGGACGCCGGGCCGGCACACCGCTTCGTCGTTGCCCCCCTCGGTCCGCACCTCCACCGCGTAGCCGGACTCCGCGCTCACCGGCACGAAGGCCATCTTCGAGCCGCCCGTCGTGGCCAGCGGCCCGAGGGTGTGTTCGCTGGTGCCGGGCCTGGCGGCGCAGCTGATCTGGTCGTTGTCGAGCCAGCCGAGCTTCCACTTGTGCCAGCCCAGGAGGTCGTTGTTGGCCCCCCAGTCCTCGGACATGATGTCCCAGTGCCCCACGGAGCCGCCGCCCTCCATCGTGTAGAGGTCGGGAAGCCCGAAGACGTGGCCGTTCTCGTGGGGCAGGACCCGGTAGCCGGTCTCGGCGTACGAGCCCGATCCGTCGTCCTGGCGGCTGTAGACGAAGGACGTGTTGGCGAGCGGGGTGCCGTCGGCGAGCGGGGCGTCGTCATTGCCCGAGAAGGTCACCGACAGGACGGTGTCCAGCGCGGAGGGTCCGGCGTTCGGGGTGACCAGCACGTTGACCAGGTCGTACGCCGAGAAGTCGACCTTCGGATCGGCGACGGTCACGAGGTCCTTGACCATCTTGCGGTAGCCCGGTTCGTACGGTGAGCCGCGCTCGATCCCGTACTCGGAGAACGGCAGCGGCATCCGCAGCCAGTCCTTCACGGGTGTTTCGGGCAGGTAGGTGAGGCGGCCGTAGGAGCTGGTGCGGAACCAGTCGGAGGTCTGCGGGAAGAATTCCGCGAGCCGGTCCGCCGCGGGTTCCGTCGCCTGCGCGTCGGGGAAGTCGACCATCAGGTTGAGGGCTTTGATCCGGCCGGTGGAACGTGCGTAGCCGGGGGGCGTCGGCATGCCCTCCGACATCTGTACGCCCATGGCCGAGGGTATTCGGCACGGCGCGAGGCCCGTCCCCTGCGGTGTGGCAGCCGGTCCTGCGGAGGCGCGGCCGACGACGGGGAGGGTGGAGCTGGCCGATGCCATCGTGGCGATGACCAGGGCCGTCGCCCCGGCGAGCGCGAGGGGGCGACGGTATCCGCGTATCCGGTGGCGGGGCTGCTGCATAGGGCGTCGCCTTCGGTCCGCGGCAGTCGGCCGGCCCTGACTGCGCTCTGGCGATCAGCCTCTGCCGGGTGGTGGAGGACCGCTCGCTGGGTGCGCCGATGGAGGGTTTCTTCCGGACATGTCGTGTGATGCAGGTCACATAGGGCTGGGAAATAACCGGGGATCCTTTCCCCGTTTGAACCTGTGTCCCCGCTAAACGGGGAAACGGTCCCCGGTTGCACCGGAGGGCCGGTCACACGCCGGAAGGGAAGCCGTGAAGTCCGTCGCCGACATCGCCACCTGCGTGGCACAGCGCCGTACGCCCCGTCCGCGGGCCGACGCGCTGCGCAACCGGGAGCGGATCGTTTCGGCCGCGCGTGAGATGTTCGTCGAGTTCGGGCCGGATGTGCCGCTCGACGAGGTCGCGCGAAGGGCCGGCGTCGGCAACGCGACGCTCTACCGGAACTTCCCCGACCGGGCGGCTCTGGTCCACGAGGTCGTCCTCGCCGTCACCTCCCGCACCACGGACCGGGTGGAGGAGGCCGTCGCGGCCGAGTCCGACCCCTTCGCCGCCCTCAGCCGCTTCGTCCACGCGGCGGCCGACGAACGGATCGGCGCACTGTGCCCGATGCTGTCCGGCGGATTCGACACCGACCATCCCGAACTGCTCGCCGAGCGCCGTCGCCTCGAAGAGGCCGTCGAAGGGCTCGTGGAGCGTGCCATGTCCGCAGGGAGGCTGCGCACCGACATCGCCGTCGGTGACGTACTCGTCGCCCTCTCCCAGCTCACCCGGCCGCTGCCCGGCATCGCCTGCCCGGACATAGACCGGTTCACCCACCGCCATCTGCAGCTCTTCCTGGACGGTCTGGCAACACCGGCCCGCTCCGAACTGCCCGGATCGGCGGCGACCTTGGAGGACCTGCGCAGCGGGCGCTGACGCCCGCGCACCGGAGAACCGACCCACAAGCCCTCAGAAGGCAGCCTCCCGGCGGCCGCACCAGCCCTGACAGCCGGCCCGGACGTGACACGTCCGGCCGTCGGCACCGTTCGCCCTTTTTCGGTTTCGTGAGCGGGTCCGCTCATGGCCCGTTCACCGAACTCTTCGTGTCCTTAGGTGGCTACTCCCATGTCGAAAACAGCCGGAACCCTTCCGGATCCCAGCCGCTGGAAAGCGCTGGCCTTCATCGCCCTCGCCCAGCTGATGGTCGTGCTCGACGCGACCATCGTGAACATCGCCCTGCCGTCCGCCCAGACCGACCTGGGCATCTCCGACGGCAACAAGCAGTGGGTCATCACCGCCTACGCCCTCGCGTTCGGCGGGCTTCTCCTCTTCGGTGGGCGCATCGCCGACCTGTGGGGCCGCAAGCGCACCTTCGTCGTGGGCCTGATCGGCTTCGCCGCGGCCTCCGCGCTCGGCGGCGCGGCACAGGGCGAGGCGATGATGTTCGGTTCGCGTGCCCTGCAGGGTGTCTTCGGCGCACTGCTCGCGCCTGCTGCCCTCTCCCTGCTCGCCGTGATGTTCACGGACGCCAAGGAGCGCGCCAAGGCCTTCGGTATATACGGGGCCATCGCCGGTGGCGGTGGCGCGGTCGGCCTGATCCTGGGCGGATTCCTCACCGAGTACCTGAACTGGCGCTGGACCTTCGTCGTCAACATCCCGTTCGCGGTCATCGCCGCGGCCGGCGCCTACTTCGTCATCCGTGAGCCGGCCGGCGGCCGCAACCGCTCGCCGCTCGACATCCCCGGCGTCGTCCTGTCGACGCTCGGTCTGGTCTCCCTGGTGTACGGCTTCACCCGCGCCGAGTCGGCCGGCTGGTCGGACTCGCTGACCATCGGCATGTTCGTCGCGGCCGCTGTGCTGCTGCTGGCCTTCGTGGTCACCGAGTCGCGCGTGAAGTCGCCGCTGCTGCCCCTGCGCGTCCTGACCGAGCGCAACCGTGGCGGGGTCTACCTCTCGCTGGGCCTCGCCATCATCGCGATGTTCGGGCTCTTCCTCTTCCTGACGTACTACCTGCAGGTGGTCCAGGGCTACTCGCCGGTCAAGACCGGCTTCGCGTTCATGCCGATGATCGTCGGCATGATCACCGGTTCCACGCAGATCGGCGCCCGGCTGATGACCCGGGTCCCGCCGAGGCTGCTGATGGGCCCCGGCTTCCTGGCGGCGGCCATCGGCATGCTGCTGCTGACCCAGCTGGACATCAACACCTCGTACGCGGCCGTCATCCTGCCGGGCCAGCTGCTGCTCGGCCTGGGTATGGGCACGGCGTTCATGCCGGCCATGTCGCTGGCCACGCACGGCATCGAGCCGCGTGACGCGGGTGTGGCCTCCGCGATGGTGAACACCTCGCAGCAGGTCGGCGGGGCCATCGGCACGGCGCTGCTCAACACCATCGCCGCCGGTGCCACCACCGCCTACGTCGCCGATCACGTCGCCGGCGCGACCGACCCGAAGCTGCTCCAGCTGCAGGCCATGGTCGCCGGTTTCTCGAGCGCCATCTGGTGGGCGGTCGGCATCCTGGTCGCCGCCTCGGCCATCGCGGTGGCCCTGATCAACACCGGACGTCCGGGCACCGGTGCGGTGGACGGTTCGGGGGATGCCACGGACGGAGCCGAGGAAGAGCTCAGGATTCCGGTCGTCGCGCACTGAGTGGGACGACGAGCCGCCGGTCCGGACGCTCGTCCGGTCCGGACGCTCGTCCGGTCCGGCGCCGAGCCGCCCGGCGTGACGCCTGACGGCTGCTGACCGGCCCGTACGTCTGCCCTGGTTCCGCTCAGCGGAGCCAGGGCAGATCCGCGTCCGTGCCCTCCGGCTGTAGCCCGGCGGCGATGACCTGCATGATCTCGCCGAGGTTCTGTACCTGCTGCGGGCTGAGCCGGGCGAACATCGCCTGACGTACGGCTTCGACATGCCCCGGTGCGGACCGCGCCAGCATGGCGAGGCCGTCGTCGGTGAGGATCGCGTTCTGGCCGCGCTTGTCGGAGGGGCAGTCCTCCCGGCGTACCCAGCCGTTCTTCTCCAGCCGGGCGACGGCGTGCGAGAGGCGGGAGCGGGTGATCTTCGCGTCCTTGGCCAGCTCGGTCATGCGCTTCTGCCGTCTGGGGGACTGGGAGAGGTTGACGAGCAGTCCGTAGTAGACGTGCGGCATGCCGGCGTCGCGCTGCAACTGGCGGTCGAGGTGGTCCTCCATGAGCGTGGTGGCGTGGAGGTACGCGCGCCACACGCTCTGCTCTTCGTCCGTGAGCCACCGGGGCCCGCCGGGTGATGCCGTGGTCATGTACTCCACTGTACGACCTTTTCTTGAAAGTTGAACTAGATAAGGCTAAGGTCTCCGGTAGTTGGAACTTGAAAATTCAAGGACCTGGGTCCGAAGAGCCGGTCCGCCGGATCCCCGGTTCTCACGCAGGTGCCCGTTCCCGATGCCTGTAGAGAACACACATACCTTGATCGGCAGAGGAATGGGAGCGCCATGTCACTCACCGCGGAACGTATGCCCGCCCTCTACCTCTCCCACGGTGCGCCGCCGCTCGCCGACGACCCGGTCTGGCCCGGAGAGCTGGCCGCCTGGTCGGCGCGGCTGCCGCGCCCCAAGGCGGTCCTGATGGTGTCCGCGCACTGGGAGGAGGCCCCGCTCGCTCTCGGCGCCACCGAGGCCGTGCCGCTGGTGTACGACTTCTGGGGCTTTCCTTCGCACTACTACCAGGTGCGGTACGCCGCCCCGGGGGCCCCGGAGCTCGCGGACGACGTCCGCAAGCTGCTGCGTGGCGCCGGCACCCCCGTCCAGGACATCCCGGACCGCGGCCTCGACCACGGGGCGTACGTGCCGCTGGTCGAGATGTTCCCGGGTGCCGACATCCCCGTACTCCAGATCTCGATGCCGACGCTCGACCCGCAGAAGCTGATGGCCGTCGGGCGCAAGCTCGCCCCGCTGCGCGACGAGGGTGTGCTGATCGTGGGGAGCGGCTTCTTCACGCACAACCTGGCCGCGCTGAGGCACACCGGTGGCGGCGTCCCCGGCTGGTCGGCGGAGTTCGACGACTGGGGGCACCGGGCGCTCCAGGCGCAGGACGTCGACTCCCTGCTGGACTTCGAGCATGCGTCACCGGCGGGCAGGCTGGCGCATCCCCGTACCGAGCACTTCGCGCCGCTGTTCGTCACCCTCGGTGCGGCCGAGGGCGAGCTCGATCAGGGGCGCAGCGTCATCGACGGCTTCTGGCTGGGTCTGGCGAAGCGCTCCTTGCAGTTCGGCTGAGCAGCGGCTTCTCGTACCAGGCCACGTCCCAGTACCGGCCGAACTTCCGGCCCACCTCCGTGTAGGTGCCGATGTGCCGGAAACCGAAGGCGTGGTGCAGCCGGGCCGACGGCTCGTTCGGCTGCGCGATCCCGGCGTAGGCGCGGTGGAGGTCCTCGCCGGCCAGCGCCTCGAAGAGTGCCTTGTAGAGAAGCGTGCCGATGCCGCGCCCCGTGGCCTCGGGCGCGCAGTACACGCTCACCTCGACCGAGGTGCTGTAGGCGGCCTTGGGGCGGAACGGGCTGCTGGTGGCATAACCGAGGACATGCGGGGCGTTGTGCCGGGTATCCGGGTCCAGAGCAACCAGGAGCCGGTGGGGGCCGTCTTCCGGATGGGAGCGCAGCCACGGCAGGCGTTCGTCCGGGGTGAAGGCAGCCGTGTCGAAAGTGAGCGCGGTCTCACGGACGTAATGGTTGTAGATGTCCGTCAGGGCCTCCAGGTCGGCCTCCACACCGGGCCTGACCTGCACTTCTGTGGGTATCTGCACCTTGTGTCCTCGTGTTTTGGGGCGACAGGGTACTGCATGATCTCGAAAGTGAATGGCCCCCGTGGGAATTCTGTCCGGATTCCAGTCGTTGTTTCCATCGGATGCAGGGCACCCGGGAGGGTGTCGCGACCTACTCAGCAAGGGAGCACGCATGGCAACCCGTGCCGTCGCCCGTCGTTCGTCCGCCAGCACCGGCGGGACCGACCGGGCAAGCAGTGTTCGCGCCGTGGGCGGGGAGATCGCCGATCGCGACCTGGTCGGCATGTACCTGGACGAGATCGCTCGCACACCGCTTCTCGACGCCGCCAAGGAGGTCGAGCTGTCCCAGACGATCGAGGCGGGCGTCTACGCCCAGCAGATCCTCGACGGAGTCGTGGAGAGCGAGGCCGGCGGAGCGAAGCGTGAGGAGCTGGAGGCGCTGGTCGCCGAGAGCGAGCGCGCCAAGGACATATTCATCCGCTCCAACCTCCGTCTCGTCGTTGCCGTGGCCAGGCGCTACCCGAGGGCGGGCCTGCCCCTTCTCGACCTGATCCAGGAGGGGAACGCGGGCCTGGTGCGCGCGGTCGAGAAGTTCGACTACGCCAAGGGCTTCAAGTTCTCGACGTACGCCACCTGGTGGATCCGGCAGGCCATCACCCGCTCCATCGCCGATCAGTCCCGCACGATCCGGCTCCCCGTCCACCTCGTGGAGGAGCTGGGCAGGATCCGGCGTGTGCAGCGTGAGTTCAACCGTGAGCACGGGCGCGACCCGGACCACACGGAGATCGCCGCCGAGCTCGACTCCAACACCGAGCGCGTGGGCAACGTCCTGGACTGGGCCCGTGACCCGGTCAGCCTGAACATGTCCGTGGACGACGACGGCGACACACAGTTCGGTGACCTGCTGGAGGACACCTCCGCCGTGTCGCCCGAGCAGTCCGTGATGACGCTGCTGCGCAGCGAGGAGCTCGAGGAGCTCATCTCCAAGCTCGACAACCGCACCGCCTCCATCATCAAGATGCGGTACGGCATCGAGGACGGCCGCGAGCGGACCCTCACCGAGGTGGGCAAGCAGCACGGTCTGACGCGGGAGAGGATCCGCCAGATCGAGAAGCACGCACTGCTCGAATTGAAGCGAATGGCTCACGACACGGGTTTTGATGCTGCGGCGTGAGCCGATAGCCCGTAATCTCCCCATCAAGCCGGTTCGCACCGGCCCGACGACCGGTCTCCTTTCCGGTCCCCTGAGCTGAGTCCCGGCGCCCACCCCCCCCGGCGCCGGGGCTCATTCATGTCCGGCCCGGCGCTTCATATCCGTCCGCCGCCGGCCCGGGTGACGCGGCGCGCGTCAGACGAGCGCCCAGGCCGCTGAGGTGCTCCACCAGGTGCGCGGGTCCGTGCACATCGAACTCGCAGTCCACCAGCGCCAGCCGCAGCGCCACCCACTCCAGCGAGTCTGAGGAGGCCGTGCGCAGCCGGCAGCTCTGCTCACCCGTCGGTTCCACCGCGCCGAGCGTCGCGGGCAGCCGTTCCGTCACGAAGGGCGCCGGGGCCCGGAAGGTCACATCGAGGTGCAGCTCGGGCTGCGTACACGACATCGACCGGGCGAAGAACTCCGCCGCGTCCCCGCTCCCGGTGGGCAGCTCGCGCGGGGTGAAACGGGAACCGGTGGGGAACGGGGGATCGATGGTCGAACCGTCGCCGCGGGTGAGCGGCACGGTGGCGTTCTGCGGGGAGGAGGCCCGGTGCCGCAGCCGAGAGGGAAGTACCTGCTCCAGCTTGGCCGGCGCCCGCACGGATGCCTCGTCGACGCCGTCGAGCCGGACGGCCGCGCCCGGGTCAGCAGATCCGGGTGCGGTCCTCCATGGCCAGGCGCGCGGTCTGCTCGTCGTCGTACACCTCGCACATGTGCCGGCCGTCGGGGGTGGCCGTGTGCTCGACCTCCCACAGGCTCGTCTCGCTGCCGTCCAGGAGGAGGAAGGCGTGCTCGTAGAGCGTGAAGCCCGCGTCCCGTCCGTCGACGTGGTACTGGCGGCCGAAGACCTGGGTGATGTGGTGGGCGAAGGCGGCCCGCAGGAGTCCGGCCGTCGCGTCGCCCGGGCGGTCGCCGTTCTCCGCGCGGCGCAGGACGCGGCGGGCGTGGTCCGCCGAGTTGTCCGGGGCGTAGACGCGGGGCAGAGGGGCCGGAGGGACGGTCATGAGCAGGGTGAGCGCCTCCAGGTCCTCCCGCATGCTGTCGTCACCGAGCGCGGGGGTGTCCCAGAAGCTGCCGGCGAGGCGCGCGGCGGCGATCTGGGCGTCGCCCTCGTCGTCGTACAACTCGTGGCGGCGGGGGGCCGGGATGTCCCTGCCGCCGCCGTGCACCACTTCCCAGAGGGTGAGCGCGGTGCCGTCGGAGAGCAGGTAGGTGTGCCGGTAGGTCTCGCGGTGCAGCACGGCGCTGTGGTGGGACGAATGAAGGGCACTGCTGTGCGCCAGCGCCGTCCCGAGCCGGTCGACCGTGCTGTCGGACAGATCGAAGGAGTTGAGGGCGCATCGCAGGAGTCGCTCGAGGTGCTGCTCGGTTGTCTCGCACGGATCGCTCAAGGTGCTGTCTCCAGGCCGTCGCCGCGTGTTACCTGATGCGTGCATAACGTAGTCCCTGGGTCTGACATCAGGACCGGGGTTCGCGAAAAACGTACCGCACACGCAGAAAGTTCCCGGCTGACGGGGATCTCACGCAAGAGGTTCCCGGCCGCTCCGGGATGTGCCGTAGAGCTCGCTGTACGAGGGGAACGTGCCCCCGGGACCTTCGGCTCCCCGGGCCGCCCTGACGGCCTTCACGGTGGCGCGGGCCAGGGCGTCCGCCCCCGCCGCGAGGATGTCGTTGAGCGCGGCGGTGGGCTCCGGAGGCAACGGCAGCCGGCCGGTGGAGAGGGTGAAGACGGTGTCCCCGTCGGTGAGCAGGTGGACCGGCCGGACGGCGCGCGCCAGCCCGTCGTGCGCCGTGCCCGCGAGCTTCTGCGCCTGGGCGCGGGTGAGGGCGGCGTCGGTGGCGACGACGGCGATCGTGGTGTTGAAAACACCGCCCGTCTGTGCGTCGCCGGCCTGCGCCTCGTCCGTCCGTGCGCCGTCCCCGCCCGACGGGTTTCCGTGTGCGCCACGGATCTCCGCCAGCCGCCGGCGCGCGGCTTCGTGCACCGCGGGTGCGGGGTGCACGGGCGGCTCTCCCGCGCCGTACTCCCCGTACAGCACCCCGGTCACCGGATCGAGGACGGAACCCGCCGCGTTGACGACGGCGAGTGCGGCGACCGTGGCGCCGGAGGCCAGACGGAGGCTCGCCGTCCCGACACCGCCCTTGAGCTGCCCGGCCACTGCTCCCGTGCCCGCGCCCACCGTGCCCTCGGGAACCCGCGCACCCGGCTCGGAAGCGGCCGCGGCCTCCACGGCGGCACGGCCGGTCGAGGCGTCGGGGCGGGCCCGCCAGGCTCCTCCCCGGCCCAGGTCGAAGAGGCAGGCCGCCGGCACCACCGGCACCACCTGGGAGGGGTGCGGGCCGACCCGGACGCCACGCCCCTGTTCCTCGAGCCAGGCCATCACGCCGGACGCGGCGTCGAGTCCGTACGCGCTGCCGCCGGTCAGGACGACCGCGTCGATCCGCTGCACCAGGTTGCGCGGATCGAGCGCGTCCGTCTCCCTGGTGCCGGGCCCGCCGCCGCGTACGTCGACGGCCGCTACGGCCCCGCCCTCGGGGGCGAGGACGACGGTGGTCCCGCTCAGTGCGCCCTCACCGGGCACCCCGGCATGCCCGACGCGGATCCCCGCCACGTCCGTCAGCGCGTCCAGCGGGCCCCGGCCGGGCAGTTCCTCGGTCATGGAGAGCTCCTCGTGAGTGCCGTGTACCGCGAACGTACAGGCGGTCGGGGCAGGAGTCTCCCGGCACGGTTCGGGGGGATCCGGGTAGACTCGTCCCCATGGTCCGACCGTCCCGTGGCGACGCGCGCCCCGGGATGTGGCGGCGCGAGGTGGGCACCGTCGTGCGCCGGGTCGCACCGTTCCCCGAGCAGACGACCGCCCCGTTCGCCATCATCGCCGGGCTGCGGATTCCGAGCGTTCCCACGGAGTGGGCGCCCCACTCTCATTCTCTGCACGAGCTCGTCTGGGTCCGTGGGGGGACGCTGACGTCCCGGGTGGAGGGGCGTGTCTTCACCGTGTCCGAGGGGCACGGGCTGTGGATGCCGGCCGGCTTGGTGCACGGGGGCAGGGCGACGGCGGGCGCGAAGTTCTACGAAGCCTTCTTCGCCCCCGACCGCGCGCCGTTCGCCTTCGAGGAGCCGAGGGCGATCACGATGACGCCGTTGCTCGAGTCCCTGCTGACCCATCTGTCCCGCCCGGATCTCGACGCGGCGGCCAGGGTGCGGGCGGAGTCGGTCGTGTTCGACGTGCTCCAGCCTGCGGAGCGCCAGTTCGTGCTGCAACTGCCGGGCGACGCCCGGATCGACGCGATCGCCGAAGCGCTGCTGGACGATCCCGCCGACTGCCGCTCGCTGGAGGAGTGGGCGCGGCAGCTGGGGATCAGCGAGCGTACGATCACCCGCGCGTTCCGCCACGCGACAGGCCTGTCCTTCGCGCAGTGGCGGCAGGTGCTGCGGGTGCACCGGGCGCTGACGCTCCTCGCCGAGGGCCTCGATGTGACGTCCGTCTCCGAGACGCTCGGCTACGCCCAGCCCAGCACCTTCATCGCCTCCTTCCGGAGGGTCATGGGAACCACGCCGGGCGCGTACTTCGACGTGGACGAGGGCTTCCCCGGGGATGTCCGGAATCCCGTATTGCCTGTCCAAAACTCCTGATTGCCGACATGGCAAGCGGAACATACCCTTCTCGGAGTTAGGCGACCCTTAGTTCTTGCTTGCCGCGAACGGTGCTTCCGTGCGTGGGGAGTCCGCTGCCCGGCCGGTGAAAGCCGGGCGGAGGGTGCCGCAGTCCCTGCCCCTCCGAGCGTCCGGACCCACCGATGTTCACAAGCCCCTCCCGGCGCGCCGGTCGCTCCGTGGCCGACACCGCCACGCCGGCGGCCGCCCTCAACGGGCACGACCTGGTGCTGCGGTACAGCGGCACGCAGGTCGTCCACGGTGTCTCGCTGGCCCTGGAGCCCGGCCGTGCCACCGCCCTGGTGGGGCCGAACGGCAGCGGGAAGTCCACGCTGCTGCGCGCGCTCTCCCGGCTCCACCGGGTGGACGGCGGCCGGGTGACGCTCGGCTCCCCCGACGGACCTGACGGAGAGCCCGAGCGCGACACGGCCCTGCTCAGCGCACGTCAGTTCGCCCGCGAGGTCACGCTGTTCTCCCAGTCGAGGCCCGCGCCCCAAGGGCTGACGGTCTCGGAGGTGGTGGAGTTCGGGCGCCACCCGTACAGGCGTGGCTTCGCCGGGCCGGCCGCCGAGGACCGGAGCGCCGTCGACCGCGCCATGGGCGTCACCGGCGTGCGGGAGATGGCAGGCCGGCCGGTCGGGGAACTCTCCGGCGGGGAGATGCAGCGTGTCTGGCTCGCGGCCTGCCTGGCCCAGGACACCGGCGTCGTGCTGCTGGACGAACCGACCAACCACCTGGACCTGCGCTACCAGGTCGAGACGCTCGACCTGGTACGCGATCTCGTCGAGGACCACGGCATCGCGGTCGGGATCGTGCTGCACGACCTCGACCAGGCCTCCCGTGTCGCGGACACGCTGGTCCTGATGCGCGCGGGCCGCGTGCACGCGGCCGGAGCACCCGCCGACGTCCTCACCGCGCAGAACATCGGCGAGGTCTACGAGATCCGTGTCGACGTCGGCGTCGACCCGCGCACGGGCCGTCTCCGTATCGACCCGATCGGACGTCACACCGCCTGAGCGGCCGGACATCACCCCGCCCCAGCGACCGGACATCACGCGCCTGAAGCGGCACATCGGTCGCTGCAACTCACCGTAAGAAAGAGGATTTTTCATGAACCGTGCCCGTCGCCTGGCGGCCTCAGCCTCCACGGGGCTCATAGTCCTCGCCGCAACGGCCTGCGGCACGACCACCGTCGACAAGGCCGGCGCAGGCAGCAGCGCCTCCGCGTCGCCCGCGTCGGAGAGCTGTGCCCAGGACACCACGGCCACCTCGACGGGGCCGGTCTCCTTCAAGGACGGTGTGGGCCGGCAGGTGAAGCTCGACAAGCCCGCCGAGCGGATCGCGGTCCTGGAGTGGCAGCAGGTCGAGGACGCGCTGACCCTGTGCGTCACCCCCACCGCGGTCTCCGACGCGAAGGGGTACAGCACCTGGGTCAGCGCGGAGAAGCTGCCCGGTGGGGTGACCGACATCGGCACCCGTGAGGAGCCCGACCTCGACACCCTCTACGCGGCGAACCCCGACCTCATCGTCGTGGAGGCGTTCGACGCCGACGACGAGACCATCGCGAAGCTGGAGAAGAGGGGTGTCCCGGTGATGGCCACACGGGGGGCGAACCCGAAGGACCCGATCGGGAACATGCGGGAGGTGTTCAGCATGATCGGGAAGGCGACGGGGCGCACCGAACGGGCCGACCAGGTGCTCCAGGAGTTCGACGGCCACCTCGCGACGGCGAAGAAGAAGGTCACGAACGCCGATCTGCCGACCAAGGACTTCGTGTTCTTCGACGGATGGCTGGAGGGAGGCAACCTCACCGTCCGCCCCTACAGTGACGGCGCCCTGTTCACCGAGATCGGCAAAGAGCTCGGCATGAACCCCGCGTGGACCGACGACGTCAACAAGGCCCACGGTGACGGGGGCGTCGATCCCTCCTACGGTCTCGCGCAGACCGACGTGGAGGGACTCACCGCGGTGGGCGACGCCAACCTCTTCTACGCCAACGACGAAGGGGCCGGCGGATACGTCTCCGCAATGGAGAAGAACCCGCTCTGGAAGACCATCCCGGCCGTGAAGGAAGGGCGCGCGCACGCGTTCCCGGCACGGGTGTGGGGCGCAGGCGGTCCGCGCTCCTGCGCGCAGGCGATCGACGCCTACGTCGACGTACTCGACAAGAAGTGAGCACGACGCAGACATCGGCACCCCGGCGGGAAGCGCTGCCGCGCGCCGAGCACGGTGGCGGTCCCGCCGGGGTGGCCGTCCTCATGCTCCTTCTCGTCGTGACCGTACTGGTGGGCATGTGGCACCTGACGCAGGGGACATCGGGTGTCGGCTTCGGCGACCTGCTGCGGTACCTCGCCGGGGAACGGGAGAACACCGGCGGAGCGCCGGTCGGTGAGATCCTCACCGGGTCGCGCCTGCCACGCCTGTTCGCGGGCGTGGCGGTGGGCTTCGCTCTCGGATCGGCCGGCGCGCTGCTGCAGTCGGTCACGCACAACACGCTCGCCTCCCCCGACACCCTCGCGGTGACAGCAGGGGCCTACTTCACGCTCTCGCTCGTCGCCGCCTTCGGTATCGCCGTGCCGCTCTGGGCTTCGGGCGCCGTCGCCTTCGCCGGCGGACTGGCCGCGGCGGCGATCGTGCTGCTCCTCGCGGGCCGGGCGGCGGGCACCTCGGGGACCCGGCTCATCCTCGCCGGATCGGCCATCGCGATGGCCCTGGACTCGATGACCGCCATGGTCCTCATCCTGTTCAAGCAGAACACGACCGGCCTCTTCGCCTGGGGGAGCGGTTCGCTCGCCCAACTGAACATCGACGCGTCGATACGTGCCTTCCCTCTCGTGGCCGTGGTTCTGTGCGTCGCCCTGGCGCTGTCGCGGAAGCTCGACGTGATGAACCTCGGTGACGACGCCGCGTCCACCCTCGGGGTGCCGATCCGGGCCACCCGTGTGACCGCCGTGATCTGCGCGGTGCTCCTGAGCAGCACGGCGGTGACCCTCGCGGGCCCGATCGCCTTCGTCGGCCTCGGAGCCCCCGTCCTGGCCCGCCTGCTCGCGGGACGGGTCCGGGCACTGCGCCGGCATCTCCTCCTGGTGCCCGCGGCCGGGCTGCTCGGCGCGTTGCTCATCCTGCTCGCGGACGCCACGCTGCGCGCGGTGCAGGGTGCGGACGGGGCCGCCTCCATTCCCACCGGTGTGCCGACCGCGCTGCTCGGCTCCGTCGTGATCGTGGTCCTCGCGCTCCGCCTCCGTGACACGGGCGGGCTCCGGCAGCCACCGCACGCGCGGGTCGCCGTACGGTCGCGCCGCGCGTTCCTCCTGGTCGTGCTCGGCGCGGTGGTACTCCTGGCCGCGGCGGTCGTCGTGGCGGTCCTGGCGGGAAGCCTCTGGCTGCGTACGGGGGACATCGCGCTCTGGGCGCAGGGCGCCGCCCCCGAGCTGATCGGGCAGGCGCTCGACGACCGGGTCCCTCGCGTGGTGGCCGCGGTCCTCGCCGGCGCGGCACTCGGTCTGGCCGGATGCGTCGTACAGGGCGCGGTGCGCAATCCGCTGGCGGAGCCCGGTGTGCTCGGCATCACGGCGGGCGCAGGGCTGGGCGCGGCGGCCGTCGTCACATCGGGTCTGCCCGGCGGACGGCCTCTGCTCATCGTGGCGGCGATCGCGACGGGGCTCGCCACGTTCGGGTTGATCGCCCTGCTGTCCTGGCGAGGCGGCTTCCTGCCCGACCGGTTCGTGCTGATCGGCATCGGCTGCGGGTACGGCCTCAGCTCCGTCACCACCTTCCTCCTGCTGCGTGCCGACCCGTGGAACACGCCCCGGATCTTCACCTGGCTCTCCGGCACGACCTACGGGCGCACCTTCCCCGACGTCGTACCGGTCGCGGTGGCCCTGGCGCTCGCGCTCCCCGTACTGCTCGCCATGCGCGGCCGGCTCGACCTTCTCGCCGTCGACGAGGACACCCCGCGCATCGTCGGCGTCAGGCCGGCGCGGGTCCGCTTCGCCGCACTGACGATCGCCGCTGTGCTCGCGGCGCTCAGCGTGGTCGCCGTCGGTGTCGTCGGCTTCGTGGGGCTGGTCGCCCCGCACCTCGCCCGGTTGCTGGTGGGCGCCCGGCACGGGCGGTCGATACCGGTCGCGATGCTGTTCGGAGGAGTGCTGGTCTGTGTGGCCGATGCCCTCGGCCGCACGCTCGTCGCACCGGCGCAGGTGCCTGCGGGGCTGATGATCGCCCTGGTCGGTGCCCCGTACTTCGTCTGGGTGCTCCGGCGGTCCCGCGCATGACGCCGGGCGACGTGCCGCCCCCCATGTCCTTCGACCCGTCCTTCGATCCGCCCTTCGACCCGCCAGGAGCGCCGGAATGCCGTCCCCGCAGGAAACATCCGTGAAGAGTGTCGTCGTCGTCCCGTTCGACCGCGAGGCGTCGCCGGCCCCGCTGAGGCGGCTCGTGGACGAGGTGCCGGAGCGCTGGCACACGGTCGACCGTTCCGCCCACGCCCCCCACATCGTGGCCGTGCCGGGTGACGGCGAGGACTGGACCGCTGCCGCGCTCGTGACGGCACGCCCGCAGACGTCCTACCTGAAGATCGTGGATGCCGTCGGCGACGTCCAGGCGGCTGTGCGGGCCGTCGTCGCCCATGCGCGCGGCCAGGGGCTCGCGCAGGTCAAGTGGGAAGGATGGACGGCGAGCCCGGAGGCCGCCGCTGCCGCCGGCTTCGCCCCGCTGAGTCCTCCGCTCACGCCGGCGGAGGAAGGGGCGGGGCCCGATGCCGGTTACGTCCGCTGGCTTCGCGACGGCGCGGGAACGGAGCCCCCGTACTACGGGCAGACCACGCACTTCACGTGCGGAGCGGTCACCGCCCTGGTCGCTCAGGCGCACGCGGGGACGTTGCCGAGGGAGGCGCTCGACCGCCGGGCGGAGCTGACACTGTGGCGCGACGCGACCAACTTCCTCGCGTGTGAGCCCGTCGGACTGGGCGTCGCCGTGCGCCGGGCCTGGCCGTCTTCCCCCGTCACGGTCCACCTCGACACGGAGCGGCCCGTCCTGCTCGACCATCTGCCGGAGAAGGAACAGGAGTGGCGTGCTCTGCTCCAGCGCACCTCGCGTACGGAGGCCGGACGGACCGGCGTTCCGGTCGACCCGCGCCGACTCTCCCTGACCGCGGTCCGGAGCGCGATCGGCCGGCGGGAGCATGTGCTGCTCCTGGTCTCGCTCGCCGGGATGCAGGGGTTCGACGTGCCGCACTGGGTGCTCTGCCACGGTGTGGTGCCCGGCGCCGTCGTGATCGAGGACCCGTGGGCCCAAGCGGCCGCGGGGGACACCTGGGTCGACGCCCATCTGCTGCCGGTCCCCGACGCGTCCCTCGACACCATGTCGGTCATCTCGGCGGACCACTTCCGCGGTGCCGTGGTCATCGGCCGCCCGCAGCGGCCCGACGTCTCCTCCGGCGAACCTGCCGCCGGGTAGCTCGCGGGCCACCTGGGCGACGCGCTCACACCATCGGGGCGCATAACGGGACCGAACGCCCATTGCGGACCTACGGTGGCCGGGTGACCGAGCCACCAGAACCCGCCGCAGCCGAGCAGCCCGAGACCGGTGTCCGCACCGGCACGCCCGGCGGGACGGACGGCCGGCGACCAGGCCGGGGGCCCTCCGCCGCCGCGAGGGCAGCCCAGCGCCTCCCCCGATCCGTCTCCGGCCGCGCGGCCCTGGCCGGCGCCGTCGTCTCCTGCCTGCTGATCCTCGCGATCGTGTTCGGCAGCCGCCTTCTGCACGACTTCGACTCGGCGCTGCTCCCGTACGCCGTCGCCTCCGTCTTCCTGGCCTTCGGGGTCGCCTACCGCTACACGGTCTGGGTCTCGGCCCCCGGCGCCCGACGCCTCTTCAGGAACGGCTGGGGCAGCCTGTTCTCGACCGAGAACTTCCGCAGGACACCCACCGCCCTGCCGAAGATGATCGCCACCTACCTGGGCCTCCAGAAATTCCTCGGCGCCCGCTCCCACGCCCGCTGGGCAGCCCACCAGCTGATCTTCTGGGGCTGCATCCTCGCCGCGCTGATCACCTTCCCGCTGACCTGGGGCTGGTTCACCTTCACCTCCGGCACCGGGTCGGGGCCCGGCTACGAGATGCGCATCTGGGGCCTCAAGGTCCTCGGCTTCGACTCGCTGAACATCATCGGCTGGCTGATGTTCCACGGCCTGGACATCGCCGCGGTACTCGTCATCCCCGGTGCGGGGTACTTCCTGTGGCGCCGCATGAAGGACCGGGGGGCCATCACCGGACAGCGGTTCGCGTACGACATGGTGCCGCTGCTCGCACTGATCATCATCTCCGTGACCGGCCTGCTGCTCACCTTCTCCTCGATCTTCCTGCACGGCGGAGGCTACGAGTTCCTGGCGATCCTCCACATGGTGTCGGTGGTCTTCACCCTCATCTACATCCCGTTCGGGAAGTTCTTCCACATCGTGCAGCGCCCCGCAGCGGTCGGCATGCAGCTCTTCAAGTACACCGGGCGCCAGGACGACAAGGTCTTCGCCTGCCGCCGCTGCGGCGAAGCCATCGACACCGGCCCGTACGTCGAGAACCTGCGCGGCACCATGCGTGACCTCGAACTCGGCTTCGACGCATGGGCCGAATACTGCCCGCGCTGCAAGCGGGTACTGCGTGGCAACGCCTATCTCACCCAGGTCAAGAAGGGTTTCAAGTGACCGCGGATCCACGCGCAGCCGACGGCCGTACGTTCGTTCCCCTCGACCCCTCCCTCGCCCCGCCGGGCACCCGTGGCTTCCGGGACGCGGGAGGCATCCCGGCCGACCGGTGGCACGCCGACCAGAACGGCGAGACGCTCGTCCCCACCCACTGCTGCTTCTGCGGCGTCCAGTGCGGGATGTATCTCCGGGTGGACCGCGGCGGCAAGGTCTTCGGTGTGGAGCCCCGCAACCACGACATCAACCGTATGCGGCTCTGCCCCAAGGGCATCAACGCCTACCAGCAGGTCAACCACCCCGACCGGCTCACCGCCCCGCTCATGCGCCGCTCCCGCGACGAGGAACTGAGGGAGGTCTCCTGGGACGAGGCGCTCGACTTCACCGTCTCCGAGATCCAGCGCATCCAGCAGGAGCACGGGCGGGATGCCTTCGGGGTGCTCGGCGGGGCCAGCCTCTTCTCCGAGAAGACGTATCTGGTCGGCAAGTTCGCCCGGGTGGCGCTGAAGACCAGGCATGTCGACTACAACGGCCGGCTCTGCATGGTCAGCGCCGCCGGTGCCAACAAGCTCGCCTTCAACATCGACCGGGCCGGCAACCCCTTCTCCGACATCCTGCTCACCGACTGCCTCCTGCTCGCCGGGGCCAACGTCGGTGAGTGCTTCCCCGTGCTGACCCAGTACGTCTGGGGAGCCCGGGACCGGGGCGCCACCCTGATCGTGATCGACCCACGCGAGACGGCGGTCGCCCGCACCGCCGACATCCATGTCGCACTCAAGTCGGGAACCGACTCGGCCTT
Source organism: Streptomyces sp. NPDC102441 (assembly GCF_044765585.1). Lineage (NCBI taxonomy): Bacteria > Bacillati > Actinomycetota > Actinomycetes > Kitasatosporales > Streptomycetaceae > Streptomyces > Streptomyces sp. NPDC102441. The sequence continues at coordinate 47,509 of NZ_JBIWKH010000015.1, forward strand.
CTTCAACGCGGTGCTGAACGTGGTCATCGAGGAGGGCCTCACCGACGAGGCCTACCTCGCGGCCCATGCCACCGGCTGGGAGGAGGTCAAGGCCAAGGTCGCCCAGTACCCCCCGTCGCGCGCCGCCGAGATCTGCGGGATCCCCGCGGAGCAGGTCGTCCAGGTCGCCCGCGCCTTCGCCCGCGCCCCCAAGGCCATGGCCTTCCACGCCCGTGGCATCGAACACCACACGCAGGGCGTCGAGAACTGCCTCAGCGTGATCAACCTCTGTACCGCCACCGGTCACATCGGCAAGCCCGGCGCCGGCTACGGCACCCTCACCGGGCAGGGGAACGGCCAGGGGGGCCGCGAGCACGGCCAGAAGGCCGACCTCCTCCCCGGCGGGCGCTCGATCCTCAACGAGGAGCACCGCCGGCAGATCTGCGAGGTCTGGGGCATCGAGGAGTCCGAACTCCCCGCCGCCGGCACGTCGATGATGGAAATGGTCTGGCAGATGCAGCGCCAGGAGATCCGCGGCCTCATCGGTATCTGCAACAACCCCTTCGTGTCGCTCCCCAACTACGCCGTGGTCAAGGAGGGGTACGACACCACCGAGTTCCACGCCCAGTTCGACTTCTTCCTCTCCGAGACGGCGGCCAACGCGCACGTCGTCTTCCCCGTCACCATCTGGGCCGAGGACGAAGGAGTGATGGCCAACGCCGAGGCACGCGTCGTCAAGCACAACAAGGCGCAGGAACCGCCGGCCGGAGTGCGGACCGACACCTGGGTGATGTGCGAGATCGCCCGCCGTCTCGGAGCCGGGGACAAGTTCGCCTTCGGCAGCTCCCGTGAGGTCTTCGACGAACTGCGCAGGGCCTCCGCGGGAACGATCATCGACTACTCCGGCATCACCTACGAACGGCTCGAGGAGACCGGGGGGATCTCCTGGCCCTGCCCGTCCACCGACCACCCCGGCACCCCCCGCCTGTTCGAGGACGGCACGACCTACCACGCCGACGGCAGGGTCCACATGCAGGTCGTCGAGTGGCACCCGCCGGCGGACCCGTACGACGCCGAGCACCCGATGACGCTGACCACCGGACGCACCGTCGCCCACTTCCTCTCCGGCAACCAGACCCGCCGGCTCGGCGCCCTCGTCGAGCAGACCCCCCGGCCCTGGGCAGAGGTCCACCCCTCCCATGGATTCCACAACGGCGAACCCGTCCGCGTCGTCACCCGGCGCGGCAGCGAGGTCTTCCCCGCCCTGGTCACGGAGGCGATCCGGCCCGACACGGTGTTCATCCCCTACCACTGGCCCGTCCCGACGGCGGCCAACGCACTCACCATCGACGCCCTCGACCCCCGCTCCAAGATCCCCGAGTACAAGGTCTGCGCCTGCCGCATCGAGCACGCCGAAGCGATCGACGAGGTCCCCGCACCGCCCGTCGCCCCCGGCCACGTCGCCTACCCCGAGACCCAGGTCTCCCGCACCGACCCTCTGCCGCCCACGGCCCCGCAGGGCCGCGGCACCTCGGAAAGGAGCTGATGCCCGGATGATGGGCAGAACGATGTTCATCGACCCGGGGCGCTGCATCGGCTGTCAGGCCTGTGTCTCCGCCTGCCGGGAATGCGACTCGCACCGCGGCAAGTCGATGATCCACCTCGACTACACCGACGAGGGTTCCTCCGTCGCCTCCCTTCCCACTGTCTGCATGCACTGCGAGGACCCGGTGGCCCCCTGCGCCGAGGTCTGCCCGGCCGACGCGATCCTGATCACCGCCGACGGCGTCGTGCAGCAGGCGGACACCACCCGGTGCATCGGCTGCGCCAACTGCGTCAACGCCTGCCCCTTCGGCGTGCCGAAGATCGACCTCCAGGCGAAGCTGCAGATGAAGTGCGACCTCTGCTACGACCGCACCGCCTACGGACTGGCCCCCATGTGCGCCACCGTCTGCCCCACCGGTGCCCTCTACTACGGCACCCTCGAGGAGCTCCAGGCGGAACGCCCCGGTGTGCAGGTCGCCGACACGTTCGTCTTCGGCGAGAGCGAGGTCCGCACCGGTGTGGCCATGGTCGTGCCCGCGGAGCGGGTCCAGTGGCCGGTACCCGGCGGACTCCCCGTCGTCGAGATCAACGGGAAGGACGTCCGCCGATGAGCGTCACCGAACAGCAGCAGCCGGGCCCCGACCACGGCCCCGGGAGCGATCCCCGTGAAGCGCTGCACGACCGGATCGCCGCCGACTCGCTGACCACCCGGCGTGACTACCTCCGGATCGTCGCCACCGTGTCCGGCGGCCTCGCCGTGGGCGGGCTGGCCGTGGCGGGCGGCATCCTCCACCGGCACGGCGAGACGGAGGACGGGAAGGCGCCGGCCCCGAAGCGGGTCGCCGCGCAGCTGCTGCCCGGCGAGTCCCTCGCCTTCCGCTACCCCGGTGACGAGGACCGGGCGGTCGCCGCGCGGATGGACGACGGCACCCTGGTCGGCTACTCCGCCGTCTGCACCCATCTGGCGTGCGGCGTGCTCTGGCGGAAGGACCGCGGTACGGAGGGCGAGTTCTACTGCCCCTGCCACGAGGGAGTCTTCGACGCCCGCACCGGTGAGGTCACGGCCGGCCCGCCGCCCCGCGGGCTGCCCAAGGTGGTGCTGACCGAGCTGGATGACGGGAGTATCTGGGCCGTCGGGACCACCCGCTCGGGGGAGAGCGCCGAAGAAGGGCTGTGCCGCCAGCTCGGAGAGGACCGCCCCGATCTCGCCGGACGGATCGGCTGCCCCGGCACCGGAGGCGGCGCGGAGGCGCCGCCCGCGCCCGCGCCGTCCGGCGCCGCGACCACGGGGGCCCGGACATGACCGAGCCCCTGGACCCGGTCGAGCCGCCGCGGCCCCCCGACCCTTCCGGATCGGCGTATCCCGACTACCAGCCGGGCAGCGCGCGGGCCGAGCTGAACCGCCCCGTCCACGAGCGCTACCCCCAGATCCGGCCCACCAGCGGCTATGCCGATCCGCGGGTGCGTCACACCGGCCCGGGGCCGGGCGCGGGCTCCGAGCAGGAACCCGAGCGTTCCGCGAAGCTGACGGCCCGGCTGGTGCTGGCGATGAGCGTCGTCATCGGTCAGCTGTGGGCGCTGACGGAGGTCGTCAACGTGTGGATGGAGGGCGACACGGGCACAGCCTGGTGGGGCGCCGGCTTTCTGTGCCTGTCGTTCCTCGTCGTCCTGGGGCTGTGGCTGCTCGACCCCAAGGACCGCTGAGTCCGGCCGTACCCTGGAGGTATGAGTACCGCCCCCGCCCCCGGACCGCGAGAGCCGAAGCCGCCGGAGCCCCAGCAGCGGCCGTCGCAGGAGTCCGGGCCCAAGCCGCCGGCTCTGGTCTTCGACGATCCGCTGGACCGGCAGTCCGCGGACGACACGGACCAGGGGTGGGGCGAGCGGGCTCCGGCCGGCGGCGGCGCCGCCGACCTGGCCCGTTTCCTCGACGAGAAGCCGCCTCACCACATCTGACGCCGACGGCCGGAGACGATGCCGGCGGCGCGGAGACCACCTCAGGCCTGGCCCGCCTGGTCCGCTTGGTCCGCTTGGTCCGCCTGGCCCCGCTGGGCCACCAGCGCGTCCCGGATCTCCTTCAGCACCTCCAGCTCGCTCACCTCCAGCGTCTCCTGCACGCCCTCCTTCGCCGCCTGGGCGGCCGCGCGCCTGGCGAGATACTTCGCCATCGGCAGCACCATCAGGAAGTAGACGACGGCACCGGTGATCAGGAAGCTGAGGGCGGCACTGAGCACCGAGCCCCACAGGATCTCGATGCCGTCCATCCTGCCGGTCTCCGGATCCACCGCACAGGGACCCTGGAGGCAGTACGTGTACTTCTCCAGATCCTGGGTGCCGAAGGCCCCGACCACCGGATTGATGATCCCCTTCACGACCGCGTTCACCACGTTCGTGAACGCGGCACCGATGACGACGGCGACCGCCAGGTCGATCACATTGCCGCGCGTCAGGAAGGCTTTGAAGCCCTCCAGCAGGCCGGCCTTCTTCTCGCTCACAGGTGAGCCTTCCTCTGGTGTGCGTGCCGTAGGGGGAGCGAATCGCCCCGTCACACAAAGCGGCAGAGGGCCACACTGTCCAATCACGTACGTCGCACGGGTGAGTTGACGCGATACCAGTTCTATTCCGCATGGGACACCGCCACCGCGAGACGTCCCGACGCACCGGCACCCGCCAAGGCCGCCGCGGTGTCCCGCTCCACGGACAGGACCACCAGGGCGCCATGCCCCATGCCCGCCCCGCCGTCCCCTTCCGGGAACGGCGCCTCCCCGCCACCGGTGCCGCGCGGGACCTCCGCCACCCGCACGTCCCGTGCCACCACACCTGCCTCGGCCTCTCCGTCGGCCGCTGCGATCACATCGACGCGGTCGCCCGGCCGGAGCAGTCCGACCGTCGCCGCGTCGGCGATCCGCACCGGGGCGGACACCAGACGGACGGCCCGCCGCTCGGGCCCCGGTGGCGCGCCGTCGGCGACGGCGGCCGCTCCTCTCTCACCGACCGGCCCCGAAGCGGCGAGCACGGCGGAGGCCAGCGCGAAGCCCGCGGCCAGCGCCCGGCGCTGCCCGCGAAGCGCCCGCCGGATTCGCCGCCCGCCACCGCCCCGCACAAGCAGGGGCCCGAAGGGCGGGACCCCGCACGGGGCGGGAGGCGCGGGACGTGTATCGGGCACCGACGGGAACATGGCCAACACCACCTGCCGTGAGGGGAGTCCCGCGGGATCCCCCGCCGGACTCCCCTCACGATCCACTCTCCGCGGAAATCCCGCCGGCCCTGTGGACAACCCGGACGATGTGGAGAACCCGGTCACCCGTACGGGGCGGAGACAGGCCGCGCGGAGTCCCTGGCCAGGCTTCGAGCTCCGGCCGCCCGGTGCGCGTGCGCGTACTACGGCAGCGCGATCCCCGTGTCGAGCCCGTCCAGCGCGTGCGCGCACACACAGTCACGGTCCTTGTCCTCGGGCAGCGCGGCCACCGCGTCGAAGAGCACAGACCGCAGCCGGTCCACATTGGCCGCGAACACCTCGAGCACCTCCGTGTGGCTGACGCCCTCACCGGCCTCGGCCCCCGCGTCGAGGTCCGTCACCAGCGTCAGCGTCGTGTAGCAGAGGTTCAGTTCACGTGCGAGCACGGCCTCCGGGTGCCCTGTCATCCCGACGACCGACCAGCCCATCGCGGCGTGCCAGCGCGACTCCGCGCGGGTCGAGAAACGCGGGCCCTCGACGACGACCAGGGTCCCGCCGTCCACCGGCTCCCAGTCGCGGCCGCGCGCCGCGGCCAGGGCCGCCTTGCGTCCCTCGGGGCAGTACGGGTCGGCGAAGCCGAGATGCACCACGTTCGGCTGTGTCCCGTCGGGCAGGAGCTCACCGTCGTAGAACGTCTGCGTACGGGCCTTCGTGCGGTCGACCATCTGGTCCGGTACGAGCAGGGTGCCCGGCCCGTACTCCGGACGCAGACCGCCGACCGCGCACGGACCGATCACCTGGCGTACGCCGACGGAACGCAAAGCCCAGAGGTTGGCGCGGTAGTTGATCCGGTGCGGCGGGAGATGGTGTCCGCGTCCATGGCGCGGGAGGAAGGCCACCCGGCGGCCCGCGAGCTCACCCAGGAAGAGGGAGTCGCTCGGCGCCCCGTACGGGGTGTCCACCTGGACCTCGGTCACGTCCTCCAGGAAGGAGTAGAAGCCCGATCCGCCGATGACACCGATTTCCGCTGTACCCGTTTCTGCGTTCACCATGCGGTCACACTAACCGGGCGCGCACGACCGGGACCCCGCCGAGTCGATCAGCGGGGTCCAGGGTGGAACGTGTGGCGTACGAGGGTTGCCTCAGGCGGCCGACGTACCGCTCGACGACGTGGAAGAAGCCGAGGAGGAGGTCGAGGACGCAGCCGAGGCGGCCGGTTTGGCGTCCGGCTTCGCCGAGGACGATCCGCCGGACGAGTCGGACGTCTTGGGGGACGAGTCGGACGTCTTGGCGGACGGCGACGTGACCGGTGTGCTGCTCGACGAGGAGCTGCGGCTGTCGTTCCGGTAGAAACCGGATCCCTTGAACACGATGCCGACGGCCGAGAACACCTTCTTGAGGCGTCCCTCGCAGTTCGGGCACACGGTCAGGGCATCATCGGTGAACTTCTGCACCGCTTCGAGGCCCTCGCCGCATTCGGTGCACTGGTACTGATAGGTTGGCACTTGCTCCTCCTGGCACTCTCACTCAATGAGTGCTAACGACGTTCTATAGTGACCTATTCCGAGCGATCAGTCCACCGTGACCGGCTCGCGGTGACCGATCCCACGCGCCACCGTCCGTCCACCGGGCCGTGGCGTCAGCCGTGAACGCAGGGCCAGCAGGGTCGCCAGCGCCAGCGCCGTGCCGGCCAGCGGGACCACGAAGCCGGTGCTCGCGCCGTGGGCGTCCGCGAGCTGTCCGGCCACCGTGACGGCGGCCGCCTGGCCGAGCGCCACGGCACCCGTGAGCCAGGTGAAGGCCTCGGTCCTGGCGGACGCGGGCACCAGGGCGTCGACCAGGGTGTAGCCGCTGATCAGCGCGGGTGCGATGCACAGTCCGACCAGCAGCCCGAGTCCCGCCAGCAGCGGTACGGAATGCACGGCCCAGAGCCCGGACGCGGTCAGCGTCAGCGCCACGTAGCCGACGATCAGCCGGCGGCGCGGGCTGCTCTTCCAGGCGATGGCACCGCAGGCGATTCCGGCCAGCATGTTGCCGGCCGCGAAAACTCCGTACAGCAGCCCGTTCACGCCGGGCCGGCCGATCTCCTCGGAGAACGCCGTCAGGGACACCTGCATGCCGCCGAACACGGCGCCGATGCCCAGGAAGGTGACCGCGAGGACCCGCACACCGGGCACGGAGAGCGCCGAGCGGTGCGGTTCGGCGGCGGTCGCGGCGTTCCGGGTGGCGGGCTGGGTGGAGCGCCGGGCGGCGAACAGGAGGCCGCCGACGAGCGTCAGCGCGGCCTCGGCGATCAGTCCGGCCGCCGGGTGCACGCCGGTGCACAGCGCCGTCGCGAGCACGGGTCCGACGACGAAGGTGAACTCGTCCGTCACGGACTCGAAGGCGGCTGCCGTGGTCATGAGCGGGGAGGCCGGACGTCCGGGGGCGGCGCCGAGCCGGGCCGCCCAGCGGGCCCGCACCATCGGCCCGATCTGCGGGATGGAGGCCCCGGTGGGAACCGCCGCCAGGAACAGTGCCCACAGCGGCGCGTCGGCCAGGGCGAGTGCCGTGAGGGCACCGACGGAGGCGGCGTGCACCAGGACGCCGGGCAGGAGCACGGCGCTCTGGCCGAACCGGTCGGCGAGCCTGCCGCTCTGCGGTGCGAACAGGGCCATGGAGACACCGGAGACGGCGGCCACGGCACCCGCACTGCCGTACGAGCCGGTGGTGTGCTGAACCAGGAGCACGATGCCGATGGTCAGCATCGCGAAGGGCTGCCGGGCGGCGAAGCCCGGCAGGAGGAAGGTCCACGCACCCGGGGTGCGCAGCAACTGCCCGTAACCGGGGCGGTCGGAGACCGTGGACGCCACGGTCCATGCCTTTCTGCCGCCTGGTGGCCGTGCTCCCGGGCTGCCCGGCACCGGGGTGCGGGAGCGCGCGGGAGCTGCCGAGAGCTGTCCTCTTCGCGCGGGACTGCGGTAGATGCCGGGCGCTCGCTCCAGAGGCGAAGGCACCACGGCCGCCATACGGTCGCGCCAGCTCTGCGTCAGGCAGAGTTGGTCGATCAGATTCGAATCGTGTGGATCATGAGACCCAGTCCTTCATCTTACAGGTCCGGAACCCTGCGCTCCTGCGATTGCGGCAGATGCCGTTCAGGTCAGTGAGGGGTCCGGCTGTCGCGAGCCTTGTCTCCCGGGGTGCCCTCACCGCTCCTGCCCAGTTTCCTGGCCAGCTTCACGAGGTGCGGCATGTCAACCACCGGGGTGTCCGGCCGGTCCGTCCCGTCCGTGCCCAGCCAGCCGGCGAGCTTGCCGCCCTGGCCGACCGCCCGCAGCCGGGCCTCCGTCGCGTCGCGCACCGGGTCGGTCGCTACGACCAGCAGCTCGTCCCCGCGGCGCAGCACGGTCGAAGGCGCGGGCACGAAGCTTTTGCCCTCCCGGACGACGAGGGTGACCGCGGCTCCGGCGGGCAGCCGCAGCTCCGCCACCTCCACGCCGTGCATCTTGGACTTCCCGGGGACGGCGACGGACAGCAGATGGCCGCGCAGCCGTTCCAGGGGGGCCGACTCGATGCCGAGATCGGCGGTCTCCGACGGGTCGTCGGAGATCTTCAGGGTCCTCGCCAGCCAGGGCAGCGTCGGTCCCTGGATCAGCGTGTAGACGATGACGAGCACGAAGACGATGTTGAAGACCCGGGTGCTGCCGTCGATCCCGGACACCATGGGAATGGTGGCCAGGACGATGGGGACGGCGCCACGGAGGCCCGCCCACGACATCAGGGCCTTCTCGCGCCGTGGCAGCCGGAAGGGTGCCAGGCTGATGAAGACCGACAAGGGCCGGGCGACGGCGGTGAGGACCAGGCCGACGACCACGGCGGGCCAGAAGTCGTCGACCAGGTCGTGCGGGGCGACCAGCAGGCCGAGCAGGACGAACATGCCGATCTGCGCCAGCCAGCCGAGCCCGTCGGCGAAGCCCCGGGTGGCCGGCCAGTGCGGGAGCTTGGAGTTGCCGAGGACCATCGCGGCCAGGTAGACGGCCAGGAAGCCACTGCCGTGGACCATGGCGCCCGCGGCGTACGCCGACACCGCGATGGCCATCACGGCGATCGGGTAGAGCCCGGACGCGGGCAGTGCCACATGGCGGATCCCGTAGGCGCCGAGCCAGCCCACCGCGAGGCCGATCGCCGCGCCGATGGCCAGCTCCAGGGCTATCTCGCCGACCAGTACGTACCAGTGCTCCACGGGGCCGACCGCGGAGAACGCCACCACGAGGATGACCACGGGGGCGTCGTTGAAGCCGGACTCGGCCTCCAGGACACCGGTGATCCGGGAGGGGAGGGGCACCTTGCGCAGGACGGAGAAGACGGCGGCGGCGTCGGTGGAGGAGACGACGGCGCCGACGATCAGGGCCTGCCGCCAGTCGAGGCCGATGAGGAAGTGTGCGGCACTCGCGGTGACGCCCACGCTGATGCCCACGCCGACGGTCGACAGCATGGCTGCCGCAGGCAGGGCGGGTTTCACTTCTTTCCACTTCGTGCCCAGCCCGCCCTCGGCCAGGATGACGACCAGGGCGGCGTAACCGATCACCTGGGTCAGCTCGGCGTTGTCGAACTTGACGTCGAAGATGCCGTCCTGCCCCATGGCGATCCCGATGCCGAGGTACAGGAGCAGGCTGGGGAGCCCGCTGCGGGACGAAATGCGTACGGCCGCCACAGCGACCAGCAGGACGAGTGAGCAGACGAGCAGAAGTTCGTTGAGCGCGTGGACAGTCAGGGTCCGTTCCTTCCCTGCGTAAGAACATCCGGCCTTCCGGATCGGCCTCCGGCGGCCAGTACTTCGTTACCTTACCTAATCGTTAACGCTTTCTTGACGCCTTCGAGTGTTCGTGCGAACCGGTGCGCATATGGATGCATCCCCATACCGCGTCCGAGTGGCTTCACCGGGGCGCCTATGGTTGCTCCTGCACTCCCAGGACCACCCTGCCCCTCGAAGGACAGCGATGCCCGCCAACACAACCACCCCTTCCGGGTCTTCCGGCGCGAAGAAGACCGGCAGGAAGAAGGGGCGTCGCGCCCGCCTGCTCGTGATCGTCCTGGTGCTGGCGCTTGTCGCGGGTGTCGGATACGGCGCGTACTGGTCCGTTTCCACCGTCCGGGCCTCGTATCCGCAGACCACCGGCTCGGTCGAGCTCAAGGGTCTTTCCGGCGACGTCGACGTCAAACGTGACGACTACGGGGTCCCGCAGATCTACGCGGACACCGACAGCGACCTCTTCCGCGCCCAGGGCTTCGTCCAGGCCCAGGACCGCTTCTGGGAGATGGACGTACGCCGTCACATGACCTCGGGACGGCTCTCCGAGATGTTCGGCTCCGGCCAGGTCGAGACCGACTCCTTCCTGCGCACGCTGGGCTGGCGCAAGGTCGCGCAGAAGGAGTACGACGAGGTCCTGGACGAGGACACCAAGAAGAACCTCCAGTCGTACGCGGAGGGGGTGAACGCGTATCTGGACGGCAAGGACGGCGCGGACGTCTCCGTCGAGTACGCCGCGCTCGGCCTCACCAACGACTACAAGCCCACCGAGTGGACCCCGGTCGACTCGGTCGCCTGGCTGAAGGCGATGGCCTGGGACCTGCGCGGGAACATGCAGGACGAGATCGACCGCTCGCTGATGACCAGCAGGCTCAGCGCCGGGCAGATCAAGGACCTGTACCCGGACTACCCGTACGAGAAGAACAAGCCGATCGTCGAGCAGGGCGCGGTCTCCCCGGTCACCGGCAAGTACGACCCCGAGGAGGAGCCGTCGGACGGCATCGGCTCGGGGACCGTCGAGGGCGCGACCGACGGCCTGAACTCCCAGCTCTCCGCGCTCTCCGACACCCTCGACGAGATCCCGGCGCTGCTCGGCCCCAACGGCAACGGCATCGGATCGAACTCCTGGGTCGTCTCCGGCCAGTACACGACGACCGGCAAGCCGCTGCTCGCCAACGACCCGCACCTGGCGCCACAGCTGCCCTCGCTCTGGTACCAGATGGGGCTGCACTGCCGTCAGCTCTCGGAGTCGTGCCAGTACGACACGGCCGGCTACACGTTCTCCGGGATGCCCGGTGTGGTCATCGGCCACAACCAGGACATCGCCTGGGGCTTCACCAACCTCGGCGCGGACGTCACCGACCTCTTCCTGGAGAAGGTCTCGGCCGACGGTTACCAGTACGACGGCAAGACGAAGTCCTTCGTCACCCGCAAGGAGACCATCAAGGTCGCGGGCGGCGCGAGCAGGACGATCACCGTCCGCGAGACCAACAACGGCCCGCTGGTCTCGGACCGCAGCGCGGAGCTGGAGAAGGTCGGCAAGAAGGCTCCCGTCACCACCTCCGCGCCGGACCGCGGCGACGGATACGGGGTCGCCCTGAAGTGGACGGCGCTGGACCCGGGGAAGTCCATGGACGCGGTCTTCGAGCTCAACCGGGCCAAGGACTTCGCGAGCTTCCGGAAGGCCGCCTCACACTTCGAGGTGCCCTCGCAGAACCTCATCTACGCGGACACCGAAGGGCACATCGGCTACCAGGCGCCCGGCAAGATCCCGGTCCGCCTCAAGGGCGACGGCACGACGCCCAGCCCCGGCTGGTCCACCGCCTACGGCTGGGAGAAGGACCCGATCCCGTTCGACGAGCTGCCGTACGAGTACGACCCGGACCGTGGCTACATCGTCACCGCGAACCAGGCGGTCATCGGTGAGGGTTACGAGCACATGCTCACCAAGGACTGGGGTTACGGCACCCGCAGCCAGCGGATCAACGACCTGATCCAGAAGAAGATCGACGGCGGCGAGAAGGTCTCCACCGACGACATGCAGACGATGCAGATGGACAACCAGAGCGCGATCGCCGCGAAACTGGTGCCCGAGCTGAAGAAGATCGGCATCGAGAACAAGAGCGTCCGTGAGGCGCAGAAGCTGCTGGAGGGCTGGGACTACACCCAGGAGTCCGACTCGGCCGCCGCCGCGTACTTCAACGGCGTCTGGCGGAACATCCTCAAGCTGGCCTTCGGCAACAAGCTGCCCAAGGAGATGCGGGCCAAGGGCGACTGCATCTACGTGCAGCCGGTCGCCGGCACCGGGCCGGTGGACGAGCAGGACAAGCTCGTGCGCGAATGCGGTCAGCGCGCCCCGGACGCGGCGCAGCCGGACGGCGGGGACCGCTGGTACGAGGTCGTCGAGAGCATCCTGGACGACCAGGACAACGAGTGGTGGAAGGCCCCGGCCAAGGGGCGCGAAGAGGCCATCGACAGCCGTGACGAGCTCTTCGCCCGCGCCATGGAGGACGCGCGCTGGGAGCTGACGGCCGAGCTCGGCAAGGACATCAACACCTGGAGCTGGGGCCGGCTGCACCAGCTGACCCTGCGCAACCAGACGCTCGGCACCGACGGCCCCGACCTTCTGCAGCGAGCGCTCAACCGGGGTCCCTGGGACCTCGGCGGCGGCGAGGCGGCGGTCAACGCCACCGGCTGGAACGCGGCGGGCGGTTACGAGGCCATCTGGGTCCCGTCGATGCGGATGGTCGTCAACGTGGGCGACTGGGACAAGTCCCGGTGGATCAACCTCACCGGCGCCTCCGGGCACGCGTTCAGCGCGCACTACACCGACCAGACCGACAAGTGGGCCGACGGCGAACTGCTCGACTGGTCCTTCGGGGAGAACGCGGTGAAGGAGTCCACCGTCGACACCCTCACGCTCAGGAAACCCTAGGCGGGAAGCGCCGTGCTCCGGCAGGCGTGACCACGGCGTCCACGGGGTGGTCGTGCGGTTCCCCGGGAACCCGCGCGACCACCTCGTCGTCGTACAGCAGGACGACCAGGGCGGGATGTGCTCCCGCCGACGCGAGCCGCGCCAGTACCCGGTCGTAGCTGCCTCCGCCGCGCCCCAGCCGCATCCCGCGCCCGTCCACCGCCAGGCCGGGCAGCAGGACCGCGTCCGCGTCCAGGACCGCCTGCGGCCCGAGACGGGCACCGTCAGGCTCCAGCAGGCCCCGGCCTGCGGGAGCGAGGTGCTCCGCGCCTTCGAACACGGCCCAGTCCAGGTCGTTGTCCGCCATCAGCACCGGCAGCAGTACGCGTACGCCCCGCGCCCGGAGGGCGTCCAGGAGCGCGTGGGTTCCCGGTTCGCGCCCCACGGACACATAGGCCGCTACGGTCCGGGCGTCGGTCAGCTCGGGGAGAACCGCGGCGGCCGAGGCGAGAACCGAACCGGCCTTTCTGACGTCTTCCGAGGTGAGGAGCCGTCGCGCGGCCAGCAGTTCACGCCGCAGCGTGGCCTTTCGTGACATGTCATGGTTCAACGGGTGCTCGCATAGTTCTCTTATGTGGATGTATGAGAACGAAGTTAACCGGACGCTCACCTTCCGCCCATACGCACCGGTTACAGTTCTGGGCATGACTCAGTCGCACCCCAGGATCAGCAAAGCTGTCATCCCAGCTGCAGGTCTCGGCACCCGGTTCCTGCCGGCCACCAAGGCCACTCCCAAGGAGATGCTGCCTGTCGTCGACAAGCCCGCCATCCAGTATGTCGTCGAGGAGGCGGTCGCCGCAGGCCTCTCCGACGTACTGATGATCACCGGTCGCAACAAGCGTCCCCTGGAGGACCACTTCGACCGGAACTACGAGCTGGAGTCCGCGCTGACCCGCAAGGGAGACGCCGAACGGCTCTCCAAGGTCCAGGAGTCCAGCGACCTGGCCACCATGCACTACGTACGCCAAGGCGACCCGCGAGGCCTCGGCCACGCCGTCCTCTGCGCCGCGCCGCACGTCGGTGACCAGCCGTTCGCCGTGCTCCTCGGTGACGACCTCATCGACCCGCGCGATCCGCTGCTCGCCAGGATGGTCGAGATCCAGGAGCGCGAGGGCGGCAGCGTCGTCGCGCTGATGGAGGTCGACCCCTCGCAGATCCACATGTACGGCTGCGCGGCCACCGAACCCACCGCCGACGGCGACGTCGTACGGGTCACGGGCCTGGTGGAGAAGCCCGACCCGAGCGACGCCCCCAGTAACCTCGCCGTCATCGGCCGCTATGTGCTGGACCCCGCGATCTTCGGCATACTGCGCCACACGGAGCCCGGCCGCGGCGGCGAGATCCAGCTCACCGACGCCCTCCAGCTGCTGGCCGAGGACGACACGGCCGGCGGCCCGGTGCACGGCGTCGTCTTCAAGGGCCGCCGCTACGACACCGGTGACCGCGGCGACTATCTGCGTGCCATTGTCAGACTCGCGTGCGAACGTGAAGACCTGGGCCCGGACTTCCGGACCTGGCTGCGCAGTTACGTCGACGAGGAGTTGTAACAGCTTGAGCAGCACGATCTGGTCGGTGGACGAGCACCTGGACGACATCCTCGCCGCGGTGAAGCCGCTCGAGCCCATCGAGCTGCAACTGCCCGAAGCCCAGGGCTGCGTCCTGGTCGAGGACGTCGTGGTGGAGGTCGCCCTGCCGCCCTTCGACAACAGCTCGATGGACGGATACGCCGTCCGGATCTCCGATGTCGAGGGCGCCGGGGAGGAGTTCCCCGCCGTCCTCACCGTCATCGGCGACGTCGCCGCGGGCGACGGCGGCCTGGCCGACGGCCGGTCCGTCGGCCCCGGCGAGGCCGCCCGCATCATGACCGGTGCTCCGCTGCCGGCGGGTGCCGAAGCGGTCGTCCCGGTCGAGTGGACCGACGGCGGCACGGGCGGCGGCCCCGCCTCCGCCATGCGGGCCCACAGCGACGCCCCCGAGGGGGCGAGCGGCGAGGTCCGCGTCCACCGCCCGGTCAAGCCGCGCGCCCACGTCCGGGCCAAGGGCAGCGACGTCCAGCCGGGCGACGTGGCGCTGCGCGCGGGTTCGGTCGTCGGGCCGCCGCAGATCGGGCTGCTCGCCGCGATCGGCCGCTCGACGGTGCGGGTGCGGCCGCGTCCGCGCGTCGTCGTGCTGTCCACCGGCAGTGAGCTGGTGCAGCCGGGGGAGGAGCTGGCCGCCGGCCAGATCTACGACTCCAACAGCTTCGCCCTGACCGCCGCCGCCAGGGACGCGGGCGCCATCGCCTACCGCGTGCCGGCGGTGGCCGACGACGCGGAGACGCTGCGGGCCACGATCGAGGACCAGTTGATCCGCGCGGACATCGTCGTCACCACGGGCGGTGTGAGCGTCGGTGCGTACGACGTGGTCAAGGAGGCCCTGTCCTCGGTGGGCGACGAGGACGAGCCCGGCAGCGGCGTCGACTTCCGTAAGCTCGCCATGCAGCCGGGCAAGCCGCAGGGGTTCGGCTCGATCGGCCCCGATCACACGCCGCTGCTGGCGCTGCCCGGCAACCCCGTCTCCTCGTACGTCTCCTTCGAGCTGTTCGTCCGGCCGGCCATCCTGAGGCTGATGGGTCTCCAGGACGTCCACCGCCCGAAGGTCCGGGCCACGCTAAGCACCGGCAAGGCGCTCGCCTCGCCGTCCGGCAGGCGCCAGTTCCTGCGCGGGACCTACGACGCCGAGGCGGGGACCGTGACTCCGGTCGGGGGGCCCGGATCGCATCTGATCGCCGCCCTCGCTCAGGCGGACGCGCTGATCGTGCTGCCCGAGGACGTCACCTCCGCCGAGCCCGGCGCGGAGACCGAAGTGATCCTCCTCCGCTGACTTCGGCGCGGTGGCGGTACGGTATCTGGCGCTGTGCCTTACCGGGGGAAGCCCCCCGGTCCCCTCGTCCCGCGCCCAGGCGCGGTACGGGCGGGCAACCGGCGCCCTACCGCTAGGCGGAGTGAGTTGAGTACGCAGAACAGCCTGACGCACATCGATGAGGCGGGCGCCGCCCGCATGGTCGATGTGTCGGAGAAAGACGTCACGGCACGTGTCGCCCGGGCGAGCGGCCGGGTCCTCGTGTCACCGCGCGTCGTCGAACTCCTCAGGGGCGAGGGTGTCCCCAAGGGTGACGCGCTCGCCACCGCGCGCATCGCCGGAATCATGGGTGCCAAGCGCACCCCGGACCTGATCCCGCTCTGTCACCCGCTCGCCGTCTCCGGTGTGAAGGTCGACCTGAGCGTCGCCGACGACGCGGTGGAGATCCTGGCCACCGTGAAGACCACGGACCGTACGGGTGTCGAGATGGAGGCGCTGACCGCCGTCTCGGTGGCCGCGCTCACGGTGATCGACATGATCAAGGCGGTCGACAAGAGCGCCGTGATCACGGACGTCCGGGTCGAGGCGAAATCGGGCGGCAAGTCCGGCGACTACCGGCGCCCCGCACCGGGAGGGGCGGACGCATGACCGCGCCCGGCAGTGCCCCTGCCACCGGCGGGTACCGCGCCCTCGTGGTGACCGCCTCCAACCGCGCCTCCGCCGGCGTCTACGCCGACAAGGGCGGCCCCCTCATCGCCGAGGCCCTCACCGGTCTCGGATTCGCCGTCGACGGCCCCCAGGTCGTGCCCGACGGGGATCCGGTGGAAGCGGCCCTCAGGGCCGGGACGGCCGCGGGCTACGACGTGATCGTCACCACCGGCGGTACGGGCATCTCGCCCACCGACGGCACACCCGAGGCCACCCGGCGCGTCCTGGACCGTGAGATCCCGGGCATCGCCGAGGCGATCCGCGCCGAGGGCCGGGACAAGGTCCCCACCGCCGCGCTCTCCCGCGGCCTCGCGGGTATCGCGGACCGCACCCTCGTCGTGAACCTGCCCGGCTCGACCGGTGGCGTACGCGACGGACTCGCGGTCCTGAGCAGGCTTCTGGTGCACGCCGTCGACCAGGTGCGCGGCGGCGATCACCCCCGACCGGGGAGCCCGAGCTGAACGTCCGGACCTGGCCGGTGATCCTGACCGACGGCGCCGTCACCCTCCGCCCGATAAAGCTGCGCGACCAGAGCATGTGGCGTGACGTCAACCGGCGTAACCGTGACTGGCTGCGCCCCTGGGAGGCGACCGTCCCGCCGCCCGCCCCCGGCGGCCCGGTGGCCCAGCGCCCCACCTACCGTCAGATGGTCCGTCATCTGCGCGCCGAGGCGAACGCGGGCCGGATGCTGCCCTTCGCCATCGAGTACGAGGGGCGTCTCGTCGGGCAGTTGACGGTGGCGGGCATCGCCTGGGGCTCGATGTGCTCGGGCCACGTCGGCTACTGGGTCGACCAGGGCGTGGCGGGCCGCGGTGTCATGCCGACGGCGGTGGCTCTCGTCGTCGACCACTGTTTCCGCACGGTCGGACTGCACCGGATCGAGGTCTGCATTCGGCCCGAGAACGCCCCCAGCCGAAGGGTCGTGGAGAAACTCGGATTCCGTGCGGAGGGACTACGTCCACGCTATCTTCACATCGACGGCGCGTGGCGGGATCATCTGATCTTCGCCCTCACCGCGGAGGAAGTCCCCGACGGGCTGCTGCGGCGTTGGCGCAGGATGCGGCCCGGTACGCCCGGTACGCCGCGCACGCCCGGAGAAATAAAATAAGTGTTCGAATTTGATCGCTCTCTGACGGTAATCAACCTCACTTTCGGCGACTACTGACCCGAACAATCGCAAAAAAAGTCCTTCATATCAGCCGGATCGTGCGACACACCGGGCCAATTGGCGGATGCCGCCGTGCAAACCCCTCTACGGTGTGAGCGTGAGCAGCAGCGGCCTCATCTACGCAGTCATCGTCGGGGCATGGGCTGCCTACTTGGTGCCGATGTGGCTCCGCAGGCAGGACGAGCTCAATGAAGCCCGTCCGACGGAACGCTTCAGCACCGCCATCCGGCTGCTGTCCGGACGGGCGGCCATGGAGCGCCGTTACGCCAAGGAGCTGCGGGAGCGGGATGCCGAGGAGGCGCCTGGCGACGTGGACCCGGATGCCGTCACGGACCGAATCGAGTCCGTCGACGTCCGGGCCTTTTCCGCGCCTCCGGCACATACGGAAGCGCGGTTGCGCGTCCCGGCGCCCGGCCGGCCGGCCCCGGACCAGGAGCGCCCGCAGGAACGGGCCGCCCGCCCGGCGCCCGCGAGGCGCTCGCGTCCGTCCGGCGCGGAGACCGAGCGCGAGCGCCGCCGGCGCTCGCAGGTCCTGGCCCGCCGGCGGCGTACCACCACGGTCCTCTTCATGGCGTTCACGCTCGGCGCGGTCGTCGCGGCGGTGGGCGGACTCCGCTTCCTGTGGGCGCCGGCCGTTCCGGCCGTGCTGCTGAGCACGTACATCGTGCATCTGCGTGGCCAGGAGCGCCGCCGGTTCGTCTTCACCATGGACCGGCGACGGGCCGAGGTGGCGGCGCAGCGGCTGCGCGAGAACCGGCCCCGCAGGCACCAGTCCGCGTCCTCGGCTCCCGCCGAGCCCGACGAGGAACCCGGAGGGGCGCCCGTGCCCACACCCACGGTCTCCCCTCAGGAAGCGGGCCGCCGCGCCCTGGTCGAGCAGACGGACCACGCGGAGTGGGTCGACCAGCAGCGCGAACGCGGCCCGGCCCAGGGCGACAGCTGGGAGCCGGTCCCGGTCCCGCTGCCGACCTACGTCACCGCCCCGGTCGCCCCGCGCGCCACGGGCGGGGTGGAGGTCGGCGACCCGGAGACCTGGAGCGCGGCCCGCTCCAGCCCGGCCGAGCCCACCCGTGACGCCCAGGACACGGCCACGCCCGACGCCGAACCGGCCCCGCGCCGCCGCGGTAACGCGCCCCGGCGCACCCGTGACCGCGGCCGTACGCCCCTCTTCGACCAGTACGACGACGAGGACCGGCCGCGCGCGGCCAACGAGTGAGCCGACGGTGAACCCGACTCGGTGACCTGCCGGGATACGGATTTCCGAGCACCCTGATGAGGGTGCTAGAGTTTCACTCGTTGCAAGGGCCTGTGGCGCAGTCTGGTAGCGCACCTCGTTCGCATCGAGGGGGTCTGGGGTTCAAATCCCCACAGGTCCACCGCACACACGAGATCCCGCCCGATCGCAAGATCGGGCGGGATCTTCGTGGTTTCCGGGTAGCCGGGATCCGTCCGGGTGCGGCCCCGGCTGCTCGTGGGCCGGATGCTCGGTAGGGTCGGCCGCTGTGTCCGACGAAACCGGTGCCGCCCCCTTCCGTATCCCCGCAGAGTTCGTCCGCTACGCCGTGGCGCTGGAGCCGGCGGAAGTCGCGTACGGGTACGTGGCCGGCTGGGTGAGCGCGGAGGATGCCGTCCGCCTCGCCTTTCTGCGCCGGTGCGACCTACGCGAGCACGCCGGGGACTTCGAGCGCCTCGCCGCCCTGGAGCCCTCCGCGCCGGGGCTCGGCGTTCTGTGCCGTCGGCTTGCGGACAGCTGTGCCGACGCCGGGCGGGTCTGGGCTCACCTGGCGGTGAGCTGGGCCTGTTCGCACCCCGATGAGCAGCGGGACCGCTTGCTCGGCGGGCTGGAGCGTCCGGCGCTCGGCCCTGACAGCGGGGGAATGCGGCCGTCCGGCGCGGGGCGGGACGAGTTCCTTGTCGGCCGTGCCACCTCCGGACGCGGCATGAACTGGCAGAGCGGCTCGGCCCTGCTGGGGACCGACCGGCCCGAGGAGGTCGACGCGGCTTTCGACCGGGGCGAGGATCTGGTCGGGGTCGCGGTGATCGGTCTGGCGTTGCAGCACCCCGACGCGGAAGCCATCCTGCCCCGGGTGGCCAGGGCGCTGGAGTCGACGGACGGTGGACTGCGTCATCAGGGCCGCGTCGCTCTGGCCCATGTCGCCCGGCTGCACGGCACGGTGGACCGACGCTGTCTGGAGCTCCTGAAGTCCCACCCCCGGGGCAGCGAGGCCGACGACGACCTGTGGGGTTACGTTCCCCGCCGCCGGCTGCCGTGGTGGCTGTGGCGCCACCATCTGCGGGAGCGGCCGGCCTGGAACCTCCGTGACCGATGGCGCCACTGAGGCGGCTTCCGTCGGCCCGATCACCCGGTAACCTGGCCTTCCTCGCTCACCCGCCCTTCCGGTGACCGCTGTTGAGGGTTGCGCGGGGCAGGTGCGAGCGAGGGAGCCTGTTCGTGGTTCCGTTTGGAGGGCGCACTGTGACCGCCGGTATACCCAGCTCCCGCATCGACACCAGCAAGCCGCACCCGGCGCGGGTCTACGACTGGCTGCTCGGCGGGAAGGACAACTATCCGGTCGATCAGGAGGTCGCGGAGAAGCTGCCCGCCGAGGCGCGGGCGAACGCCGCGCGGAACCGGGCGTTCATGCACCGGGCCTCCGCCTGGCTGGCCGAGCAGGGTGTCGATCAGTTCCTGGACATCGGGACCGGCATCCCCACCTCGCCGAATCTCCATCAGGTCGTGCAGGCGGTCACCCCGCGCGCCAGTGTCGTCTACGCGGACAACGACCCCATCGTGCTGCGTCACGCGGAAGCGCTGCTGGTGAGCCACCCCCAGGGCGTGACCGACTACATCCACGCGGATGTGCGGCAGCCCGAGGCGATTCTCGAACAGGCGGCCAAATCACTCGACTTCGGGCGGCCCGTCGCGCTGTCCCTCATCGCGCTGATGCACTTCCTGCCGGACGAGCAGGACCCGTACGGACTCACCCGCAGGCTGGTCGCCGCACTGCCTTCGGGCAGCTATCTGGTGCTGTCCCACGGGACCGCCGATCAGCATCCGGAGCTCAAGCAGGAGACGGAGTCGGCGTACAGGAAGGGCGCGATCGCGCTGCGCATGCGTACACGCGCGGAGGTCGAGCCTTTCTTCGAGGGGCTGGAGCTCGTCGGGCCGGGGCTGGTCACGGCGCCGGAGTGGTACCAGGAGGAGCCCGCGCCGGTGTACGAGCGGAGCGGGTTCTACGTGGGTGTGGCGCGGGTGCCCTAGGCGGCCCGCCCCAGCGGCTTCGCCATGCAGATGCTGCTGTCGTACGTGCGGTAGTGCCCGAACTTCGTGCAGCGCGTGTAGCCGCTCGACATGTAGAGCGCGATCGCCTCGGGCTGCTGGTCGCCGGTCTCCAGGACCATGCGGATGCGGCCGGCCGCGCGGGCGTCGTCCTCCAGGGCGGAGAGGATGCGGCGCGCGAGGCCACGGCCCCGGCCCTCGGGGATGACGAACATCCGCTTGATCTCGGCGTCGCCGTCCGAGTACCCCTCGTCGTTCTGCTCCTGGCTCCGCCAGCCGCCGGTGGCCAGTGGACGGCCCTGCTCGTCGTAGGCGAGGAGGTACAGCCCGCGAGGCGGATCGAACATGGCGGCGTCGAGAGGTGTGATGTCGCCCTCGTCGCCGTAGCGCTCGGCGTATTCGAGCTGCACCTGGTCGTTGAGTTTCACGGCGTCGGGGTGGTCGAAAGGCCGAGGCTGAATATTCATGCGCATCATAGTACATGTATGCATGCACTGTGTGTAGGTACTGTACCTGGATGCTGACTGTTACCACCGTGAACGTGAACGGGCTCCGTGCTGCCGCGAAGAAGGGCTTCGTCGAGTGGCTGGGGCAGACCGAGGCCGATGTGATCTGCCTCCAGGAGGTCCGCGCCGAAGCGCAGCAGCTCCCCGAAGAGGTGCGTGAGCCCGAGGGTTGGCACGTCGTGTACGCCCCGGCCGCGGCCAAGGGGCGCGCGGGGGTCGCCCTCTATACCCGGCACGCGCCGGAGCGCGTCCAGATCGGGTTCGGCGGGTTCGACGTCCCGGGGAGTGACGAATTCGACACCTCCGGCCGCTATGCGGAGGTGGACCTCCCGGGTGTGACCGTCGCCAGTCTCTATCTGCCGTCCGGCGAGGTCGGCACGGAGAGGCAGGAGGAGAAGGAGCGCTTCATGGCGGCCTTCCTCCCCTATCTCCAAGGGCTGAAGGTGCGTGCGGCCGCCGAGGGGCGCGAGGTGGTCGTATGCGGCGACTGGAACATCGCCCACCGTGAGGCCGACCTCAAGAACTGGAAGGCCAACAAGAAGAACTCCGGCTTCCTCCCCGAGGAGCGGGAGTGGCTGACCCGGGTGTTCGACGAGGCCGCGTACGTCGATGTGGTGCGCGCGCAGCACCCGGACGAGGAGGGGCCGTATTCCTGGTGGTCCTACCGAGGAAGGGCATTCGACAACGATGCCGGGTGGCGCATCGACTACCAGGTGGCGACCCCCGGTCTCGCCGGGCGCGCGGTGAAGGCGTGGGTGGAGCGCGCCGCGACACACGGCGAGCGGTGGAGCGATCACGCGCCGGTGACGGTTACTTACGAGCGCTGAACGGTCATGCGCCGGTGACGGTCACCTACGGCCGCCGGCCGTCCTCGCGTAGCCGCCGGTCCAGGGCCATCGACAGTTCGGCGTCCACCACCGCCTGGGCGAGCGTGCGCAGTTGCTCCGGCTCGGTCTGCGCGGTGTGGGCGCGCAGGACGCGTACGAAGAGGTCGGCGAGGGCGTCGGCGTGCTCGCGGACCTGGCGGCCCGAGGAGAGCACGGCGTCGAGCGGGACCCCGGCGCGCACCAGTTCGGAGGACGCCTCCAGCAGCCGGCGGCTGATGTGGACGATCTCGTCGCCGTCGATGCCGAGATAGCCCAGCTCCATGGCGGCGGCGAGGTTCTCCGCCGTGGCCTGGTCCTGGAAGTAGTCGGCGAGCTGCTCGGGCGTGAGCCGGACCGGGGTCTCCTCGGTCGGTTCGCCCAGGCCCAGCACCTCGGCGACATCGCGGCCGCTGTCGAAGGTGGTGGCGAGGTCGGCGATGCCGTTGAGGGTGTGGCCGCGCTCCAGCAGGCCTGTGATGGTGCGCAGCCGGGCCAGGTGGTGGCTGTCGTACCAGGCGATGCGGCCCTCGCGGCGAGGGGGATGGATCAGACCGCGCTCCCGGTAGAAGCGCAGGGTGCGCACGGTGATGCCGGCCTCCTCGGCCAGCTCCTCCATGCGGTACTCGCGGTGCTCACGTCCTTCAGCCACACCCGCACCCTATGTTGTACCGCCGGTAACTTTCCTTGGTCCGCCCCCTACCCATCGGTACGGAGCTGCCCTACTCTCCCAACAGTGCCAGTGATTGCTGGCGGAGTCGTAGTCACGTACCGCGGGGAGGCGGCAGCATGGCCCAGCACGAGCATGTACGAGTGGCGGTGATCGGATCCGGATTCGGGGGCCTCGGAGCCGCGGTCCGGCTCCGCCGCGAAGGCGTCACCGACTTCCTGGTACTCGAACGGGCCGGTTCCGTCGGCGGCACCTGGCGGGACAACAGCTACCCGGGCTGCGCCTGCGACGTACCGTCCCACCTGTACTCGTTCTCGTTCGCGCCCAAGCCCGACTGGCCGCGCACCTTCTCGGGGCAGCAGCACATCCGCGCCTACCTGGAGCATGTGGCCGACACCTTCGGGCTGCGCCCGCACATCAGGCTGAACCACGAAGTCACGGTCATGCGCTGGGACAACGACGAACTGCACTGGGTGATCGAGACCGCGAACGGCGCCACCGTCACCGCCGACGCCGTCGTCTCCGCCACCGGCCCGCTCTCCGACCCGAAGCTGCCGGACATACCGGGGCTCGCCGAATTCCCCGGCAAGGTCTTCCACTCCGCGCGGTGGGACCACGACTACGACCTGAGCGGCAAGCGTGTCGCCGTGGTCGGCACGGGCGCCTCCGCGATCCAGATCGTCCCGGAGGTCCAGCCGAAGGCCGGCCGGCTCACTCTCTTCCAGCGGACCCCGCCCTGGGTGATGCCCCGTATGGACCGTGCCATCAGCGGCGCCGAGAAGTGGCTGCACCGGACGCTCCCCTTCACGGCCACCGCACGGCGCGGACTGCTGTGGACCATCCGGGAGTTGCAGGTGGGGGCCTTCACCAAGCACCCGAACCAGCTCGGGCTCGTCGAGACGATAGCCAAGTCGAACATGGCGCGGGCGATCAAGGATCCCGCGCTGCGGGCCAAGCTGACCCCCTCGTACCGCATCGGCTGCAAGCGCATCCTGCTCTCCAACGCCTACTACCCGGCGCTCGCGCAGCCGAACGTGGACGTGGTCGACTCCGGCCTCTCCGAGGTGCGGGGATCCACACTGGTCGGGTCGGACGGGTCGGAGACCGAGGCCGACGTGATCATCCTCGGTACGGGCTTCCATGTGACGGACATGCCGATCGCGACCCGGGTCGTCGGCGCCGACGGCATCACCCTCGCCGAGTCCTGGAAGGACGAGATGCAGGCGCTGCGGGGTGCGACCGCCGCCGGCTTCCCGAACTGGATGACGATCATCGGCCCCAACACGGGGCTCGGGAACTCCTCGATGATCCTGATGATCGAATCCCAGCTGAACTACATGGCCGACTACATGCGCCAGCTGGACGTCCTGGGCGGGCGCGCCGCACTCGACGCGCGGCCCGCCGCCGTGGGCGCCTGGAACCACCGGGTCCAGGAACGGATGAAGCGGACCGTCTGGAACACCGGCGGCTGTACCAGCTGGTACCTCGACGCCAACGGGCGCAACACCACGGTCTGGCCGGGCACCACGGCCGAGTTCCGGCGGGCCACCCGCTCGGTCGACCTCGGTGAGTACGACGTGATCCGTCCCCCTGTCACCCACTCCGCGGCGCAGCCCGTGGCCGAGGAGGCCGCACGATGAGCCGGCTGACCCAGCGGGGGGACACCCCGCTCATACCCGTGCCCGTACGCGAACTGAGCGTCGTATCCGCCGACGGCTCGCGCATCCACGTGGAGCTGCACGGCCCCGAGGGCGCCCCAGCCGTCGTCCTGGCCCACGGCTGGACCTGCAACACCCGCTTCTGGGACGCCCAGGTGCGTGATCTAGCGGTGGACCACCGGGTCGTCGTCTACGACCAGCGGGGCCATGGGCGTACGCCCGCGGCAGGTCCCCGCGGATACAGCACGCGTGCGCTGGCCGACGACGTGGAGGCGGTGCTGAAGGCCACGCTCGCACCCGGGCAGAAGGCGGTGCTCGCCGGACATTCCATGGGCGGGATGACGCTGATGGCGGCGGCCGGCCGTGACGCCGTGCGGGAGCACGGGGCGGCCGTGCTGCTCTGCAGCACCGGCAGTTCGCGTCTGACGGCCGAGTCGCTGGTGCTCCCGCTGCGGGCGGGTGCCCTCCGTACCCGGATGACCGCGGCGGTCCTCGGTGCGCGCGCGCCGCTCGGCCCCGTCAACGCGGTGTCGAAAATGATTCTCAAGTACGCCACTATGGGGCGTGGTTCCGCCCCGGAAAAGGTGGATGCCTGTGCCAGGATCGTTCACGCGTGTCCCCGCGGGGCGCGTGTCGCCTGGGGGCACGTGCTCGCGGAGCTCGACCTCGAGGCGCGTCTGCGGGAGCTGCGGCTCCCGACGGCGGTGATCGCGGGTACGGAGGACCGGCTGACTCCGCCCGTGCACGCGAGGGCCATCGAGGCGGCGCTGCCGCAGAGCCTCGGGCTCACCGAGCTGGCGGGCATGGGCCATATGACCCCGGTCGAGGCACCGGAGGTGGTGACGGCGAAGCTGCGCGAACTGGTGGCCTCGTACGTCACTGTGGAAGGCGCGGGCAGCACGGCGGAAGCCGTGAGCGAGGAGGAGGTCGCATGAACGGCAGTCGGAGTCTCGAAGGACAGGTCGTCGTCGTCACGGGTGCCGCGCGGGGGGTGGGCGAGCTGCTGGCCCGCAAGCTGTCGGCGCGGGGCGCCACGCTGGCTCTGGTCGGCCTGGAGCCGGACGAGCTGAAGCAGGTCTCGGAGCGGCTGCACTCGCCGAGCGACCACTGGCACGCGGACGTCACGGACCATGTGGCGATGGGGCGGGTCGCCGAGGAGGTCAAGGAACGCTTCGGGAAGGTCGACATCGTCGTCGCCAACGCGGGCGTCGCCACCGGAGGTCCGCTCGTGGACTCCGATCCGGAGGCGTGGCGCAGGGTCATCGAGGTGAACCTGATAGGCGGTGCGGTGACCGCGCGGGCGTTCCTGCCGGTGCTCATCGAGAGCCGCGGCTACTTCCTCCAGATAGCGTCGCTCGCCGCGATCACTCCGGCGCCGATGATGAGCGCGTACTGCGCGTCCAAGTCGGGCGTGGAGGCGTTCGCGCACTGCCTGCGGGGCGAGGTCGGCTACCGGGGCGTGAAGGTCGGGGTCGGCTACCTGTCCTGGACCGACACGGACATGGTGCGCGGTGCCGACGAGGACGACGTCATGCGGGAGTTGAGGCAGCGGTTGCCGTGGCCGACGAACCGAACATACCCGCTGGGCCCGGCGGTCGACCGGATCGTGGCCGGGATCGAACGTCGCTCCGCGCATGTGTACGCCCAGTGGTGGCTGCGCGGGATGCAGTCGGTCCGGGGGTATCTGCCGATGGTCATAGGGGCCGTGGGGCAGCGGGAGATGAAGCGGTTCGGGTCCCGGCTCGACGGTGTCGGCAAGGGGCTCGTGGGGGCCGGCGGCGAGGCCGACCGGAAGGCGCGCGTACAGGGCGGATGATCGAAATGCGGTGAATGTCCGGGTGTGTAAGTCTGAGCGAGGCCCCACCGGGGCCGGCCCCACGCACCCACATAGGAGTGAACAGCATGGGAATCGCAGACCAGTTCAAGGACAAGGCGCAGGAGCTTGCCGACCAGGCCGAGCAGCAGAAGGCGGGCGGCAAGCGGGACGAGGCGCGTGAGCGTTCCTCCGACCGCCCGGACCGCGCCTCGGACCAGGCGCAGGGCCGTCGGCCCGGTGCGCGGGACCGGGCGCAGGGGGCGGCGGACGAGACGCGTGAGCGTTTCGAGCGCTGACGCACTGCGCGTCCGAGGTCTGTTGGGGCGTACCCGGGTGCCGGGTACGCCCCTTCGCGTGGGCGGTGCGCGTGCGGTGACGGGGCGGGCCGGCGCGGTGCGGGTTTTCGGGGCTCTGCCCCGGACCCCGCTCCTCAATCTCCCCCAGACTTCGTCCGGGGGGACCCCCAAGAGGCTTGATTCGGCTGAGCTCGGAGGGGCTTGATCGGGCTGAGCTCCTGGGCGGGGGCGAGCCTGTTCGCTCGTCACCTCGGGGGCAGTGGGGGCCTGCGCAGGTTCGGGGCCGTGGCGTAACTGGGGGGTGTGGCTGCCGGGTGGGCGGCCAGTAGGTCCAGGGCGACCCTGACGCCGTCGTCCAGTACCGCGTGGCGGCCTTCCGCCCAGTCCAGTGGGGTGCGCAGTGCCTCCAGGTCGGGCTCGACGCCGTGGTTCTCGACGGACCAGCCGTAGGTGTCGAACCAGGCCGCGTTCATCGGCACCGTGATCACCGTGCCGTCACCGAGCCGGTGCCGGCCGGTCATCCCCACCACCCCGCCCCAGGTGCGATGGCCCACCACCGGCCCCAGCTTCAGCAGCCGGAACGCGGCGGTGATCATGTCCCCGTCGGAGGACGTGGCTTCGTCGGCGAGCGCGACGACCGGGCCTCGGGGCGCGTTGGACGCGTACGAGACCGCCTGGGCGTTGCGGGTCAGGTCCCAGCCGAGGATGGTGCGGGTGAGCTTCTCGACGACCAGCTCGCTGATGTGGCCGCCCGCGTTGCCCCGTACGTCGACGATGAGTGCCGGACGCGACACCTCGAGACGCAGATCGCGGTTGAACTGGGCCCAGCCGGAGCCGCCCATGTCGGGGATGTGCAGATAACCGCACTTGCCGTGGCTCAACTCCCGTACGACCTCACGGCGTTTGGCAACCCAGTCCTGGTAGCGCAGTGGACGCTCGTCGACCAGGGGGACGATCGCGATGCGCCGGGACCGGCCGCCGCACTCGCCCCCGGCCGGGCGGAAGGCCAGCTCCACCGTGGTGCCACCCGCCGCCGTCAGCAGCGGATACGGCCCCGCCACCGGGTCGACCGGCCGGCCGTCGACATGGGTGAGGACGGCGCCCTCCCTGATCCCCGTACCGGCGAGCGGTGAACGGGCCTTGGAGTCGGAGGAGTCGCCGGGCAGGATGCGCTGCACCGTCCAGTCGCCGTCCCGGCACACGAGGTTGGCGCCCAGCAGCCCGATCGCGCGCTGGTAGTGCGGGGGCCCCTCGTTGCGGCGGGCGGGCGAGACGTACGCGTGGGAGGTGCCGAGCTCGCCGAGGACCTCGCGCAGGAGATCGGCGAACTCGTCGGGGGAGGCGACCCGTTCGACCAGCGGGCGGTACTGCTCCAGTACGCCGTCCCAGTCGATGCCGCACATGTCGGGTTCCCAGAAGTAGGACCGGGTGATGCGTCCTGCCTCCCCGTACGCCTGGCGCCACTCCGCCGCCGGGTCGACGTCGTGCAGGATGCGGCGCAGGTCGAGGAAGACCGTCGTGTCGTTGTCGCCGGGCTCGTTGGACGGTACGGCGCGCAGCTCGCCGTCGTCCATGACGACCAGCCGGGTCGCGTCCCCGCTGACCGCGAACCAGTCGAGGTGGCCGACCAGTTCGGTCTTGCGGGCCTTGGCGATGTTGAAGTGCTCCAGGGTGGGCCGGCCCGACATGTCCGCGGGGTTCGCGAAGGTCTCGCCCAGGGCGCCGGAGATCGGCCAGCGCAGCCAGACGAGTCCGCCGCCGCTCACCGGCTGGAGCCCCGAGTACTTCGACGCGGAGACCGGGAACGGGGTCACCCTGCTCTCCAGCCCCTCGAACTCCACCAGGACCGTCGGCCCCTCGACCGGGCCCTCGGAGATGTCCACCGGGTCAAGGCCGCCCGCCGCGGGCCTGCCGTCCGGGAGCAGCGCGAAGGGGGAGGGGGTGGCAGAGGAGAGGGGGACCAGATACGGGCGGCAGCCCAGCGGGAAGGAGAGGTCTCCGGTGTGGACGTCGTACACCGGGTCGAATCCGCGCCAGGAGAGGAAGGCGAGATAGCGGCCGTCGCCCGTGAAGACGGGGTTCTCGTCCTCGAAGCGGCC
Source organism: Streptomyces sp. NPDC102441 (assembly GCF_044765585.1). NCBI lineage: Bacteria > Bacillati > Actinomycetota > Actinomycetes > Kitasatosporales > Streptomycetaceae > Streptomyces > Streptomyces sp. NPDC102441. Next base: position 75,876 of record NZ_JBIWKH010000015.1, read on the forward strand.
GTTGGTGACATCCACTGTCACCGGGGCGTCGGGGCCGGTGATACGGGCGAGTTTGATCTGCCGCAGCGAACGGCCGACGCCGGGATGCGACCAGGTCAGCCAGTGGCCGTCCGGGGAGAACGCCAGATCGCGGACCGGGCCGTTCACGGAGCGGATGAGTTCGGTGACCTCGGCGGTGACATCAGCGGGGTCCACGGTCCCGGCCTCCACGAGGCTGCCTTCGACGCGCCCGCTGTCCAGGTCCTCGATGACCTCGACGACGTCGACGACCTCGGCCTCCGTGGCCTCCGCCGTGTCCAGCAGCAGCAGCCGGCCGTCGTTGGACGCGATGGCCAGCCGCTCGCCCTCCGGGTCGGAGATCAGCTCGTGGACCCGGCCCAGCCGCCCCGCCGCCAGCCGTCGGGGCGGGCGGTCGCCGCTGGCACGCGGGAGGTAGGCGATCTCGATCGCGTCCTCCCCCTCCGCGTCCGTGACGTACGCGACCCGGCCGCTGCTGCCGAGCATCTCCGGCAGCCGGACCCGTACCCCCGGGGTGTCGGCGATCGTACGGGCGGGGCCGTCCCGGTGGGTGAGCCAGTACAGGCTGCCGCGCACGGAGACCGCGCTGGCCCGGCCCGTCTCGTCGACGGACAGCGCGTCGACATGGCTGGACGCCGGCACCTGGTACGTACGCCGGCCGGTCCGGGGGCCTCCGAGCCGCACCTCCAGTTTCCGGGGCGTCGCGTCCGGCGACTCCAGGTCCTCGACCAGCCACAGATCACCGCCGCACTGGTAGACGACCCTGCTGCCGTCGCTGGAGGCGTGCCGGGCGTAGAACGCGTCGTGGTCCGTGTGCCGGCGCAGATCGCTGCCGTCCATCAGACAGGAGTACAGATTGCCGACGCCCTCGTGGTCGGAGAGGAAGGCGATCCGGCGCCCGACGAACATCGGCGCGTCCAGGTGCCCGCCGATGTCCGGCAGCAGCCGCTCACCGTGCAGCCACAGCCGGCCCATGGCACCGCCCCGGTACCGCTTCCAGGCCGCCGGCTCGTGCGGCGGCTTCCCGGTGAGCAGCAGGGTGCGCCGTTCGCCGTCGATGTCGGCGACCGCGATGTCCGAGACGGGGCCCCAGGGGAGCTTGCCGCCGGGGCTGCCGTCGGTGGGGACGCTGTACGCCCATGAGAAGTACGAGAACGGCTGGTTGTGCGAGGACACGGCGAGGATCTGGGACGAGTCCCCGGGGCCGGGGCTCCAGCCGCACACCCGGGCGTCGGTCGAGCCCCAGTAGGTGAGTCTGCGGGCGGGCCCGCCGTCGACGGGGGCGAGATGGATCTCTGGATCGAGCGTGCGCCAGGTCGTGTAGGCGATACGGCTGCCGTCGGGCGAGAAGCGCGGATGACTGACCCTGGTCCGGTCGACAGTCAGCCGCCACGCCCGGCCGGGCCGCTGCCCCGCCGGGGCGAGCGGGGAGACCCAGAGGTCGTCCTCCGCCGCGAAGCAGAGCAAATCCTCGTGGAGGTGCGGAAAACGGAGATACGCGGCGTCGTCACTCACCCTCCAATGCTTTCCGTGTGAGGGGCCCACGGCAACTTGTGGTGCAGGACACAAGCGAAACCGTGGGGCCGGTCTCCATGGTGGAACTGTCGCGTCGCTGCGCGCCGATCCGGGGCGTGGAGCCGCCTCCGGCCGCGGGCGGGTAGGCGGAGCGGCCCGAGCCCGAACTGGTCGGACCGCTGCTCCGGAACGGGGTGTGCCCGGAGTCGGGGGACTCACGCTGCGCGCCCACCCGGGGCCCGGTGCTCAGGGTGCGGCCGGAGCCCGCCGTGTCCAGGTCGGCGGAGCCGGATGCGGCCGTGCGCACCGTCGCCCCTGGCTGGTTTTCGGCCGTGGAGGCCCAGCGCGCCATCAGGGAGGCCGGGGTGGCTCTGGCGAGGCCCAGCTCGTCCAACAGCCGGGCGGAGGGCGGCAGGGCCGCCGCTATGGGCCGGCCGGGCAGGACGGCCGTGCTCTCGTCCCGCAGCGGGGCTGGTCCGCGTGTGACACACCGAGACCCCGAGGTCTGCTTCCGGGCGGATGAGCGGAACGCGGCCCCGGAGCGCCGGTTACCTGTGGGGACGGGGGACCGGAGCGACGAGGAGAGCCCCCGTGCACGCGGCACGGGGGCTCTCTTCCTGCTCAGGCGCGGGTGGCGGTGGCTGTCGGCGGGCGCTTCGCCGTCAGTGTGCGGGTCCGCGCCAGGAAGCGGAGGACGGGCGCGATGTCGAACTGGAGGACGGCGACGCCGTCAGGCGAGTGCAGTTCCAGGACCAGCTGGGCCCTGCCGCACGGCCATATCCGTATGTCGCCGAGGGTGACGGGGGAGCGCAGCCCGTGTTCCAGGAGGTCGAGACCGAAGGCCCGGTCGACGCCTCCGGGCAGCCGGACATGGACGGTCCCCGGATCCTCGGGGTCGCAGCGCAGTTCGACGGGGACCGGTCGGGGGTCCGGGCCGTCGGTGATGAGCCGGGCTCGGGCGTGTTCTTGGATCACGAGGGACATGGCCGGCTCCTCCTGTGTGAAAATCTCTCCCCTCAATGTCCCATATATTCCTATATGGGCATGTCGGGGTGGGCTTAGTTGTCGACCCTGCGCTCTTGCGAACTGTTTGCAACAGGGCCCTATCATGGAGCGTTTCCCGACCCCGCCAGCAGTAACGCCCGAAAGCGGAGCCACTCCATGCATGTACCCGACGGTTTCATCAACGCACCTGTCTCCGCTGTCGCAGGTGTCGTCGCTGCGGGCGCGGTCGCCGTCGGGCTCCGAGGCGCCCGCCGGGAGCTGGACGAGCGCACCGCGCCGCTGGCCGGGCTGGTCGCCGCGTTCATCTTCGCCGTGCAGATGCTGAACTTCCCGGTCGCGGCGGGCACCAGCGGCCATCTCCTGGGCGGGGCGCTGGCGGCGATCCTGGTCGGGCCTTGTACGGGGCTGCTCTGCATAGCGGTCGTCCTGCTGATGCAGGGCATCCTCTTCGCCGACGGAGGCCTCACCGCGCTCGGCGTGAACATCACGGTGATGGGCGTCGTCACCACCGTCGTCGCCTACGTCCTCTTCCGGGGGCTGACCCGGGTGCTGCCCCGCACCCGCCGCTCGACGACCGTCGCCGCCTTCGTGGCCGCACTGGTCTCCGTGCCGGCGGCCGCCGTCGTGTTCACCCTGATCTACGCGATCGGCGGGACCACCGACGTACCCATCGGCAAGGTGCTCACCGCGATGGTCGGCGTCCATGTCCTGATCGGCATCGGGGAGGCGGCGATCACCGCGCTGACCGTAGGCGCCGTGATCGCGGTGCGCCCCGACCTCGTGCACGGGGCCCGTGGGCTCGCCGCCCCCCTCAAGCTCCGTGTCGACGGCGAACTCGTCGACGCACCGGCCGCACCGGCGCCCTCGCCCGCACCCGCCCGCTCCACGCGCAGGGTCTGGGCCGCCGGCCTGGCCGCCGCGCTCGTCCTCGCGGGCTTCGTCTCCTTCTACGCCTCCGCCAGCCCCGACGGCCTGGAGAAGGTCGCCGCCGACAAGGGCATCGACGAGAAGGTCCAGGAACACGGTGCCGCCGACTCCCCGCTCGCCGACTACGGCGTCAAGGACATCGGCAACGCCCGGGTCTCCGGGGGCCTCGCCGGAGTGATCGGCGTCGGCGTCACCGTCGCCGTCGGCAGCGGCGTCTTCTGGGCGGTGCGCCGCCGTCGGGCGCCGGAGGCTCCCGAGGCCCGCACCCCCGAGTCCGTCTGATGGGCGCCGGCCACGCGCACAAGCTCTACCGGCACGGACACTCACCGGTCCACACCCTGCCGCCGCACTGCAAGCTCGCCGCCGTCCTCTGCTTCGTCGTGATCGTCGTCTCCACCCCGCGCGAGGCCGTCTGGGTTTTCGCGCTGTACGCGCTGCTGCTCGCCGCCGTCGCCGCGGTGGCCCGGATCCCCGGGGCCTTCCTGCTGAAGCGGCTGGTCATCGAGGTGCCGTTCGTGGCGTTCGCGCTGCTCATGCCGTTCGTCGTCCCCGGCGAGCAGACCGAGCTGCTCGGTGTCTCCGTCAGCGTCCCCGGTCTCTGGGGCGCCTGGAACGTTCTCGCGAAGGGCACCCTCGGTGTGGCCGCCTCGGTGATCCTCGCCTCGACCACCGAGCTGCGCTCCCTGCTGCTCGGCCTCCAGCGGCTGGGACTGCCGCCCCTGCTCGTCCAGATCGCGTCCTTCATGATCCGGTACGGCGACGTCATCACCGACGAGCTGCGCCGGATGTCGATCGCCCGGCGCTCCCGGGGCTTCGAAGCACGCGGCGTACGTCACTGGGGTGCCCTCGCCAAGACGGCGGGCGCGCTCTTCATCCGGTCCTACGAGCGCGGCGAGCGCGTCCACCTCGCGATGGTCAGCCGCGGCTACACCGGCACCATGCCGGTGATCGACGAGGTGACCGCCTCCCGCGCCCAGTGGGCGCACGCCGCGGCACTCCCCGTGCTCGCCCTCGTCGTATGTCTGCTGGGATGGACCGTATGAGCCTGCCCACCGCCCCCGCGCCGTCCCTCGAGGTCAGCGGCCTCGCCTACGCCTACCCCGATGGCCACCAGGCCCTCTTCGGCGTAGACCTGACCGTGGCCCGCGGTGAACGCGTGGCGATCCTCGGCCCCAACGGCGCGGGCAAGACCACCCTCGTCCTCCATCTCAACGGCATCCTCGACGCGGGCGCCGGCACCGTCCGGGTCGCCGGGCTCCCGGTGGAGAAGCGGCACCTCGCCGAGATCCGCCGCCGCGTCGGCATCGTCTTCCAGGACCCCGACGACCAGCTGTTCATGCCGACCGTCCGCGAGGACGTCGCCTTCGGCCCCGCCGCGGCCGGACTGCGCGGCCCCGAGCTGGAGGACCGGGTCATGACCGCGCTCAAGAGGGTCGGCATGGAGGAGTACGCGGCGCGGCCCCCGCACCACCTCTCCTTCGGCCAGCGCCGCCGTGTCGCCGTCGCCACCGTCCTCGCCATGGAGCCGGAGATCCTCGTCCTGGACGAGCCCTCCTCGAACCTCGACCCGGCCTCCCGCCGTGAACTCGCCGACATCCTGCGCTCCTTGGACGTCACCGTGCTGATGGTCACCCACGACCTTCCGTACGCCCTCGAACTCTGCCCGCGCGCCGTCATCCTCAGCGACGGTGTCATCACCGCCGACGACCGCACGCAGGACCTGCTGTGCGACGACGAACTCATGCGCGGGCACCGGCTCGAGCTGCCCTTCGGCTTCGATCCGCGTTCCGTGTCCGTTCCGCGTCCGTGAACAGATGGTGACCCGGCACCCGCCTCACCTGCAAAGGGATGCACCATGGGGGGATGAGCGGGAGCGCGGGAACAGGCGTGGACGTACGGGGCACGGTGGCGCCGGGATTCGAGGCGGTACGGGACGCTTTCGTCCGTAACTTCGAGCAGCGCGGGGAACGGGGAGCGGCGGTGGCCCTCTACCGCCACGGCCGCAAGGTCGTGGACCTGTGGGCCGGCACGCGAGATGTCGACGGCACCGAACCCTGGGCGGTGGACACCGTCCAGGTCGTCCGCTCGGCCGGGAAGGGCGTCGCCGCCGCCGTACCGCTGCTGCTGCACCAGCGCGGACAGGTGGACCTCGACGCCCCGGTCGGCACGTACTGGCCGGAGTTCAAGGCGAACGGCAAGGAGCGCGTCCTCGTACGCCATCTCCTCGCCCACCGCGCCGGGCTGGCCGCCCTCGACCGGCCGCTGACACCCCGGGAGGCGGCGGACGGAGCCACCGGACCACAGGCCGTCGCCGCCCAGGAGCCCCAGTGGGAACCCGGCACGGACCACGGCTACCACGCCCAGACCTACAGCTGGCTCGTCGGCGAACTGGTGCGCAGGGTCACCGGGCGGACCATCGGGCGCTGGATCGCCGAGGAGATCGCGCGTCCGCTCGGCCTGGACTTCTGGTTCGGGCTCCCGGCGGACGAGGCGCATCGCATCGGACGGATCGGTCCCCTGGAACCTCCGCCGGCCGAGAGCAGCGGTGCGCTGCGCATGCGGCCCAAGCGCTCCGTCGTCGATGCCTACCGGGATCCGGCCTCGCTGACCCGCCGCGCCTTCGGAGCGATCGACCCCTTCCCCGACGAGAACGCCCCGGACTACCTCGCGGCGGAACTCCCCGCGTCCAACGGCGTCGCCACCGCGCGGGGGCTGGCCCGCTGCTACGCGGCGATGATCGGTGAGGTCGACGGACAGCGGCTGTTCGCCCCCGCCACCCTCACCCTGGCCCGCACCGAGGAGTCCACGGGGCCGGACCGCGTGCTGGTCGTCAACACCCGCTTCGGCCTCGGCTACATGCTGCACGGGCCGGCCGCCCCGCTGCTCGCCCCCGGGTCGTTCGGGCACCCGGGGCGTGGCGGCTCGCTGGGCTTCGCCGACCCCGAATCAGGCATCGCGCTCGGCTATGTGACGAACGGTCTGCAGAAAGGAGTCACCGCCGATCCCCGTGCCCAGGCCCTGGTCCGGGCAGTACGGTCTGCGCTATGACTCCTCGCTTCGACGGATACGCCGCGCTCCTCACCGGCGCGGGACAGGGCATCGGGGCGGCCGCCGCCCGCCGGCTGGCCTCCGAGGGCGCCGCCGTCCTCGTCACCGACCTGGACGCCGGCCGCGCCGAACGCACGGCGGCCGGGATACGCGGGACGGGCGGCACCGCGGAAGCCCTGGCCTGCGACGTGGGGGACCGGGCGGCGGTCGACGCGGCGGTGGCCCACGCGGTCGCCGCCTTCGGGCGCCTCGACGTCCTGGTCAACAACGCCTACGCCGACCACGAGGACGCCCCGCTCTTCGAGGACGAGGCGGACGAACCCTGGGCCCGCAGCCTCGACATCACCCTGACCGGTGCCTACCGCTGCTCCCGCGCCGCACTGCCGCACCTGGTGGCCTCCGGCCGGGGCGCCGTCGTCAACATCGGCTCGGTCAACGGCGAACAGGACTTCGGCGGCCACGCCTACAGCGCAGCGAAGGCGGGCCTGGCCAGCCTGACCCGCACGCTCGCCGGCCACGCGGGACCACGCGGTGTCCGCGTCAACCTCATCGCTCCCGGCACGATCCGTACGGACGCCTGGGCGGGCCGAGAAGCCGAGCTGGAGCGAGCCGAGTCCCTCTACCCGCTCGGCCGGGTCGGCGAGCCGGACGACATCGCGTCCGCCGTCGCCTTCCTCGCCTCCCGGGACGCGGCCTGGATCACCGGCACGACCCTGCGGGTCGACGGCGGCCTGCTCGCCGTCAACACGGGCTTCCGCAACGCGATCGCGAAGGACCCCGAAATCCCGTAGGCGCACCGGTTGTCCCAAGGGGCCACCCGGTCAGCTCGTATGCAGCATCAGGCCGATGCCGACCACCATCAGCCCGGCCGCCGCGATCCGTGGAGCCCCGAACCGTTCCTTGAAGAACAGCGTCCCTATCGCGGCACCCACGATGATCGACGACTCACGGAGCGCGGCGATCGGGGCGAGCGCGGCCTTCGTCTGCGCCCACAGGACGAGCCCGTAGGCGACGACCGACAGGGCCGCGCCCAGCAGTCCCCTTACGGCGAACGGGGTGAGCTGGGACACCAGTTCACCCCGGCGGCGCCAGAACGCGTAGGCGGGGATCGCGATCCCCTCAAGGATCATCAGCCAGGCGATGTAACCGAGCGGTGTCCCCGAGGCGCGTACCCCGACGCCGTCGACGGTGGTGTACCCGGCGATGGCCAGCCCCGTCGCCAGGGCCGCCAGGATCGCCGGCCAGTGGGGTCGCTTGCCGGAGCCGCGGATACCCCACAGCGCCAGCCCCACGAGGCCCGCCGAGGCCACCGCGACGCCCGCCGTCGCCCAGCCGTCCGGGTGCTCACCGACGAACACGGCGGCCAGCACCGTCACCACGAGCGGTGACGTGCCCCGGGCGATCGGATACATCTGGCCGAAGTCGCCCAGCGTGAACGAGCGCATCAGCAGCAGCATGTACGTCACGTGCAGACCCGCGGAGACGAGCAGATACGGCCAGGCACCGCCCGCCGGCAGTGGCGCGAAGCAGGCCAGCACCGCTCCGATCAGGGCGCCGCCCCCGGAGATCAGGGTGAAGGACAGCAGCTGGTCACGTATGGCGTGGGCGATCGCGTTCCAACTCGCGTGTGTGATCGCGGCGGCCAGGACGGCCGCCGCCACCCACGGGGTCACGCCGTCTGCTCGCGTACGTCCACCACGGTCCCGCCGGCGTGCGCGACCAGGCTCCCGGGGTCGAGGGGGAAGACCGTGTGCGGGGTGCCCGCGGCCGCCCAGACCGTCGTGTGGCCGAGCAGCCCCCGGTCGGCCAGGACCCGGGTCCTCGTACGGTGCCCGAAGGGCGGGACCCCGCCGATCGCGTAGCCGGTGGTCTCCCGGACCAGGTCGGCTCCCGCCCGCTTGACCTTCACGGCGCCGAGTTCGGCCCTCACACGCTCCACGTCCACCCGCGAGGAGCCGTCCATCAGGACCAGGACGGGCACGCCGTCCGCCTCGAAGATCAGGGACTTGACGATCTGGCTGAGCTCGCAGCCGACCGCCGCCGCGGCCTCGACCGCGGTGCGGGTGGCGTCGGGGAAACGGCGTACCTCGACGTCGAGGCCCAGCTCCCGCAGGGCTTCGGCGAACCGGGGGTGGGCATCGGACGAGGTCGTGGCGGGAGTGGTGCCGGGAGTACTCATGCCCCGCACGCTACTCAACCGGCCAGGCGGTGGGCCACGGGGTTCACGGCGGCTGTGCCGATCGTCACTCCGGGCCGGACACACGGCCGGGTGACCGCGTTGCGCCTGGCTTCGCGCCCATCCACGCCCCCACAGTGGAGAGGAAGTACGACAAGGGGGGGAATCTTGTTGCGCATCCATTTCACCGCCGGGGACCTGGAGTACGTCCGGATCGCCCGCAGGCCCGACCCGTTGTGGGAGATCGTCTGCAGTGTCTGCCGGCTCCAGAACAAGGAGGGGTTCGTCGCGTTCGGCCCGTGGCGGCCCAGCATCGCCGGCCGGCTGAGGGCGGAAGGACCGGCGCGCCGCACGGCGCGGTTCCTGTGCGGTCTGGTGCCGTACGGGCCCTACTTCCGTTCATCGTCACGAACATGACCCCGGTCAACTCGATCAAGCTCGCCGGGTCCTGACCCGACGGGCCGTGGGGGGGGGGGGGGGGGGGGGCCCCCCCCCCCCCCCCCCCGCGCGCCCCCCCCCCCCCCCCCCCCCCCCCCCCCCCCCCCCCCCGGCGCGCCCGCCGCCCCCCCCGGGGGGCCCCCCCCCC
>NZ_JBIWKH010000015.1:85159-286349 GCF_044765585.1 Streptomyces sp. NPDC102441
ATATTTGTTGTCATTTTATTAAAATTCCCCCGGTTAAATGCTAACATGGGGGGGGTTTCTTCACCCGCGGGGGCGTCGGGCCGGGGGGCGTCCGCGCCCCGGGCAGCGACGTCTCAGGACCCCGCGCGCAGCACCGCCGCCACCACCGGGCCGGCCGCGTCGCCGCCGTGACCGCCGGACTGGACGACCGCCGCCGCCGCGAGGTCGTCGCTGAAGCCGGTGAACCAGCTGTTGGACGTGGCCTGTCCGTCGACCTCGGCCGAGCCCGTCTTGGCTCCCTTGTCACCGTTGACCGAGGCCATGGCCGCCTTGCCGGTGCCCCAGGAGGCGGTGGCCCGCATCATGTCGTTCAGCTGCCCGGTGACGTTCGACGGCAGCGACCGGGACGCGGTGGCGAGCTGCCGGTCGTCCAGGGACTGCGGCACGATGACCGGCTGACGGAACGTTCCGTTACGGGCGGTCGCCGTGACGGAGGCCATGTTCAGCGCGTTCATCTGGACGGTGCCCTGGCCTATGTACTGGGCCGCCGCCTCACCGCCGGTCTCCTCGGGGACGCTTCCGTCGACGGACGTGATGCCGGTCTTCCAGTTGTCGAGGCCGATCCCGAAGACGTCCCGGGCCTCCTTGGCGAGCGCGGCGTCGTCCTTGGTGTCGTCGATCAGCTTGATGAACGCCGTGTTGCACGAGCGGGCGAAGCTGGTGGTGAAGCTGCTGGAGGCGGGCAGCTCGAAGTTGTCCAGGTTGTGGAACGTACGCCCCTGCCACGTTGCTTCCTTCGGGCACTCTGTCGGGCCGTTCGCTGTGATCAGGCCCTTCTCCAGGAGCATCGCGGCCGTCACGATCTTCATCGTGGAACCGGGAGCCTGCTTCCCCTGCATCGCCGCGTTGAACCCGGTCGCAGGGTTGTTGGCCACCGCGCGTATCGCGCCCGTGGAAGGCTTCACGGCGACCACCGACGCCTCGCTGAAGTCCTTGACCGACTTCTCGGCCGCCGCCTGGGCACCGGCGTCGAGCGTCGTCTGCAGCTTGCCGGGCTTCCCCTTGGCGAGCGTCAGCAGCGTGGTGTCCGGCAGCTGCTTGTCGGCGGGCTCGATCCAGGTCTCGACGCCCGGGGTACCGCCGGCCTTGTCGCCGTACTTCTCGCGCAGGCTGTCCAGGATCGGCCCGAGCGACGGGTACGTCTCCTTGTCGAGGACCTTGCCGTTGTGGTCGACGGCCTCGATGGCCGCCGTCGAGGACTTGCCGGTCTCCAGCGTCGCGCCCTCGGTCAGCTGCGGATGGATCACCGCGGGCTTCCAGTCGACGAGGGCCTTGCCGGTGGTCAGGCCGCGCACCACGGTCAGCTCGGAGGAGTACGACCAGGGCTTGGTCTTCCCGTCGTAGGAGACGGTCGCCTTCACCGTGTACGGCACCTTCGTGCCGACAGCGGCACCCGGCGTGATCACGGCCTTCGTGACGTGGGCGTCTTCGGCGTAGCCGGCCAGCATCGGCTCGGCGCCCGTCTCGTTGTTCGTGAGCAGCGAGGCGGCCTTCGCGTCGCCGGACGCCCATGCCTTGAGGAAGCCCTCGGCGGTCTCCTCGATCTCCTTCTTGTCCGGTGGTCCGGTCTTCACCTCGGACGAGTCGGAGGCGGTCCCCATGCCCCCGGACCCGTCCCCTCCGAGCACGACCTCGTACACGCCGTAGCCGAGGCCTCCGGCCACCAGCACGAAGACTCCGCCGGCTATCGCTGCCTTCGCTCCACCGCGCATCTGTGCAGTCCCCCTCCCCCGGAGTCCCCCCTGAACGTGTTCAGGGGGCTGTCCTTCAGGACTTTACGGGACGGCAGTGAGCGCTGAGGCGGTTGTTACAGGACCGCGACGCTCATGGGGAGAGCGCCGCTTGCCCTATACCCAGGTGTCCAGCCACATCCGGTCCCGCCACGCGTCCTCCGGGATCGACGTGCCCGTGTAGAGCGGCCAGAAGTAGATGAAGTTCCAGACGATCAGCAGCACCAGGACGCCCGCCGCGATCGCGCCCAGCGTGCGTCTGCGTTCGCCCGTGGGGTCGGCGGTGTCCATGCCGAGCCGGTGCTTGGTGCCCGTGCCGGGCGCCGGGCCCAGGAGAGCGCCGATCATCATCGTGACCGCCAGACACAGGAACGGGACGAACACGACCGCGTAGAACAGGAAGATCGTCCGCTCCTGGTAGAAGAACCAGGGCACCCAGCCCGCCGCCACCCCGCACGCGATCGCGCCCGCCCGCCAGTCGCGGCGGAAGAACCAGCGCCACAGCACGTACAGCAGCGCCACGCACCCCGCCCACCAGAGCAGCGGGGTTCCGAGCGCCAGGACCTCGCGGGCGCACTTCCCGGTCTCGGATTCCAGGCAGCCCGTCTTCTCCTCGTAGAAGTACGAGACGGGGCGGCCCAGCACGATCCAGCTCCACGGGTTGGACTGGTAGGTGTGGCCGGAGGTCAGGCCGACGTGGAACTCGTAGACCTGGTTCTCGTAGTGCCAGAGGCTGCGCAGCCAGTCCGGCAGCCAGGTCCAGCTGCCGCCCTTGCCCTCGGTGGCCGCCCAGTTGCGGTAGTAGCCCTTGTCCGTGACGATCCAGCCGGTCCACGAGACGACGTACGTGCCGATCGCGACCGGCACCGTGGAGACGAACGCGGGCAGCAGGTCCCTGAGGAGCACGGTCCTGTACGGCTGTACGGCGCCCGCCGTGCGCCTCGCGCCGACGTCCCAGAGCACCGCCATCACGCCGAAGGCAGCCAGGATGTAGAGCCCGTTCCACTTCGTGGCGAAGGCCAGGCCGAGCATCAGACCGGCCGCGAGCCGCCACGGCCGCCACCCGAGGCGGAGCGTTTCCGCGATGTGGTTGTCCGGGCGCAGGAGCCCTTCCTCGTCGGCGGGGAGCGCCGCGGCCAGCTTGCGGCGGGACCAGTCGCGGTCGATGAGGAGGCAGCCGAAGGCCGCCAGCACGAAGAACATCAGCACCAGGTCGAGCAGCGCGGTACGGCTCATCACGAAGTGCAGCCCGTCCACGGCCAGCAGGGTGCCCGCCAGACAGCCCAGGAACGTCGAGCGGAACATCCGGCGGCCGATGCGGCACAGCATCAGGACCGAGACCGTGCCGAGCAGCGCCACCATGAAGCGCCAGCCGAACGGGGTGAATCCGAAGAGCTGTTCGCCGAGCCCGATGATCCACTTGCCGACCGGCGGATGGACGACGTAACCCGGGTCAACCGGGATGTCCACCGAGGACGGGTCCTTGAGGATCAGCTTGTCGACGTCCTTGGGCCAAGAGCCCTCGTAGCCCTGGTTGACCAGGGCCCAGGCGTCCTTGGCGTAGTACGTCTCGTCGAATATCACCGCCTTCGGGCTGCCCAGGTTCCAGAACCGCAGCACCCCGGCGACCAGGGCGACCAGCAGCGGCCCGCCCCAGGCGGACCAGCGCACCAGGCGGCCGGCGAGGGCCGGCGGCACGGAGAGCGCGGTCCAGAACTGGCGGCCCGGGCGGGCGTAGGGCGGGACAAGGCGCTCGCGCAGCCCCGTCTCCGGCCGTGGGGAATGGCCGAAGCGGCGCAGCCGCTGTTGCCAGGAAGGCGGCTGGTCGCCGGTGTGATCCCCGGCGTCGTTGCCCTGCTGGGCTTCGGGCGCAGTACTCGTCACCGCGCCATCGTAGGGAACGCGACTGTGCGAGTGGTGCCGCCCGTGCTGGGAGGATGGCCGATGTGACTGGAACGACTGGAACGCTCGTACTCGCAGGGACCCCCATCGGCGACGTGGCGGATGCCCCTCCACGGCTCGCCGCCGAGCTGGAGACGGCCGATGTCGTGGCCGCCGAGGACACCCGCCGGCTGCGCCGGCTCACCCAGGCCATGGGCATCCACACGACGGGGCGTGTCGTGTCCTACTTCGAGGGCAACGAGTCGGCGCGTACGCCCGAGCTCGTCGAGGCCCTGGTCGGTGGCGCGCGCGTCCTGCTGGTCACGGACGCCGGGATGCCGTCCGTCTCCGACCCCGGCTACCGGCTCGTCGCCGCCGCCGTGGAGCAGGACATCAAGGTCACCGCCGTACCGGGACCGTCGGCCGTGCTGACCGCGCTCGCGCTGTCCGCCCTGCCCGTGGACCGCTTCTGCTTCGAGGGTTTCCTGCCGCGCAAGGCGGGCGAGCGGCTCGGGAAGCTGCGGGAGGTCGCGGACGAGCGCCGCACGATGGTCTTCTTCGAGGCCCCGCACCGGCTGGACGACACCCTGGCCGCGATGGCCGAGGTGTTCGGGGCGGACCGCAGGGCCGCCGTGTGCCGTGAGCTGACCAAGACGTACGAGGAAGTGAAGCGCGGCCCGCTGGGCGAGCTGGCGGCCTGGGCGGCCGAAGGGGTGCGCGGCGAGATCACCGTCGTGGTCGAGGGCGCGACGGGCTCCGGCAACGAGGGACTGGACGCCGTCGAGCTGGTACGCAGGGTGCAGGTGCGCGAGGAGGCGGGGGAGCGGCGCAAGGAGGCCATCGCCGCGGTCGCCGCCGACGCGGGGCTGCCCAAGCGCGAGGTGTTCGATGCGGTGGTCGCGGCAAAGAACGCGGCTCGGACCGGCCAGGATCAGGGCAAAGGACTAACCTGAAATGTAAAGCCTGAGCCGCGTACCGGGCCGTTCGGCCACGAAACGGCCAAAAGCGTTCCAATACTCGGCAGACCTGGTGCATCGCCGTCGGCGAAGGCGTCCACTTGAGGGTGGAACGCACCATCCGGAGTGCTTGTCCGGAGTGCTTGTCCAGCGGACAAGAGGAGCAGGCATGAGTGAGATCGCAGCGCCCACCGTGCACGAGGCGTACGCCTTCGCGTGCATGAGGTGCGGGCACGGCTGGGAACAGGCCTACGAGATAGAGCACCATGTCGACGGCGAGGGCAACGCGTTCGTCGTCTACAAGGCGGACGGGCAGCGCGTGCCGTCGCCGCTCTCCACCCCGACCTGTGCGAACTGCGGCAACCACGTGGTGCGGATCATGCGCGCCGGCCGGGTCTCCACCGTCCAGCGGCTGCTGAGGCCCCAGGAGGCCGCGCGTCCCGTGACGGCGGGCGGGGGCGAGGCCCATGAGGAGATGTCCGCGGCCACCGCCGTCCCGGTGTCCGGACCCGTACCGCATCACTGGCAGCTCTCCGATCTGCTCCGCCCCTTCCACCGGCGGTGAGAGAGGGCTCATGCCCTCGTAGAGTCGTGGGCATGAGCCGTACCGACGCCCCGCCGCTCCCCGAACCCCTCAGGGTTCCGGTCGCCGATTCGCACACCCATCTGGACATGCAGGACGGAACCGTCGAGGAGGGCCTGGCCCGTGCCGCGGCGGTCAACGTGACCACCGTCGTCCAGGTGGGCTGTGACGTGAAGGGCTCCCACTGGGCCGCCGAGACCGCCGCCGCGCACCCCTCCGTGCACGCCTCCGTCGCCCTGCACCCCAACGAGGCGCCCCGCATCGTGCACGGCGACCCCGACGGCTCGTCCCGCCAGGGAGCGCGGGAGCCGGGCGGGAAGGCGGCGCTCGACGAGGCGCTCGCGGAGATCGACGCACTGGCCGCCCTGGGCCACGTACGCGCGGTCGGTGAGACGGGCCTGGACCACTTCCGCACGGGGCCCGAGGGCGTGGCCGCACAGGAGGAGTCCTTCCGGGCCCACATCGAGATCGCCAAGCGGCACGGCAAGGCCCTGGTCATCCATGACCGTGAGGCCCACGCGGACGTCCTGCGCATCCTCGCCGACGCGGGAGCGCCGGAACGGACCGTCTTCCACTGCTACTCCGGGGACGCCGACATGGCCCGGATCTGCGCGGCGGCCGGCTACTTCATGTCCTTCGCGGGCAACGTCACCTTCAAGAACGCGCAGCCGCTGCGTGACGCGCTGACGGTCGCCCCCGCCGAGCTCGTGCTCGTCGAGACCGACGCCCCCTTCCTCACCCCCGCCCCGTACCGCGGACGGCCCAACGCGCCCTACCTGATTCCGGTCACGCTCCGTGCCATGGCCGAGGTGCGGTCCACCGACGAGGACACCCTGGCCGCCGCTGTCTACGACAACACCGCGCGGGCGTTCGACTTCTGAGGGACGTCGGGCGCCCCGGTCGACACGTTGGGTAATCGTACGACTTTGTACGGTGACGAAGCCTCCGCTATCGTGCCCGCGCAACGGGGTCGGCAGGCCGGAACGTCGGGAGCGTCGTGGGCCATTCGCAGGGCAGTCACCGCGCGGCGCGCGGCAGTCGCACGAGGCAGGTCCTGGCGCGGGTTCCCGCCCCGCCGGCGGCGTCGCCGCGCTCCATCCACGAACAGCGGACGATCGTCGCCGGGCTGTGGCCGGCCACTCCGTCCGTCCACGACCCCACCGTGCTGGACATCCCGTCGGCCCCCCGGCCGTCGGCCCCCCGGCAGCCGGCCCACCGCAGGGAGACCGGCGGACACCGGGCGGCCCGGCGGCGCCGCGCGGCCCCGGAGAGCCTGCGGCGGATCGTCCCGCGCGCACTGGTCGTCGCCGTCCTGGCAGGCGGCACCGCCGGGTTCCTCGCCCAGGACAAGGCCGTCCGTGTCGACGTCGACGGGACGTCGCGCACCCTGCACACCTTCGCGGACGACGTCGGGGAGCTCCTGGAGGCCGAGGGCGTCACCGTCGGCACCCGCGACACCGTCGCCCCCGGCCCCGCCACGGCCCTGGACAACGGCGACGAGGTCGTCGTCCTCCGGGAGACGCGCGGCCTCGGGCCCGTGCCGGGCGGAGCGCCCTGGCTCCGGCCGTAGGCTTGACGGGTGAGCACCACAGAGCCCGACGCCCTCCTGGGCCCCGCAGACATCCGCGAGCTGGCCGCAGCGCTGGGCGTACGCCCCACCAAGCAGCGCGGTCAGAACTTCGTCATCGACGCCAACACGGTCCGCAGGATCGTACGGACCGCCGAGGTGCGGCCCGACGACGTGGTGGTGGAGGTCGGGCCCGGGCTGGGATCGCTGACCCTGGCCCTGCTGGAGGCGGCCGACCGGGTCGTCGCCGTCGAGATCGACGACGTGCTCGCGGGCGCCCTGCCGGCCACGGTCGCCGCACGGCTGCCGGAGCGGGCCGGCCGCTTCGCCCTGGTCCACTCGGACGCGATGCTGGTCACGGAGCTGCCGGGCCCCGCCCCGACCGCGCTCGTCGCCAACCTGCCGTACAACGTGGCCGTGCCGGTCCTGCTCACCATGCTGGAACGCTTCCCCACCATCGAGCGGACGCTCGTGATGGTGCAGGCCGAGGTCGCCGACCGGCTGGCCGCCCGGCCAGGCAACAAGGTCTACGGCGTGCCGTCCGTCAAGGCCAACTGGTACGCCGACGTCAAGCGCGCCGGTTCGATCGGCCGCACGGTGTTCTGGCCCGCGCCCAACGTCGACTCGGGCCTGGTGTCCCTGGTCCGGCGTGCCGAACCGGTCCGTACGACCGCGAGCAGGGCCGAGGTCTTCGCCGTCGTGGACGCCGCCTTCGCCCAGCGCCGCAAGACGCTCCGCGCGGCCCTGGCCGGCTGGGCGGGCTCCGCGCCGGCCGCCGAGGCCGCGCTGACCGCCGCGGGGGTCTCGCCGCAGGCGCGCGGCGAGGCGCTGACCGTCGAGGAGTTCGCCGCCATCGCCGAGAACAAGCCGGAGCCCTCCGCATGACCCAGAGCGTCACCGTCCGCGTACCCGCCAAGGTCAACGTGCAGCTCGCGGTGGGCGCTCCCCGCCCCGACGGCTTCCACGACCTGGCCAACGTCTTCCTCGCCGTCGGCCTGTACGACGAGGTCACCGTCACCCCCGCCGAGGCCCTGCGCGTCACCTGCTCCGGACCGGACGCCGGCCAGGTCCCGCTGGACGCCACGAACCTCGCGGCCAGGGCCGCGATCGCGCTGGCCGCCCGGCACGGCATCGCCCCCGATGTGCACATCCACATCGCGAAGGACATCCCCGTCGCCGGCGGCATGGCGGGCGGCAGCGCCGACGGCGCCGCCGCCCTGGTGGCCTGCGACGCCCTGTGGGCCACCGGTGCCACCCAGGAGGAGCTCCTGGAGATCTGTGCCGAGCTGGGCAGCGACGTGCCGTTCAGCCTGATCGGCGGGGCGGCGCTCGGGGTCGGCCGTGGCGAGCAGCTGACCCCCGTCGAGGTCGGCGGAAGCTTCCACTGGGTCTTCGCCGTAGCCGACGGCGGTCTCTCCACCCCCGCCGTCTACGGCGAGTTCGACCGGCTCACCGCAGGCACCGACGTACCGGAGCCGGCCGCCTCCCCCGCACTCCTGGCCGCCCTGCGCAAGGGGGACACCACCGCGCTCGCAGGCGCCCTCGGCAACGACCTCCAGGCCGCCGCCCTCTCGCTGCGCCCCTCGCTGGCCGGCACCCTCACGGCGGGCATCGCCGCCGGAGCCCTGGCCGCGCTGGTCTCGGGGTCCGGGCCGACCACCGCGTTCCTGACCGCCGACGAGGAGTCGGCGCGGAAGGTGGCCGACGCGCTGCCGGCGTCCGGCAGCTGCCGCGAGGCCCGGGTGGCGGCGTCCCCTGCGGCGGGGGCCACGGTCGTCCGATAGCGGGGACGGGGCCGTCGTGTTGCGCCGGCGCCCGTCAGCTCAGCTTCAGGGTCTTCCTCGCCAGCTCGTACGCCGGGAGCATCGCCTTGTGCTCCTGGGAGTCCAGCCCGCCCAGGTGCACCACCACCGGGCCGTCCGGCGTCGCGACGGCGAAGGCACGCTCCGTCTTCTGCTCGTCCAGCAGCTCGACGCCCACCGTGTAGGTGACCTCCGTGGCTGCCGCCGGCCCCGCCTCGGTCTCCCTGTACGACGCCTCGGACGCGTTCGGATCGCCGGCCACGAAGTCCTCCAGCGCCGCTCGCGGCGCGGTGCCGGCTCCCTTGCCCTGCCAGACGCGGAGGTAGCCGATGTTCCCGGCCGGCTTGGCGTCGATCTCGCAGACCATCGTGGCCGAGCCCTGCTGCCCCAGTTCCGCGAGCTCGGAGCCGGGATCCACCTCCACGGCCTCCGGCTTCCAGTCCGCCGCAAGGTCGAACGTCACCGGCAGCTCGCAGGCCGAGCCCGCGCCCCCGAGCGTGACGCCCTCCTCGGCTGCGGTGCTCTCCGCGGCCTTCGAGGGGACGCTGTCCCCGTTCTTGCCCGTATCCGTCCCGCCGCCGGACGACGACGAACAGCCGGCCAGCGCCACCGTCGCCACGACCGCCGAAACCAGAACCCGCAGTGTCCCGCGCATCATGAAGTCCCCACCCCAGAGATGTTCCGAACCGCTCCGACCTGGGGTTACTCCCCATGATCGATCGCCGCACGCTATCGCACCCCGCGCGGCGACTACTCTGGGACGTCGAGCGGTCCCCGACGCAGGGGCCACCTAGGCAGGAGTGAAATGGCCGTCAATCTGGTCAATGTCGAGCAGGTCAGCAAGGTGTACGGCACCCGTGCCCTGCTCGACGGTGTATCCCTCGGGGTGTCCGAGGGCGACCGGATCGGCGTCGTCGGCCGCAACGGCGACGGCAAGACGACGCTCATCCGGATGCTCGCCAAACTGGAGGAGGCGGACACCGGCCGCGTCACCCACAACGGCGGGCTGCGCCTCGGCGTCCTCACCCAGCACGACTCACTGGATCCCCAGGCGACCATCCGCCACGAGGTGATCGGCGATCTCGAGGACCACGAGTGGGCGGGCAGCGCCAAGATCCGCGATGTGCTGACCGGGCTCTTCGGCAGCCTCGCGCTCCCCGGCTTCGAGCACGGCCTGGACACCGTCATCGCCCCGCTCTCCGGCGGCGAGCGGCGCAGGATCGCACTGGCGCAGCTGCTCATCGCCGAGCAGGACCTGGTCGTCCTCGACGAGCCCACCAACCACCTCGACGTCGAGGGGATCTCCTGGCTGGCCGGACACCTGCGGACCCGGCGCTCCGCGCTCGTCTGCGTCACCCACGACCGGTGGTTCCTCGACCAGGTCTGCACCAGCATGTGGGACGTCCAACGGGGCTCCGTCCACGAGTACGAGGGCGGCTACAGCGACTACGTCTTCGCGCGGGCCGAGCGGGAGCGGATCGCCTCGACCGAGGAGTCCAAGCGGCAGAACCTGATGCGCAAGGAGCTGGCCTGGCTGCGGCGCGGCGCCCCCGCCCGCACGTCCAAGCCGCGCTACCGCATCGAGGCCGCCAACGAGCTGATCGCCGACGTGCCGCCCCCGCGCGACACCAGCGCGCTGATGAAGTTCGCCAACGCCCGGCTCGGCAAGACCGTCTTCGACCTGGAGGACGTGACCGTCCAGGCCGGACCCAAGACGCTGCTCACCCACCTCACCTGGCAGCTCGGCCCCGGAGACCGCATCGGCCTGGTCGGCGTCAACGGCGCGGGCAAGACCTCGCTGCTGCGCGCGCTCACCGACGCGGCCCGCAGCCAGGGCGACGTACAGCCCGCCGCCGGGAAGGTCGTCGTCGGCAAGACCGTGAAGCTCGCGTACCTCTCCCAGGAGGTCGCGGAGCTCGACCCGAAGCTGCGGGTGCTCGAAGCCGTCCAGCAGGTGCGCGACCGCGTCGACCTCGGCAACGGCCGCGAGATGACGGCCGGACAGCTCTGCGAGCAGTTCGGCTTCGTCAAGGAGAAGCAGTGGACCCCCGTCGGCGACCTCTCCGGTGGTGAGCGGCGGCGGCTGCAGATCCTGCGGCTGCTGATGGACGAGCCCAACGTCCTCTTCCTCGACGAGCCCACCAACGACCTGGACATCGAGACGCTGACCCAGCTGGAGGACCTCCTCGACGGCTGGCCCGGGTCGATGATCGTGATCTCCCACGACCGGTTCTTCATCGAGCGGACCACGGACAAGGTGATGGCGCTCCTCGGCGACCACGCGCTGCGGATGCTGCCGCGTGGCATCGACGAGTACATCGAGCGCAGGAAGCGCATGGAGGAGGCGGCGACGCCCGCGTCCGCCGCCGGGTCGTCCTCGGCGCCAAAGGTGGCGCCGGCCGAGGCCGTCTCGCCGCAGGTGGCACGTGCCGCGAAGAAGGAGCTCCAGAAGGTCGAGCGGCAGCTCGACAAGATGTCGACCAGGGAGACGACGCTGCACGCGCAGATCGCCGACAACGCCACCGACTTCGAGAAGGTCGCGTCGCTCGACGCCGAGCTGCGTGAACTGGTCGCGGAGCGGGACGTGCTGGAGATGCGCTGGCTGGAGCTGGCAGAGGAGGCCTGAGCCGGCCTGTCCGGCCCGGAGGGCGAGCCCGGTCGGGCGGCGGAAAGCGGGCCCGCCCGGGCACAGTTGACGGGGCGTCGGACCGTGCGTGCCCCGCACGGCCGCGAAGGGCGCGTAACGGCGGCATCACGGACCGGTTCTCCCTTGGGAACAGGGGGTGGACCGAACCGGTGCCCTGTGTGGTGCGGGTGGTACAAAGAAGCCCCGCTCGACTGTCGTAACGCCGCGGAAGCCATGCCCGATTCGCTCCTTTCCGGGGGGAATTCAGAGATTTCTTGCACGTGATCCTCTGAGCCCAGCGGAATCGCGGGGGAGACCGGACCGGGCACCGGACCGCACGAAGGGGGACGTGCTGATGACCCAGCCGCCCAGCCAGCAACCGCCGCAGGGGGGCTTCGGGGCTCCGCAGGATCCGCAGGGCATTCCTCAGCCACCGGCGGCTCCGCCGCAGATGCCGCCCGCACCCCCGCAGACCCCGCCGCCGGGGGCACCGCAGACGCCTCCCCCCGCGCAGCCGGGCTACGGCTACCCGCAGGCACCCGGGGCGCAGCCCGGCTACGGCTACCCGCAGGCACCCGGACAGGCACCCGGACAGGCGGCCCCCGGTCCGTACGCCCAGCAGCCCGGCCCGTACGGCGCCCCTGCCGGCCCGTACGCGCAACAGCCCGGCCCTTACGGTCAGCAGCCCGGCTACGGCTACCCGCAGCAGCAGTACCCCGGCGCCCCCGCGCCCGGCGGCTCCGGCGGCGGCCCCTTCAAGGGCAAGCCCGCCGTCATCATCGGTGCGGCGCTCGCCGTGCTCCTCGTCGTCGGCGGCGGCATCTTCTTCGCCACGAGCGGTGGCGACGACGAGAAGAAGCCCGTCGCCAAGTCCAGCAGCGGCGCCCCGGAGCCGAACACCTCGCCCAGCGTCGACCAGGGCGACGGCAAGGGCGACGGGCGTGAGGCGAACGACGACCTGAACGCCGGGCGCAAGGAGGGCGAGGCGAAGGTCCTCTGGACCACGGCGAACGACATCGACCTGCCGCGCGACGGCGCCGACGTGTACGGCCCCTGGATCGTGGGGGACACGGTCGTCAAGGGCATGTACCGCTCGGTCGTCGGCTACTCGGTCGCCGACGGCAAGGAGAAGTGGAAGCTTCCGCTGCCCGCCGACATGTGCGCGGCACCCGGGACGGCCACGGCCGACGGCAAGATCGTCATCGGCGTGATGAGCGGTACCACGGACAGGGCGAACTGCTCCGTACTCCAGATGGTCGACCTCAACACCGGCAAGGCCGGGTGGAAGAAGCCGATCAAGAAGAGCGGCAACTTCGACATGCTGTCCAACATCGGTCTGGCGATCAGCGGTGACACCGTGGCCGTCGGCCGCACGAGCAACTCCAACGCCTTCCGGGTCAGCGACGGCAAGGAGCTGTTCGGTAATCCGGATGGCAACTGCAAGCCGTACTCGTTCGCCGGAGGCGCCAAG
Source organism: Streptomyces sp. NPDC102441 (assembly GCF_044765585.1). Classification (NCBI taxonomy): domain Bacteria; kingdom Bacillati; phylum Actinomycetota; class Actinomycetes; order Kitasatosporales; family Streptomycetaceae; genus Streptomyces; species Streptomyces sp. NPDC102441. The sequence continues at coordinate 97,815 of NZ_JBIWKH010000015.1, forward strand.
CTGATTGCCGCCGTGAACTGCAGTACCGGCGACGTGGACAATCCGAAGCAGCAGGTCCAGGAGCTCGACCCGACCACCGGCAAGGCCAAGTGGACGTACCAGGTCGAGCGCGGCCTGGAGGTCGACAAGGTCTTCTCGGTGAACCCTCTGGTCGTCTCGCTGCTCCAGTACGAGGAGAAGAAGCGGACCATCGTCGCGCTCAACGAGAACGGAACACTCCGCTCCAGGCCGGCCGTCGAGAGCAAGGACAACCTCACCGCCGACTGCGGAGGATCCCTCAACTTCACGGAGACGCTCGAAGGCTGCGTAGGCGTCACCGCCGACGCGAACAGCTTCTACATGATGACCGGGGACGACAGCAGCGCCGCCACCCGCACCAACAAGGTCGTCGCGTTCGATCTGAACACCGGCAAGGTCAAGTGGAGGGCCTCCGCCCCCGCCGAACAGGCCATGAAGCCGCTCCGGATGGAAGGCGGCAACGTCGTGGTCTACGTGGGGCCGACCTACGAGGCGGGCGGGGGGATCTCGACGATCGCGCCCACCGGAGGCACGCCCAAGGCGCTGCTCCAGCACCCGGACTCCACGGCGGAGATCGAGAACTTCTTCTCGGCCAAGGTCGCCTACGCGGGCGGCCGTTCCTTCATCGTCAGCGACCGTGTCAGCGGTCGCGACGACTCGGAGGGCGAGACCACCATGATGGCCTTCGGCAAGTGACGGCCGGCGACGGCACCCGCAGCCCCTTCTCCCCAGACTCCGCAGAGGTACGTACGCCATGACCCAGCCGCCCCAGCCGCCCCAGCAGCCACCCAACGACCCGCCCCAGGGCGGATTCGGCGCGCCGCAGGACCCGCCTCCCGGCGGATTCGGCGCGCCCACCCCGCCGCCGTCCGACCCGTTCGGCAAGCCGCCCCCGGCCGCGCCCCCCACCCCGCCCGCCGGTGGTTACGGCAGCCCGCCGCCTCCGCCCGCGGGTGGTTACGGCAGCCCGCCGCCCCCGCCCGCCGGTGGTTACGGCAGCCCGCCGCCTCCGCCCGCCGGTGGTTACGGCAGCCCGCCACCCCCGCCCGGACAGCAGCCGCCGCAGAATCCCGCGTACGGCTACCCGCAGGCGCCGCCCCCCGGCCAGCCGCCGGCCCAGCCCGGCTACGGCTTCCCGCAGGGGCCCCCGCCCGGACAGCCCGGCATGCCTCCGCAGCAGGGGTACGGCTACCCGACCGCGCCGATGCAGCCGCAGTACGCCGCGCCCCAGCCGGGCGGCGGCAAGAAGTTCAACACCCAGATGCAGATCATCGTCGCCGCGGTCGTGGCCGTGGTCCTGATCGTCGGCGGCGGAGTCTTCTACGCCTCCAGCAGCGGTGACGACGGCAAGCAGGACGAGGCGTCCTCGGCCGGAACCGACGGCGGCGGCGAGGGCAAGGGAGGAGAGGGTGACGGCCTGGCCGGCGGCACCGAGAAGGCCCCGGCCGACACCAAGTCCAAGGTCGGCTTCCAGCTTCCCCACCCGAAGGTCACCGACACCACCGTCGTCAACGGCTCCTGGCTGACGGACAAGGCGTACGTGAAGACCGGCGCCTACGAGATCGTCGGCTACGACCCCGCCAAGGGCACCAAGCTCTGGTCGATCCCGCTCACCGGCCAGCTCTGCGCCGCGTCCCGGCACATGAGCAAGGACTTCAGGACGGCCATCGCCTTCGAGGACGGCAAGCCGAGCGCCGAGGACAAGTACCCCTCCTGCACTCAGATCGGCGCGCTCGACCTCGCCACCGGCAAGCTGATGTGGAGCAAGTCCGTCACCTCCTCGGCCAGCGGTGACGAGCCGATCAGGTTCAACGAGGTCACGCTCAGCGGCACCACGGTCGCCGCGGGCGGCACCAGCGGCGGCGCCGCCTTCAACCTGGCCGACGGCGCCGAGCTCTGGAAGCCGAAGGCCGACACCAACAACTGCTACGACATGGGCTACGGCGGCGGCGAGGCCCTGGCCGTGGTCCGCAAGTGCGGCGGCTCCGACACCCCGCAGCTGACCGTCCAGGCGCTGAACCCCACCACCGGCGCACCGCTCTCCTCGTACAACATGCCGGCCGGCGTCGAGTACGCGAGCATCGTCTCCACCAAGCCCCTCGTGGTCGCGGCCGATGTCGGCGACACCGCCGGCGACGGCAGCAGCATCTCGGACTTCTTCTCCCTCGACGCGGCCACCGGGAAGCTCATCGTCCGGATCTCCGCCGACGCGGACAAGTACGCCGCGGACTGCGGTTCCACCGAGGTCGAGGAGTGCACCTCCCTGGCCGTCGGCAACAACAGGATCTACCTGCCGACCGAGGAGCACGAGGGCACCGGCGAGTACGGCAACACCAACGAGATCGTCGCCTTCGACCTCACCACCGGCAAGCTCGTCGGAGGCAGGGCGGACGCCGGCGACAAGTACACGCTGACCCCTCTGCGCATGGACGGCTCCAACCTCATCGCGTACAAGCAGCCCCCGTACGACAAGGGCGGCCAGGTCGTGTCCATCAACGGCTCGACCTTCGAGGAGACCGTGCTCATGGTCAATCCGGACGAGGAGTCGGTCCGCGACGCGGAGACGAGCTTCTCCATCGACTACGCCGAGTTCATCTACGAGAAGGGCCGTCTGTACATCTCCGAGCGGATGGTCAGTGAGCCCAGCGAGTCGAGTTCGGCGGACGACAAGGAGTACCTCGTCGTCTCGTTCAGCACCGCCTGACCCGCCCGGCCCGTTTCCGGGCCTGACGTGACGGCCCTGCCGGTTGATCATCCGACCGGCAGGGCCGATCGTTTTCCGACGGGTAAGTGGCCCTGAATGGCACAGAATTCGGCATTCCGGTGGGCTTCTGGACGGTAGAGGGCGCGCGCCGTCGAACAAGCGTGTAACTTGCCGGGTCAGAGGGGCCGGGGGGCCTGTTCAGGGTTACGCAGCGGTAGTGCGCTGTACACATGGGGGCTTTTCCGATGGGCGTGCGGCTCATGGTGGTCGATGACCACCGTCTGCTCGCCGAGGCACTGGCCTCGGCGCTGAAACTGCGTGGGCACCGGGTGCTCGCGGCAGCCGCGCCGACGTCCGGGGCCGCGGAACTCGTCGTCAGCAGGGCGCCGGAGGTCTGCCTTTTCGGCACGGCTGCGCCCGCGGAACCAGGCACGTTCGACCCGATCGTGCGGATCGGGCGGGAGCGCCCGCAGGTGGCCGTGGTGGTGCTGGGCCCGGTGCCGAGCCCTCGGGGGATCGCCGCGGCGTTCGCCGCGGGCGCGGCGGGTTACGTCCGCCACGACGAACGCATCGAGGGCGTCGAACGCGCCATCGTCAAGGCCCGTGCGGGGGAGGTCGCGATCGCACCCCAGCTGTTGCGTGGCGCGTTCGCGGAGCTGCTGCATCCGGTGGCACAGCCGGACGACGAGGGGCAGCGGCTGCTGCGGATGCTGACCCCGCGCGAGATCGAGGTGCTGGTGCGGGTCGCCGAGGGCGAGGACACCCGGGTGATCGCGGCCGGGATGGGGATCGCGCCGAGCACCGCGCGCACCCATGTGCAGCGGGTGCTGATGAAGCTCGGCGTCGGCTCCCGGCTGGAGGCCGCCGCGCTCGCCGCCCGTACGGGACTGCTCGACCGGGCGGCGGCGGGAACACCGCAGGGGCCGGACGGCCTCGCGTGAACGCGTGACGGTCCGGCCCCTGCGGGTGTGCCGGTTCAGCTCTCCGGTGTGCCGGGTGCCTCGTCGGGCACCTGGGCCGGGCGCAGCTTCATCCAGATGAGGAAGAAGAGGCCGAGCGCCAGCATGGCCAGGCCGGTCCAGAGGTTGATGTGGACGCCCTCGGCCTTCTTGAGGTCGGCGTCGGACGGGCTGATGCCGGCGATGGTGACGATCACTCCGTAGACCACGAAGAGACCGCCGATGATCCGCCGGATGTCGAAGAGCCGGGCCGCGGTCGCGGACTTGCGCTCCAGCTCGGAGACTTCCTTGTTGAGGTCGGACATGGTGAGTGCCTCCGATCAGAGCGAGTAGGGCAGGTAGCAGAGGGCGGCGAGGACCAGGGCGCCCCAGCCGAGCAGTGCGGGCTTGCGGTACCAGGCGCTGTCGCCCTCCTCCGGAGCCTCTTCGGCCTCCGGGGACTCCGTCCCGTAGACCAGACCGGCCAGTTGGGCCTCCGGCTTGGGGGCGGTGAACAGCGTGACGACCACCATGACGACCGCGCCGGCGACGAATCCGACGATGGCGGAGACGAAGTTGGCGCCCTGGTCGGACGGGATGTCGATGATGCCCTGCTTGTAGATCACGAAGTAGTTGACCATCGCGGCGGTGGTGCCCGCCAGCAGGCCCCAGACACCCGACTTCATCGAGGCGCGCTTCCAGAACATGCCGATGATGAAGACGACGAACAGCGGGACGTTGAAGAACGAGAACAGCGTCTGCAGGTACGTCATGATGTTGGAGAAGCTGGCCGCGATGAACGCCGTGCCGATGGAGGCCAGCACACCCACGGCGGTGATCAGCCGGCCGAAGCGCAGGTAGTACGCGTCGGGCTGGTCCTTCTTCACGTACCGCTGCCAGATGTCCGTGGTGAACACCGTGTTGAACGAGGACACGTTGGCGGCCATACCGGCCATGAACGCGGCCAGCAGACCGGTCACCGCGATGCCGAGCACACCGTTGGGCAGGAGCTCCTGCATCAGCAGCGGAATGGCGTCGTTGTACGTGAGGTCCGAGCCGGGCGTACCGATCTTGGGTACGACGACGGCGGCGACCAGGCCCGGGATCATCACCGCGAAGACGATGAAGATCTTCGGGAAGGCCGCGATCAGCGGGGTCCGCTTGGCGGCCGAGAGGTTCTTCGCGGACAGCGCACGCTGCACCTCGGCGAAGTTGGTGGTCCAGTAGCCGAAGGAGAGCACGAAGCCGAGGCCGAGGATGATCGTCAGCCAGTTGGCGCCGAGCGGGTTGGCGTCACCGATGCCGGTACCGCCCCAGGCGGTCATGAAGTCCGCGCCGTGCTGCTTCTCCAGCGAGCCGCTCAGACCGTCCCAGCCGCCGACACGCTTGAGGCCCAGCAGGGTGATCGGGATCAGCGCGGCGAGGATGACGAAGAACTGCAGCACCTCGTTGTAGATCGCCGAGGAGAGACCGCCGATGGTGATGTAGATCAGCACGAAGAGGCCCGCGACGACGATCGCGACCCACTGCGGCCAGCCCAGGAGCGCCTCCACGACGATCGACAGGGCGTAGAGGTTCACGCCCGCGATCAGGATCGCGGAGAAGGCGAAGAGTACGGAGCTCAGCAGGTGCGCCGACTTGTCGAAGCGGTGCAGCAGGAACTCCGGTACGGAGCGGACCTTCGACCGGTAGTAGAAGGGCATCATCACCAGGCCGAGGAAGACCATGGCGGGGATGGCGCCGATCCAGTACCAGTGGACGACCGCGACGCCGTACTGCGCGCCGGTCGCCGCCATGCCGAGGATCTCGGTGGCCCCGAGATTCGCCGCGACGAAGGCGAGGCCGGTCACCCAGGCAGGCAGGGACCGTCCGGAAAGGAAGAAGTCGAGACTCGTCTTCACACTGGCCCGGGCGGCGAAGCCGATGCCGAGCACCACGACGAAGTAGATCGCCAGGATTGTGTAATCGAGCCCGTTCGTGGGGAGCCGGAGCCCTTCGGCCAGATATTGCATGGGGGGTACTCGCTTCGTTGCGCGAACTGAACCCGTCGGAACCTACGCCTATGTGTTCAGAAAATGAACAGCTCGCATGACGTTCTTTGTTTGATCGTGATCGCACGGGGCGAAATGTCCCGGTTCAGGCAGTCCCTACGCACAGGCTGTCCACAGGTCTCGTCAGCATTGACTGTCGTGTTGAGTTGTGATTTGTTATGTGCGGTTATGTTTGGAGGGCGTTACATGGAGGAGCCTGGTGAAGAAGACGGTTACGACCCTCGCCGACGGCCGTGAGCTGATCTATTACGACTCCGCTGACGACACCGTCCGCGACGCCGTCGACCAGCGGCCGCTCGACGCCGTCTCGACGTCCTCGGAGGTCCGCCGCGATCCCCTGCTCGGCGACTCGGTGGCCATCGCCTCGCACCGGCAGGGACGCACCTACCACCCGCCGGCCGACGAGTGCCCGCTCTGCCCCTCGCAGGAGGGCCGGCTCAGCGAGATCCCCGACAGCGGCTACGACGTCGCCGTCTTCGAGAACCGCTTCCCCTCCCTCGCCGGCGACTCCGGCCGCTGCGAGGTCGTCTGCTTCACCTCCGACCACGACGTGTCCTTCGCCGGCCTCACCGAGGACCAGGCCGCCCTGGTCCTGGAGGCCTGGACCGACCGCACCGCCGACCTCGCCGAGCTCCCGCAGGTCACCCAGGTGTTCTGCTTCGAGAACCGCGGTGCCGAGATCGGCGTCACCCTCGGTCACCCGCACGGCCAGATCTACGGCTACCCGTTCGTCACCCCGCGCACCGAGCAGATGCTCCGCTCGATGGAGACCCACCGCGCCGAGGCCGGACGGAACCTCTTCGACGACGTCGTCGCCCGCGAGCTGGCCGACGGCGACCGTGTCGTCCTGGAGGGCGAGCACTGGGTCGCCTTCGTGCCCTACGCCGCCCACTGGCCCTACGAGGTCCACCTCCACCCGCGCCGCCGCGTCCCCGACCTGCGGGAACTCGACGAGGCCGCACGCACGGAATTCCCACAGGTCTATCTGGAACTCTTGAGGCGATTCGACCGGATCTTCGGCCCCGGTGAGCCGCCGACCCCGTACATCTCGGCCTGGCACCAGGCTCCCTTCAGGGTCCCCGGCCGTGAGGAGTTCGGGCTGCATCTCGAGCTTTTCACCATCCGGCGGACCACCGGCAAGCTGAAGTTCCTCGCGGGCTCCGAGTCCGGCATGGGCGTGTTCATCAACGACGTGCCGCCGGAGGCCGCGGCCCAGCGACTGCGAGAGGTAGCGAGCGAGTGAGCAACACCGGCAAGAAGTACCTGGTGACGGGCGGCGCGGGATACGTCGGCGGTGTCGTCGCCGCACACCTGCTGGAGGCCGGCCACACCGTGACCGTCCTCGACGACCTGTCGACCGGCTTCCGTGAGGGCGTCCCCGCCGGCGCCGACTTCATCGAGGGCCGCATCCAGGACGCCGCCAAGTGGCTGGACCCCACCTACGACGGAGTGCTCCACTTCGCCGCGTACTCCCAGGTCGGCGAGTCCGTCGTCGACCCCGAGAAGTACTGGGTCAACAACGTCGGCGGCACCACCGTCCTCCTCGCCGCCATGCGCGACGCCGGGGTGCGCACCCTCGTCTTCTCCTCCACCGCGGCGACGTACGGCGAACCCGTCTCCAGCCCCATCACCGAGTCGGACCCGACCGCGCCCACCAACCCGTACGGCGCCTCCAAGCTCGCCGTCGACCACATGATCACCGGTGAGGCCGCCGCACACGGCCTGGCAGCGGTCTCCCTGCGCTACTTCAACGTCGCCGGGGCCTACGGCAGCCATGGCGAACGCCACGACCCCGAGTCGCACCTCATCCCGCTGGTCCTCCAGGTCGCCCTCGGGCAGCGCGAGTCGATCTCCGTCTACGGCGACGACTACCCCACCCCCGACGGCACCTGCGTACGCGACTACATCCACGTCGCCGACCTCGCCGACGCCCATCTGCTCGCCCTGGACGCGGCCGCCGCGGGCGAACACCTCATCTGCAACCTCGGCAACGGCAACGGCTTCTCCGTACGCGAAGTCATCGAGACCGTCCGGCAGGTCACCGGCCACCCCGTCCCGGAGACCGCCGCGCCCCGCCGCGACGGAGACCCGGCCGTCCTCGTCGCCTCCGCCGCCACCGCCAGGGAGCGGCTCGGCTGGCAGCCGTCGCGCGCGGACCTGGCCGCCATCGTCGCCGACGCGTGGACGTTCGCCCGCCGAGAGGAGCCCACCGCACCATGACCGACAACGCCGAGCTGACCGCCTCCTTCACCGAGCTCTACGGGACCGCACCCGAGGGGATCTGGGCCGCACCCGGACGGGTGAACCTGATCGGTGAGTACACCGACTTCAACGACGGCTTCGTCATGCCGCTCGCCCTCCCGCACACCGCCCGCGCGGCCGTCGGCCGCCGCACCGACGGACAGCTGCGCCTGCACTCCACCGACGTGCCGGGCGGGGTCGTCTCCCTGCGCGTCGACGAGCTGGTCCCGCACTCGGGCCACGGCTGGGCCGCCTACCCCGCCGGTGTCGTCTGGGCGCTCCGCGAGGCCGGCCACGCCGTCACCGGCGCGGACATCCAGCTCACCTCCACCGTCCCGGTCGGCGCCGGCCTCTCCTCGTCGGCCGCCCTCGAAGTCGTCACAGGGCTCGCCCTGAACGACCTCTTCGAACTGGGCCTGAGCGCCCCGGAGATCGCCGTGCTCGGCCAGCGGGCCGAGAACGCGTTCGTCGGCGTGCCCTGCGGCGTCATGGACCAGATGGCCTCGGCGTGCTGCACCGAGGGCCACGCACTGCACCTCGACACCCGCGACCTCACCCTGCGCCAGGTCCCCTTCGACCTGGCCGCGCACGGGCTGCGACTGCTGGTCGTCGACACCCGGGTCAAGCACGCGCTGGGCGACGGCGCGTACGCGGAGCGGCGGGCCGGCTGCGAGGCGGGAGCCCGGGCGCTGGGCATCGGCACGCTCCGCGACCTTCCGTACGAGGGCCTCGACGCCGCCCTGGAGATCCTCGCGGCGGCAGGCGAGGACGAGTCGGTCGTTCGCTACGTCCGCCATGTCGTGAGCGACAACCACCGGGTGGAGCAGGTCATCGCACTGCTCGACGCGGGCGAGGTGCGCGCGGCGGGCCCGGTCCTCAACGAGGGCCACGTCTCGCTCCGCGACGACCTGCGGGTCTCCTGCCCCGAACTGGACCTCGTGGTCTCCGCGGCGAACGAGGCCGGGGCGCTCGGGGCCAGGATGACCGGGGGCGGCTTCGGCGGCTCGGCGGTCGTGCTGGTGGAGGAGGCCATGGAGGACACCGTCTCCAAGGCCGTCTCGGAGGCCTTCACCTCGGCCGGTTACGCCGCCCCAGGAGTCTTCCCCGCGGTTCCCTCGGCTGGGGGCCGTCGGATCGCTCCAACTGCTTGACCAGGATGAACTCCGCGACGCCGGGCGGGTAGTTCTCGACCTCGCCGACCACCTCGTACCCCTGCTTCCGGTAGAAGTCCGGAGCCTGGAAGCTCCAGGTCTCCAGCCGGGAGCGGGTACAGGACCGGTCCTCGCGGGCGAGGCGCTCCGCCTCGGCGAGCAGCCGCGAGCCGAGGCCGAGGCCGCGGTGGCGGCTGTCGACCCAGAGCAGGTCCACATGGAGCCAGTACGCCCAGGTCCGCCCGCTCAGGCCGCCGGCCAGCTCCCCCCGGTCGTCCAGGAGCCAGACCTCCAGCGGGACTTCGTGCTCGGCGGAGGTGGAATGCAGGGCGCGCAGCTCCGGTGATCCGTCCCAGTTGTCGTCGTTCAGCCGCCGACCCAGCAGAATACGACGTTCCTTGTCCACTTCGGTCTCAAGACGGAACATGAACAACACCCTAGACACCTCGGGCAGTCAGTTCTGCGAATAGCCTTCCGGCGCCCACCACCCACCGTAGGCTGATGCGCAGCACCGGTGGGGGCCGGTGCCGTTTCAGGGGACGAGACAGTCGGATACGACGCCCGGGGCGGGTGGCGGCCGGCACACGGCGGCGGCCGTGCGCCGGCGGTCCACCGGAGTGCTCCGGGCGTCGTATCCGCCGTGGTCGGTCCACGCCGGGGCCGGCCACGAACGGGGCGCCCCAGGAGCTCACACAGCATGGGGGTGTCTGTGGCTCGTATCCGGGTTCTGGTGGTCGACGACCACCGCATCTTTGCCGAGTCCCTCGCCGCGGCTCTCGCGGCCGAACCGGACGTCGACGTGTCCGCCACGGGCAGCGGCCCCGCCGCACTGCGGTGTCTGGAGCGTGCCGCAGCCGAAGGGCGCCGCTACGACGTGATGCTGGTCGACGCCGAACTGGGCACCCTCGCCAGGGGTGGCGCCCGCACCGTCCCCGCACCGCGAGGCGCACCGGACGAGGCGCCCGCCGGCGGGCCGGTGGACGGCATCTCGCTGGTGGCGGGGGTGCGTTCCGGGCAGCCCCAGATCCGTACGGTGGTCCTCGCGGAGAGGGACGACCCGCGCCGGGCCGCGTCGGCGCTGCAGGCCGGCGCCTCGGGCTGGGTCGCCAAGGACTGCTCGCTGCAGAGGCTGCTGACGGTCATACGGGGCGTGCTCCGCGACGAGACGCATCTGCCGGCCGCGCTGCTGACCGGTGTCCTGCGGGAGCTGACGGCGGCCCGAAAGCACCGCACCGAGAGCGAGGAGCTCGTCGAGTCGCTGACCCCGCGCGAGCGCGAGGTGCTGCGCTGCATGGTGGCGGGCCTGGGGCGCAAGGCGGTCGCGGAGCGGCTCTTCCTGTCCCCGCACACGGTGCGTACCCATATGCAGAACGTGCTGGGGAAGCTGGGTGTGCACTCGACGCTGGCGGCCGTGGCACTCGCCCGGCGGGCCGGGGTGGGCCCGGTCGCGCTAACCGGGGATGTTGTCGAACGGGGCGGTCAGCTGGCGTAGCAGCCCGGCGAGTTCGGACCGCTGCCGGCGCGAGAGCTCGCCCAGGATGGCCCGCTCCTGGTCGAGCAGCCCGGCCAGCGACTGGTCGGCCTTGTCGCGGCCCAGGTCGGTCAGCCGGACGAGGACACCACGGCGGTCGCTCGGGTCGGGCAGCCGCTCCACCAGGTTCTTCTTGGTCAGCCGGTCGATGCGGTTGGTCATCGTGCCCGAGGTGACCAGGGTCTGAGTCAGGAGCTGGCCGGGGGAGAGCTGATACGGGGCGCCGGCACGGCGCAGGGACGTCAGTACGTCGAACTCCCAGGGCTCCAGCTGGTGCTCCGCGAAGGCGATTCTGCGGGCCCGGTCCAGATGCCGGGCCAGGCGGGAGACGCGGCTCAGGACCTCGAGTGGTTCCACGTCGAGGTCAGGGCGCTCGCGGCGCCATGCAGCGACCAGTCGGTCGACCTCGTCCTCCATGTCGATCAGTGTAAAGGGTCCCTCGACATGAAGTCTCTTGAATTCAAGTGTCTTGACATCAAGAGACTTTCTTGGTGATCCTGAACTCATGACGCCACCCGCCTGGGACCCCCAGCAGTACCTCCGCCACGCGGACCACCGCACCCGCCCCTTCCATGACCTCCTGGCCCGGATCGGAGCCCTCCCACACGAACCCGCACCCCGGATCGCCGACCTCGGCAGCGGCGCCGGAAACGTCACCGTCCTCCTCGGTGACCGCTGGCCGGGCGCCCGCATCACCGGCTACGACAGCTCACCCCAGATGCTCGAGCGCGCCCGCAACCACGCCGGGCCCCTCCTCGACTTCACCGAGGCCGACGCCGCGACCTGGGCGCCCACCGAGACGTACGACCTCATCGTCTCCAACGCCCTGCTCCAGTGGGTCCCCGGCCACACCGCCCGCTTCCCCCACTGGCTGGACGCCCTCACTCCCGGCGGCACCCTCGCCTTCCAGGTCCCCGGCAACTTCGACGCCCCCAGCCACACCCTCATGCGTGAACTGGCCGAATCCCCCCGCTGGCACAACCGCCTCGGCGGCCTCCTCCGCCACGGGGACGCCGTGCACACCCCCGCCGACTACCTGGAGCACCTCACCGCGCCCGGGCGCACCGTCGACGTCTGGGAGACCACCTATCTGCACCTGCTCCAGGGCGAGGACCCCGTCCTCGACTGGGTCAAAGGCACCGGCCTGCGCCCCGTCCTCGACGCCCTCGCCGACGACCCGGACGCCCGCGACGCCTTCCTCACCGAATACCGCGACCTGCTGCGCACCGCCTACCCGGCCGGCCCGCACGGCACGGTCTTCCCGTTCCGCCGGATCTTCGCCGTGGTCCGTACCGTCAAGGAGCAGCCGTGATCACCGCCGTCGACCATGTCCAGCTCGCTGCTCCGCCCGGATCGGAGGACGTCCTGCGGGCCTTCTACGTACACGTTCTCGGCCTTACGGAGCTCACCAAACCTCCAGCCCTCGCCGCCCGCGGCGGCTGCTGGTTCGGGGCCGGGCCGGTCCAGCTGCACCTGGGGATCGAAGAGGGCTTCCGCCCGGCGAGGAAGGCGCATCCGGGCCTGCGCGTCACCGGCATCGACGCCTACGCGACCCGGCTGGCCGGGCACGGCGCCCCCGTCGAGTGGGACGACAACCTTCCGGGCCACCGCCGCTTCCACTCCCAGGACCCTGTCGGCAACCGGCTGGAGTTCCTGGAGCCGGTCAGCGGGTGAGCGTCACAGCGCGTCGAGCGCCTCCGCCGAGATGTCCAGGTCGACGGGGAACGGAACGCCGGTCTTGAGCCGGTCATGGTGGATACCCGTCAGGGCGTACGTCTTGTTCACCGGGTCCAGCTCGTAGACCCGCACGACCGGGTGCCGGTCGCTGCCGGCCATCTCGACCAGCCAGAAGTTCGGGATGCCCGCCGACGCGTACTTCTGCGGCTTGGTGTCACGGTCGCGCGCCTCGGAGTCCGGGGAGACCACCTCGACGGCGAGAAGGACGTCTGCCGCCTCGAAACGGGTCAGCTCCCGCCCGGTGACCGCTTCCGCCCGGACGACGCAGAGGTCGGGCTCGGGGGCGTTACGGCGATCCAGGACCACAGTCACGTGGCGACGTGTCTTCAGTTCCAGTGGCGTGTGGTGACGGAGCCCTGTCACCAGAAGGTCGACCATCGTGCTGTGGAAGAGTCGTTGCGGGCACGCAAGGATCAGGTCTCCGTCGAGCAATTCCGTGTGCGGTGGAAGATCGGGCAAGGCCCACAGAGCATCCACCGTGTATCCGTCCTGTGGGGCTGGCCAGCGGCTGCTCTGACTGGTGATCGGCTCGTCGCCGGCGGTCATGGTTCCTCCCGTGACTCCTCCCCGCCCTGGAGACGAGGCTTCTCGCTATGCCTGGTTGGCGTCACGACGGACCAGCCCGGCCCGTAGAACATTGAGTGCCCCGACCTTGTCGGCGTGTGCCTGGTGGCCGCAGACGAGGCAGTGGAACTTCTCCTGTGTGGGCCGGTTCTCCTTGGCTATGTGCCCGCATTCGGGGCACATGCGGGAGGTGTTGCGGGGGTCCACGGCCATCACTTCCCGCCCGGCACTCTCAGCCTTTGCGTTCAGGATCGTCAGGAACACCCCCCATCCGGCGTCAGCGATCGAACGGTTCAACCCGGCCTTGGCCGCAGCCCTGTTGGGCAGGAAGCTGCCTGGATTCCAGGGGTCGGGTTTCGGCTCGGGAGTCCCGCTCATGTTGCGGATCTTGAGGTCTTCGTGCGCGATGAAGTCATGCTCCCGCACGAGCAGGAGCGCGGTCTTGTGTGCGTGGTCGAGCCGCTGACGACGCACCCTGCCGTGCAGGGCCGCGACCTTCTCCACCGCCCGCTGATGATTGCGGGTGCGGTCCCTGGCTTTGCACCGTGGAAACCGGGACAGGGCCTGCTGCGCGGCACGAAGCTTCGCTGCTGCCCTGCGGCCGTGGCGGGGACTGGGAATGTGCACGCCGTGTGAGGTGGTGAGGAACGACGCGATACCGAGATCGATACCGACCTGGCTGCCGGCCGCGGGCAACGGATCGGGCCGGTCACGCTCGGCGGTCAGCACGACGAACCACCTACGGCCCTCGCGTTTCACGCTGACAGTCTTGACCCTGCCCGTCACCGGACGGTGCTGGTTGACCCGGGCATGCCCGATACCCAGGAAACGGACCCGAGTGACAGCGTCGTGTGGGGTGGAGTCCCAACGGCAGCCGTCTCCGTCCCTGGGGAAGTCCACTGTGTCGAACCAGTTCGCCCCGCGAAAACGCGGATAACCTGGTGCGTCCCCAGCCATGACCCGGTGGAAGAAGCTGGCGAACGCCTTGTCCAGCCTGCGTAGCGTCGCCTGCTGCGAGGAAAAGGACCAGCGCCCCTGACGCCCCGGGTCGAAGGCCCGGATCTCCTTCAGCTGCGCGGACTGCTCTCCGTACCTGATGCTCGTCCTGGAGGGATGCCGGTAGGCGTCACGGCGTTCCTGCAATGCACCGTTGTAGAGCGAACAGTGATCCCGCAGCATCTCGCCCATTGCGATCGCCTGCCCCGCGGTGGGCCGCAGGAGAAACTTGTACGCACGGATCATCCAGCACACCCCCCTCCGGTCGGTACTGGGAATCATCCTACGTTCGGCGGACGCCGCCGCACCGGGAACCAGATCCCGTCACCCGGAGGGGTGATACACGACCGTTTCTTTTCCTGCACCGCACAGTAGGGTGCGCTTCGCGGCCTCGTCATCACAACGAGTGATCGCATGTGCGCCGCAGTGGCTCAGCTCTTCCGGTGGCCTATCAGCCGCGGCTTCGACTCCAGGTTCTCCAGCCCGTGCCACGCCAGATTCACCAGATGGGCGGCGACCTCCGCCTTCTTCGGCTTCCGCACGTCCAGCCACCACTGGCCGGTCAGTGCCACCATCCCGACCAGGGCCTGCGCGTACAGCGGGGCCAGCTTCGGGTCGAAGCCCCGGGCCTTGAACTCCAGGCCCAGGATGTCCTCGACCTGCGTCGCGATGTCACTGATCAGCGACGCGAACGTGCCCGTGGACTGCGCGACCGGAGAATCACGGACCAGGATCCGGAAACCGTCCGTGTACGTCTCGATGTAGTCGAGCAGCGCGAACGCCGCCTGCTCCAGCAGCTCACGCGGATGCCCCGCCGTGAGCGCCCCCGTCACCAGATCCAGCAGCTGGCGCATCTCACGGTCGACCACGACGGCGTACAGGCCCTCCTTGCCGCCGAAGTGCTCGTACACCACCGGCTTGGAGACCCCGGCACGCGCCGCGATCTCCTCCACCGAGGTGCCCTCGAAGCCCTTGTCGGCGAACAGGGCGCGGCCGATGTCCAACAGCTGCTCGCGGCGCTCCTTGCCCGTCATCCGGACCCGCCGGGCCCTTCGCGTGGGGGCAGGCCTGCTCTTCTCGCCGCTGGTACTTCCGTCGGTCGCCACGTCGTCAATCATGCAGGGTCGGCACCCACGGGCTTGCGCCGGGAGGCGATACGCGAGGCATCGGGCCACCGGACGTCATGCGCCCAGCCCAGTTGCTCGAACCAGCGGATCAGCCGGGCACTGGAGTCGATCTGGCCCCTCATCACCCCGTGCCGCGCGCTCGTCGGGTCCGCGTGGTGCAGGTTGTGCCACGACTCGCCGCACGAGAGCACCGCCAGCCACCACACGTTCCCGGACCTGTCCCGGGACTTGAAGGGCCGCTTCCCGACCGCGTGACAGATCGAGTTGATCGACCAGGTCACGTGGTGCAGCAACGCGACCCGGACGAGAGAACCCCAGAAGAACGCGGTGAACGCACCCCACCACGACATCGTGACCAGGCCGCCGACCAGCGGAGGGATCGCCAGCGAGAGAATCGTGAAGCTGAGGAAGTGACGCGAGATCGCGCGGATCGCCGGATCCCTGACGAGGTCCGGGGCGTACTTCTGCTGAGGCGTCTGCTCCTCGTTGAACATCCAGCCGATATGGGCCCACCACAGGCCCTTCAGCAGTGCCGGGAGGTTCTCGCCGAACCGCCAGGGCGAATGCGGGTCGCCCTCGGCGTCGGAGAACCGGTGGTGCTTGCGGTGGTCGGCCACCCAGCGCACCAGCGGGCCCTCCACCGCCATCGAACCCGCGACCGCCAGGACGAGACGGAGCGGACGCTTCGCCTTGAACGAGCCGTGCGTGAAGTAGCGGTGGAAACCGATCGTCACGCCGTGGCAGCCCCAGTAGTACATGGCGACCAGCAGACCCAGATCGAGCCAGCTGACCCCACGGCCCCAGGCCAGCGGCACCGCCGCGACCAGGGCCGCGAACGGCACCACGATGAACAGCAGCAGCGCGATCTGCTCGACCGAACGCTTCTTGTCCCCGCCGAGCGTGGCGGAGGAGTGTACGGAGTCGCCTGCCGTCGTCGGCAGGCCGTCGTCGATCACGTCGGGGCTGGTGGGCATTGGGGAGTCCCCTGTGAGGTGAGGAAATATGACGGTATGACCGGGCTACGCATCCGTAACCTACGGCAACGTAAGTATGGCAGCGAAGAGGCCCGCAACACGCGAACACCACCGTGGCAACCCTTGTGCGAGCGGGCCTCCGCCCTTCGTGTACCCCCGATCGTCACAACCCTGCAGGGCACCGAGCACGCCGAACGCCCGGACACCTATCCTGGGAGCGTCGGACAGCGCGGTCCGCACTCTGCATAACCGGGGTGACCCGTCAGCACCGCGAGCGCCCCGGCCCCCCTGACAGACGTGCTCAACCACTGCAAGGAGCCGCACACTGTGAGCAGTGCCGACCAGACCCCTGCCGCCAACACCGAACTGCGGGCCGACATCCGCCGCCTCGGCGACCTCCTGGGCGAGACCCTCGTACGACAGGAGGGCCAGCACCTCCTCGACCTCGTCGAGCGCGTCCGCGCCCTGACCCGCACCGACGGCGAGGCAGCGGCCGAGCTCCTCGGCGACACGGACCTGGAGACCGCCGCACAGCTCGTGCGCGCCTTCTCCACCTACTTCCACCTCGCCAACGTCACCGAGCAGGTCCACCGCGCCCACGAGATGCGCGACCGCCGGGCCGCCGAAGGCGGGCTCCTCGCCCGCACGGCCGACCGGCTCAAGGACGCCGACCCCGAACACCTGCGCGAGACGGTCAAGAACCTCAACGTACGACCGGTCTTCACCGCGCACCCGACGGAGGCCGCGCGCCGCTCCGTACTGAACAAGCTCCGCCGCATCGCCGAGTTGCTCGAAACCCCCGTGATCGAGGCCGACCGCCGGCGCCACGACCTCCGGCTCGCCGAGAACATCGACCTCATCTGGCAGACCGACGAGCTCCGCGTAGTACGCCCGGAGCCCGCCGACGAGGCCCGCAACGCCATCTACTACCTCGACGAACTCCACGCCAACGCCGTGGGCGACGTCCTCGAGGACCTCGCCGCCGAACTGGAACGCGTCGGCGTCGAGCTCCCGGCCGGCACGCGCCCCCTCACCTTCGGCACCTGGATCGGCGGAGACCGCGACGGCAACCCCAACGTGACGCCCGCCGTCACCTGGGACGTGCTCATCCTCCAGCACGAGCACGGCATCACCGACGCCCTCGAACTCATCGACTACCTGCGCGGACTCCTCTCCAACTCCATCCGCTACACCGGAGCCACCGACGAGCTCCTCACCTCGCTCCAGACCGACCTGGAGCGACTCCCCGAGATCAGCCCCCGCTACAAGCGGCTCAACGCCGAAGAGCCCTACCGGCTCAAGGCCACCTGCATCCGCCAGAAGCTCGTCAACACCCGCGAACGCCTCGCCACGGGCACGCCCCACCGCCCCGGCTGCGACTACCTCGGCACCGCCGAACTCATCGCCGACCTCGCACTCATCCAGACCTCCCTGCGCGAACACCGCGGCGGACTCTTCGCCGACGGCCGCATGGACCGCACCATCCGCACGCTCTCCGCGTTCGGCCTCCAGCTCGCCACCATGGACGTACGCGAACACGCCGACGCCCATCACCACGCGCTGGGCCAGCTCTTCGACCGCCTCGGCGAGGAATCCTGGCGCTACACCGACATGCCCCGCGACTACCGGCAGAAGCTCCTCGCCAAGGAGCTCAGGTCCCGCCGCCCGCTCGCCCCGACCCCGGCCCCGCTGGACGCCGCAGGTGAGAAGACCCTCGGTGTCTTCCACACCATCAAGGAGGCCTTCGAGCGCTTCGGCCCCGAGGTCATCGAGTCCTACATCATCTCGATGTGCCAGGGCGCCGACGACGTCTTCGCCGCCGCCGTCCTCGCCCGTGAGGCCGGACTCATCGACCTCCACGGCGGCTGGGCCAAGATCGGCATCGTGCCGCTCCTGGAGACGACCGACGAGCTCAAGGCCGCCGACGTCATCCTCGACGAAATGCTCGCCGACCCCTCCTACCGCCGCCTCGTATCACTCCGCGGCGACGTCCAGGAGGTCATGCTCGGCTACTCCGACTCCTCCAAGTTCGGCGGCATCACCACCTCCCAGTGGGAGATCCACCGCGCCCAGCGCCGGCTCCGCGACGTCGCCCACCGCTACGGCGTACGCCTGCGCCTCTTCCACGGCCGCGGCGGCACCGTCGGCCGAGGCGGCGGCCCCTCGCACGACGCGATCCTCGCGCAGCCCTGGGGCACCCTCGAGGGCGAGATCAAGGTGACCGAGCAGGGCGAGGTCATCTCCGACAAGTACCTCATCCCGGCGCTCGCCCGCGAGAACCTGGAGCTGACCGTCGCGGCGACCCTCCAGGCCTCCGCGCTGCACACCGCGCCCCGCCAGTCCGACGAGGCACTGGCCCGCTGGGACGCGGCCATGGACACCGTCTCCGACGCCGCCCACGGCGCGTACCGCAAGCTGGTCGAGGACCCCGACCTGCCCGCGTACTTCCTCGCCTCCACCCCGGTGGACCAGCTCGCCGACCTGCACCTGGGCTCGCGGCCCTCCCGCCGCCCCGGCTCGGGCGTCTCGCTCGACGGCCTGCGGGCCATCCCGTGGGTGTTCGGCTGGACCCAGTCCCGCCAGATCGTCCCCGGCTGGTTCGGCGTCGGCTCCGGCCTCAAGGCACTGCGCGAGGCCGGCCTCGACACCGTCCTCGAAGAGATGCACGGCCAGTGGCACTTCTTCCAGAACTTCATCTCCAACGTCGAGATGACCCTGGCCAAGACCGATCTGCGCATCGCCCGGCACTACGTCGACACGCTCGTCCCCGACGAGCTCAAGCACGTCTTCGACGTCATCGAGGCCGAACACGCACTCACCGTGCAGGAAGTCCTCAAGGTCACCGGCGGCAAGGAACTCCTCGGCACCAGCCCGGTGCTCCAGCAGACCTTCGCCATCCGGGACGCCTACCTGGACCCGATCTCCTACCTCCAGGTATCCCTGCTCGCCCGCCAGCGCCAGGCCGCCGAACGCGGCGAAGAGGCCGACCCGCTGCTCGCACGGGCCCTGCTGCTCACCGTCAACGGTGTCGCCGCAGGCCTCCGCAACACCGGCTGACTCGTACGCATGGCTGGGCCTCTGTCCTTCCTGGGCAGAGGCCCAGTCTGCGTGGCGTTCGCGCAGACTGTTGCCGGCTACTCGTCGGCCAGCGCAGTCAGCCTGTCGATCCATGCGCTGAAATGCGGGCAGGCGGCTCGCAGACCTTCGAGCCCGAGGTCGGTCACTGCCGCAGGCCCGTGAAGGGTTTTGTTGTACTCCGGGTGCAGCTTCAACAGGCGCTTCGACGGAGCGGTCTCCGGCCTCTCGTTGACCTCCTCCGGACCTCCGGCAGCAGCGGCTATGTTCTGCACCTTCTGCGCGAGCGCAGGGTCGTCCGTCCAATAGGCAAGCTGTTCCGCCGCAGCGAAAACCCATGCCTCGGTTTCGTGAAGAACCAGGTACGGAATGAAACGCGGGTGGCCGATGTGCTCGGCCATGCGTTTCTCCACGTGCTCGGCCTTTTGCCGAGCCGAGGCCGAAGGCCGGTCAGCCATCCCCGGACTGTCCTGCGGGAGCCCGTAGTAGTCGATCAGCGTCGTGACCGCAGCCCAGTGCGGACTGCTCCTGAGACGGTTCTGCAGATCCTTCTCGATCTTCGACCACTTACTGACACCCCCGCGCCCGGTGGGCCCGCCTGCCGCAGTTCGAGTCAAGAGGATGGTCGGCACCATGATGATGCCCAACCGCACCAACTCAGGAGCAAGGAAGTCCCGGACCATGTTCTCTTCGGTCTGCCCTTCGCACAGCACCCCCACCGTGATCATTCCGGGCGACCCCGGAAGGGAAGCTCCGCCGCAGGTCGTCCGCCCAGGACGTTCTTCTCCCACAGCTCACCGAGCGAGTAGTCTTCCAGCCAATCATGGAGCGCTTCGTGGTCTGGTCGTCTGAGCACGGTCGCTCCGTTCTCCCTCTCCACCACGACGATTTCGTCCAGCAAAAACTGGTTGAGGAGAGTGACGGACTGGGTGGCGATGACGATCTGGCTTCGCACCGCAGTTGAGCGCAGCATGTCCGCGAGCTGAACCACTGCATAGGGGTGCAGGCCCAACTCAGGCTCATCCAGGGTGAGCAGCGCCGGCGGATCAGGTTGCAGGAGCAGCACACACAGGCAGATGTACCGCAGCGTGCCATCGGACAGCGCCTCGGCGGGAAAGACCGCGTCCACACCTTCCTGGGTCCAGCGCAGCCGGATCCGGCCGCCAGGCTCCTCGGCCAACAGGAAGTCCCGGAAGAACGGTGCGACGGACTGCACCGCGCGCACGATACGCCTGTACGACCTCGGCTCCCCGTCCCGCATCCGCAGCAGGAAAGCCGCGAGATTCTCCGCGTCGGGTCTCAGCGCTTCATTGTCCGCGGCATAGCCGAAGCGTTTGACCGGTGCCTCACGGCCAGTGTCCTGGAAGTGGAACACCCGGCAGCCGGCCAGGATGGCGCGCACCGGCCCCGCGAGTCGCGACAGTTGTTCCTCCTCCTTCTGGCGAAGGAGCGATTCCCGGTGCCCCCGCCCGAAGTCCTCGACGAGGGGGCGGCCCCACTCATTGAAGTGGCCCTTCTCCTCCGAGAAGATAAGAGTGTCGTTCGCCGCTGCTATCAGGTGGGCCTCGTAGCGGTAGGGAGACGCGCTCACCCGCAGGCGAATCCCCTTGCCCGGATCCGCGCCCGCGAACTGCAGAGCCTGTGCTCCACCGCGGAGACCCACCTCGAGCGCTAGGTCCCCGTCCGCCATCCGCCCGAGCAATTCCAGCGCCCCGACCACATTGCTCTTGCCTGCCCCGTTGGCACCCACAAGCACGGTCACGCCCTCGCCCAGTTCCAGCGTGCCGGCGCGGATGGAGGCATATCCCTCGACGGACACCTCAGAGAGCTTGTAGGACGACATGGCCCAACCCTAGGCCAGGCCCGACCGCCCAGCCTGGGCACTGCCAACAAGCGAACTGTTGGCGCGCTGCGTCTCACGTAGCGCCCAGCCGCACGCAGACATGTCCGTCCCTGCCGATACGCTGGAACGCCGGCTGAGATCCAGCCACGGAGCCGATACGCGGAAGGGACGATCGAGGTCATGAGAGACGGCCGGTGGACCACTGTCACCGAGTCGCAGTTCCAGCATGAGCGCAGCGGACTGCTGCATCTCAAGGAATTGCTGCCCGACAACGAGCCCTACCGAGCTTGGTCGAACTTCACCTTCACCGCGCACAGCGGCCATGTACGCGAGGTCGACCTGCTGGTCGCCGCGCCCTCCGGGCTCTTCCTCATCGAGCTGAAGAGCTGGCAGGGCACGCTCACCTCCGCGGGGTCCAGCTGGGTTCAGACGTTGTCCGACGGCCGCACACGCATGCACCGCAATCCCCGCCATCTCGCGAACCAGAAGGCGAAGGAGCTCAAAGGGCTGATCAAGGACGCCATGGACCGGGCCGACATCCGGCTGCCCGTGCCTTACGTCCAGGAGATCGTCTACTTCACCAACCCCGGCCTGCGGATCCGTCTGGCGCCCAACGATCTGGCGGGCGTCTTCGGCAAGGTGGGGCATGCGGGGCTCCCTGACATTCTTCCCGAGCTGATCCGCCAGCCCCGCGACGTCCACGGTGGGATCGACCTCCAGCTGTCCCGTCAGCTAGGCAAGATCTTCGAAAGTGTCGGTATCGGCCGCTCCGACGCCGAGTACCACCTGGGTCCGTACAAGCTGGACCGGACCCCCTTCGACACCGGGCCCAACTGGGCCGACTACCTGGCCCACCACGACTCCCTGCGCCGGACTCGCCGCGTCCGCATCTACCTGCGCGAACGCGGCGCCGACCGGCAGAGCCGCTTGTCCATCAGCCACACCGCCGAGCGGGAGGCAAAGGCCCTCGACGGCCTCGGCCATCCGGGCCTGGTCGCCCTGGAGAACTTCGACGAGAACGGCCACAGCGCCGGTCCCGCTCTGCTCTACAAGTACGACCCGAAAACCCTGCGCCTGGACGACTACCTCCTCCAGTACGGTGACCGGCTCGATGCCCAGGCCCGCTCCGGCCTGCTGCGCCGGCTCGCCGAGACCGTGCATTACGCGCACCGTCACCGCCTCTACCACCGCGCTCTGCACGCCCGTGCCGTCCACGTCCTGCCCGGCCCGCGCACCCGCGACATCGCCGAGGAAGACCGCTGGCTGCACCCCGTCCTGCAGATCGCCGAATGGCAGACGGCCGTGCGCCGCCCGCGCACGACCGGGGCACAGGGAGGCTCAGGCGGCACGCTCAGCAGCGGCCACGAGATCGTCCCCTCGCACGATCTGGCCGCATACGTCTCCGACGCCGCCGGCCCCTACCTCGCCCCGGAGCTGTCGGCCAAGACCCCGGATCCCGTCGCCCTGGACATGTTCGGCCTCGGCGTGCTCGGCTACCTGATCTTCACGGGACGCCCGCCCGCCGCCAGCCAGGCCGAACTGGGTGCCCGGATCCAGCAGGACCAGGGCCTGATCCCGTCCGTCCTGATTGATGGACTGTCCGGATACGTCGACGAGCTTGTCAGGAACGCCACGACGTACAACCCCCTGCACCGCCCCCGCACAGCTGCCGAATTCCTGGAAGCACTCGACGCCGTCGATCTCGACCTCGCTCCGCACGCCGGGCAGCACCCGATCGGCGAGATTCCCGCCGAGGAGGGCGACCCGCTCGACGCCTCCCCCGGAAACATCATCGGCGGCGGTCGCTTCGAAGTCCTGCGCAGCCTCGGCCAGGGCTCCACCTCCCGCGCCCTGCTCGCCCGCGACCTCACCCGTGAGGACAAGGACGGCGAGAAGCGACAGGTCGTCCTCAAGGTCGCCCGCGCGGACAAGTACGCCGAAGCGCTGCGCCGCGAGGCCGACGTACTGTCCAAGCTGAGCAACGACTCCAAGGTCATTCACCTTGCCGAGGACGAGCCGGTTCGTATCGGTCCGCGTACCGTCCTGGTCCTCGACCACGCCGGTGACTCCACCGTTGCCCGCCAGCTGCGTGAGCGGGGCCGCCTCCTCACCGACCAGCTGGAGACGTACTCCACCTACCTGTTCGCCGCCGTCGACTTCCTCGACGGCGAGGGCATCTGGCACCGAGACCTCAAGCCCGACAACATCGCCATCCGGGTCCGCCCCAACGGCACCCGCCAGCTCGTCCTCTTCGACTTCTCCCTCGCCGGTATCGACGTCCGCGCCACCGGAGCAGGCACCGAGGGCTACCTCGACCCCTTCGTTGCCAAGGACATCACCCGCGGCCGGTACGACGTCCACGCCGAGCTGTACGCCCTGGCCATCACCCTGCACGAGATGGCATCCGGTGAGCTGCCCCAGTGGGGGGACGGCTCGGTGCTGCCCGACCAGACGGACCCGAAGAAGTGGCCCCACCCCAAGGTCCCCTCCGAGGCGTTCGACTCCGCTGTACGCGAAGGCCTCACCGACTTCTTCCATTGCGCGCTCCACCGCGACGCCCGGCGCAGGTTTGCCGACCTCCAGGAGATGCAGCGCGCCTGGCAGCGCGTCTTCGCCCTCGCCGACCAGCCGGTACCTGCCCGCTCCACCGGCCACCCGGAGGACAACAAGGACAAGGCCGTCCTGCCCGTGGGGCTTCTTCCCCCGGAGGACCCCGCCGACGACACCTCGCGCCTCGACGTGGACGCCGCGAAGGCGGACCGGGGCACGCAGCTCCTCGTAGCCGGGCTCACCCCCCGCGCGGTGTCCTTCCTCAACGGGATCGACCTCAACACGGTCGGCGACCTCCTCGACTACTCCACCCGCCGCCTCGTCAACCAGCCCGGGCTCGGACACCGCACCCGGGACGAGATCAACCGCCGCATCAAGCGGTGGCGACTCGCTCTCGACACCCCCGAACCCTCCCCCCTCTCCGCGGGCGAGCGCTCCGACTCTGCCGAGGAGATCGCCGAAGCCCTCGCCGAACAGGAGACCGAGGGCGATCCTCGCGCCCTGCGCCGCGTCACTCTGGACGCCCTCGTCTCCCTCCTCGTGCCCAAGCCGGCCCCCAAGGGCCGCAATGCCACCGAGGTCGAAGCGGTACGGCTCCTGCTGCGCCTGCCTGACGAGCAGGGCACCCCACTGCCCAAGGATCTTCCCGCCTGGCCGCTGAACACATCCGTGGCCCCCCTCACCAGCGAGCAGGTCACCGAGGGCCGGATCGCCCAGATCCTCGGCACTCAGCGCAAACGTTGGGCAAGGAGTCCCGTCCTGCTCGCCCTGCGCGACGAGGCCGTGGAGATCCTGGCCACCCTCGGCCGGGTCGCCTCCGTCACCGAACTCGGCGAAGCTCTCATCGGCCGCCGAGGCGTCACCCAGCGGGACCCTCAGATCCGCCGAGCGCTCGGCTTCGCAGCCGCCCGCGCCGCGTACGAGGTGGACTGGACCCTCAGCCCACGCCGGATGCGCAGCCGCCGCCACGGCGACACGGGCACCAATCTGATGCTGTTCGCCCTGGAGGTGGACGAGGACACCGACACCCCGGACACCCCCTCCGCCCCAGCACTCCTCAACTACGCCGACCGCCTGGGCAAAGCCGCCGACCTGTTGGCCGCCCGCGACGTGCTCGCCAGCCCCACGACGGTGCTGGAACAGATCGTCGCCGCCGACGCCGCGTTCCACGAGCGCTATCCAGGCACCCGAATCTCTCTCGATGATGGCCGCATGGTCACCCTGGCCGCCGCCGCCTCCGGGACCGCTGCGGCCAACGCCCGCCTGGAGATCTACAGCCGCAACCTCCAGCCCGTCCGCGCCCTGCGCTTGACCCAGGCCGGCCTGTTCCTGCCCCTCGCGGGAAAGAATCAGAACGAGCAGGACGGTCTCACCATCGAGACCATCCACCAGCGGGTCCATAACCGTTTCCCCGACCTCTCGACCCGGCTCCCGGACCAGCCCGCACCATTGAGCCGGCTGCTCAGCCAGGCGGGCTTCGCCCTGAAGTGGCGCACCCGGGGCAGAACCGGCCGCGGAGTGTTCCTGCCCGAACGCGACGAGACCAATGCGGACCGCACCTCGGCCGTCACCCAGCGCCGGATCACCCGTGCGACGATCACCGACCACTGGACAGCCGGCACCCCGGAACAGAAGCTGCGCTACCGGGCCAACGCCCAGCTTCTCGAATCCGCCGCCCGCCCCGGCTTCCGGCTCCTCACTGTCCGCTACGACGACCAGCGACTCGCCCTGCTCACCCTGACCGAACCCGGCCGCGAATGGCGCGCCGAACCGGTCGACGTCAGCGTCCTGTTTCTCACCTCGCTGCGCCGCCTGGTCGAGGCCCGCCCCCGACCCACCTGGGACACCATCCTGGAAGCCGACAACGCCGTGCCGGGATCGCGGGACGCGATGAAGTTCGGCGAGTACACGGCGGCGGCGTGGGGGGAGGTGGAGAAGGAACTGCTGCGTCGGCTGGACGCGGCACCGGCTGGGGACGCGTCCCCGTCCGATGCACGTCTCGACTCGGCTCCGTTCACAACGAACTCTCGGCCCCTGCTCCTGCATGACGCCTCCGTGATGGCCCGGTACGGAGGCACGGGCGCCCTCCAGCGCCTTGCCGACCATGCGCGGCGCGGTGGTGGCGCGAGAAGTGGAAGAGGCCTGTGGCTCCTCAGCCCGCTGAACGATGCCACCGCCGCCCCCCGGCTGGAGGACTGGACGGTGGCATTGGAAGACCGCGAGGAATGGATCCGCCTCAACCACAGTTGGGTCGTCAACGACCCGGAGGATGCTCCGGCGGCATAGTGCTCCGCAGCCTGGCCGGTCCGGACCCCGGTGCGGCCCAGCTGCTGCGGGCATTCGCCACCGCGAGCGACGCCCGCAGTCGCTCCTGCGGAGAGGCCGGGCGTACGGCGCCGGGAGCCGCGTCCCACTCCTTGCCGCCACCGAGTGGCCGCAGCTGGACGTACGGCCCCACGAAGCCCATGACCTCGCCGATCCCTATGGTGCGCTGATCCACGGCCACCGTGCCGATCGCGACGCGAGGGACGGCCCCGC
Source organism: Streptomyces sp. NPDC102441 (assembly GCF_044765585.1). Taxonomy (NCBI): domain Bacteria; kingdom Bacillati; phylum Actinomycetota; class Actinomycetes; order Kitasatosporales; family Streptomycetaceae; genus Streptomyces; species Streptomyces sp. NPDC102441. Next base: position 123,853 of record NZ_JBIWKH010000015.1, read on the forward strand.
TCACTCCGCGTCCGCCTGCGGGGTGCGCCGCAGTACGTCGGTCAGTCGTGCCGCTGTCGCGAGGTTCACCCGGCCCAGCTCGATGAGCGGACGGGGCGCTGTGGTCGTCGTGCACGAGGCGAGGTCGGGGCCCAGCGACGGAAGCGTAATGCCGAGCCGATGGAGCACGTCGGCGAGCTCGTCGGCAGCGACGAGCGCGACGGCGAGGGGGTTCGCGGCGAACTCGGCCTCGGCGGTGGCGGCGAGTGAGGGTGTGGGGGAGGACGGGGTGCGGTGAATATTCGGGTTCATGCTCACAGCGTGACGTTCAAGGGCTACGCTCAGTAGGGGGAGCGTGCCAACAACCGCACTGCGGGCGGCTGCCAGCCCCGGACCAACACGGGGCTGCGATGCGTGGGCACGCGCGGACCACCGAGAACCACCGAGGAGACGTGGCCGATGACCACGCAGAATCAGCTGGACCCCTACGCCTCACCGCGGACCTTCTACGGCTCCGAACTACGCCGCCATCGAGAGGTCGGCGGCTACTCCCAGGACCAGCTAGGGGAGCGAATTTTCTGCTCCGGCACGTACATCGGCCAGTTCGAGTCGGCGAAGCGGCTGCCGCAGCCGGATGTGTCGCGGCTGCTGGACGAGGTGTTCGACTCGGGGGAGCACTTCCAGCGGCTGTGTCACTTGGCGCGCAAGTCCAAGCATGCGGAGTACTTCGCGGATGCGGCGGAGCTGGAGCAGCAGGCACGGACGATCAGCGAGTACGCGCCGACGCTCGTACCGGGCTTGTTGCAGACGGAGGGGTATGCGCGGGCATTGATCGAAACAGCCCAGCAGTTCGAGTCGCAGGAGGTTGTTGAGGAGTTCGTGAGGGCGCGCCGAGAGCGACAGGGCATCCTCGACAGTGCAACAGCGCCGCAACTGTGGGTCGTTCTACACGAGTCCGTGCTACGAGTGCGGGTTGGGGATTGCGCTGTCATGGACGAGCAGCTCGTCAGTCTCGCAAGGGCAGCTCGAACCAACCGGCGTCTATTGGTACAGGTGCTTCCCTTCGAGGCCGGGGCTGCCGCCTTCCTGAACGGCACGACGATCCACATGACCTTCGACGAGGCTCCGCCAGCCGTGTACGCAGAGAGCGCCTACACTGGCCAACTGGTTGAGGAGCCAGCTCTAGTTGCCCGGTACCAGAGGGCCTACGATTTGACGAGGGCCGCTTCGTTGCCACCGGAAGCATCCCTCCAGTTGATCGAATCGGTGGCGAAGGACTACGCGACACCATGACCTTCGTACTTGACCTGACAGCCGCTGTGTGGCGTAAGTCGTCGTACAGCAATGGCGACGGCGGCGCTTGCCTTGAGATTGCCGATGCTCCTGGTGTGATCCCAGTCCGGGACAGCAAGCTGCCGAATGGGCCGGCCTTGCTCGTTCCGTACCGAACGTGGGGAACCTTTGTGGAAGCAGTTAAGGCAGGATCGATCGCTCGAAACTGACCCACGCCCGCTACGGTGCGTGCAGGCCCTGTCACTCGTGAGTGGCAGGGTTCTTACGTGGTCCAATGGATGTGGGCGCACTAGTGCGTACTTTTCGTGACACGACAACTCAACTGTTGGTGGACTCAGTGATTGATCGCGAACGGCTGCTCAAGGACCTGCAGAAGCAGGTGGAAGCCATGGAGGTAGACCTTCAGAGCCAGCTTGGCAGGCTTCCGGATGTGGACCAAAGGCTCCGGTTGGAGCACGAGAACGCAGTTAAAGCTGGGCGTACGACTGCCGCCCCCACCGAGTGGGTCGGTGATCGTGTTAACCAGGCCGCCGTTGCCTGGGTGTTGGGCACGGTTTTCGTACGCTTCTGCGAGGACAACGGTCTCCTGCGCGATCCGTTCATCGCGGGATCGGCTGTGCCTCGCCAGACTCACGCTGAGGAACGTCACAGTCAATTTATTAAGGATAACCCGGCCCACACCGACAGGCATTGGCTTTCGGCGGCCTTTTTGCAGATTGCATCCACTCAAGTGGGTAAACTTCTCTTTGATGAACGCCACAACCCTCTCTTTCAGATCCCCCTGTCGAACGAAGGGGCTAGGCAGCTGATTACGTTTTGGCGATCTCACGAGGAGATGGAAGGTGATGTTACTGGCATCATTCATAACTTTTTTGACCCTGAGTGGGATACTCGTTTTCTTGGCGACATTTATCAGGATCTATCAGTAGAGGCGAAAGAAAAGTACGCGCTGCTTCAAACGCCTGAATTTGTTGAAGATTTCATCTTGAGTCGAACTCTCCATAAAGCTATCCAAGAGTTCGGTTACGACAAGGTCAAGATGATCGATCCGACTTGCGGATCCGGTCACTTTATTCTGGGGGCGTTTCATAGAATTTTGGCTGCTTGGGAAAAAATGGCTCCTTCGGTGAGTCAGCATGACAGAGTGGAAGCTGCGCTGAATTCTGTTCACGGCGTCGATATAAATCCTTTCGCCTCGGCTATCGCGCGCTTTCGTCTTCTTGTTGCCGCACTTAAGGCCGCAAAGGTGCACCGCTTCGATGATGCGAGAAGCTATGATTGGCCAATTCATATTGCCACTGGCGATGCATTGCTGAAGTTTGAGCAGGGTAAGCTCTTCGACTCCGTGAGTGACGAAGGAGGGTTGGATGGATATGAATTTCATTTCACGACTGAAGACATCTCGCGGCATCTAAATATCCTCACACCTGGGCGGTATCATGTGGTTGTCGGTAATCCTCCGTACATCGTTCCAGGGAAAGACTCCCCCAAGGCCCTCTACAGGAAGCTGTATAAAACCTGTTACAAGCAATACCAGCTCACCGCACCATTTGCTGAGAGATTTTTCGAGCTTGCGAAGCCAGCGGAGGGGGACAGTCAACCTGGTTACGTAGGGCAAATCACCGGAAACGGCTTCATGAAGCGTGAATTTGGTGAAAAGCTGATTCAAGAATTTTTGGCAACTGAAGTGGACTTGACTGAGGTTATTGACACGTCGGGGGCCTATATCCCGGGACATGGGACCCCCACAGTGATTCTTGTCGGACGCCGACGCAAGGCGTCTCTTGGGGCTAGCACAATTCGCTCAGTACGTGGAATTAATGGTGAGCCAAGCGTTCCTCGGGACCCCGCCAAGGGCCAAGTGTGGTCCGAGATCACAAAGCTGATTGATGAGCCGAACGATAAGCCGGGGGAGTGGGTGTCTGTCGGAAATCTTGAGCGTGGAAAGTATTTTGGTAGCCACCCGTGGATTCTCATGGATGGAGGGTTGGAGGCAGTTGAGACCATTAATGGCGAAGATCGTCCTAAATTGCGTTCGCGTCTCGCTATGAATGTTGGATTCGCGAGCTTCCCCGGGCACGATGACGCATTTATTGGCGTGCCGTCATCATTTGCGCGCAGACGGCTGGAGAATGGGCGAAATCTCATTGTGGGGGAGGTGATTCGGGATTGGGGAGTCAAGGCAAAGTATCGGGCTGTCGCTCCGTATGAGGCTGATGGGTCCTTGGCGAGCTACAACGGAGGGAGTGCCTGGGGTAGAGGTCTATGGGGAGTTCGGCAAGTTCTACGTTCAACCGATAATTTCAAGAATGAGAAATCGTGGTGGGGGTGGTATAGATGGATTCCTGAAAGGTACAGGACGAGGCTCGCGCTAACCTTCTCCGCCGACGCTGCAACGCATAATCAGTTCTGTCTGACTAGGGATGATGAGGTTTTTAAGCAATCTTCCCCAGTGATTAAACTTTCTGACGACTCTGCAGAAAGCGATTATCTCGAGATTCTTGGAGTTTTGAATTCCTCGACGGCCTGCTTCTGGCTTAAGCAGATGTGTCACAATAAGGGGAGTACCGTAGACAAGAAGGGTGCCAGGCAATCGAAGGTTCCATTTGAAGATTTCTACCAATTCAACTCGAGCAACGTGCAGGAGTTTCCTCTTTCTCCAGTTTGCCCCCTCGCCCGCGCTACTGAGCTCGACAGCCTCGCGCAGAGGATTTCCGCGGTAAGCCCCGCTACGCTCGCCGCCGACCCAGAAAAGCCGCCCACAGCGGACACCCTCGCCGAGGCCCGCGAGGAATGGCACCGCATCCGTGCCCGGATGATCGCCGTCCAGGAGGAGCTGGACTGGGAGGTGTACGCCCTCTACGGACTGCACAAGGATCTGACCGCTCCCGAAGAGTCGCTCCCCGCTGAAGGGCTCGAACTAGGCCAGCGCGCCTTCGAGATCGACCTCGGTAAGCGCGTCAACGCCGGCGAAGCGAAGACCGAGTGGTTCCGGCGGCACAACTCCAAAATGATCGACGAGATCCCGGCCGAGTGGCCCGAGGCGTACAAGGACACCGTCCTCCGACGCCTCGACGCCATGCAGAACTCCAATGTCATCGGGCTCATCGAGCGCCCCGAGTACAAGCGCCGCTGGCTGACCGACGGCTGGGACAAGCAGCAGAGTGCCGCCCTGCGCGAGTGGCTGCTGGCCCGCATGGAGCGGCGCGAGCTCTGGTACCAGCCCGACTATCAGGGTGTCGAGTACCCCCGGACCCGATCGATCCGTGAACTCGTCGAGGCCCTGGCGGCCGATTCCGACTTCACGGACGTCGCCGCGCTCTACGCCCCCGGCAAGGAACTGTCCGAGATCGTGCCCGAGGTGGTCGAAGACCAGCACGTGCCGTTCCTGGCGGCCCTGCGCTACCAGGAGCCGATCATGGAGAAGAAGCGCGCGGTCTGGGAGGACGTCTGGGAGAGGCAGCGCGCCGAGGACGTAGCCACGGCCGCCGCCGACCACTTCAAGGCCAAGGAGATCCGGGACGGCACACCCGTACCTCCGAAGTACACGACGAAGGACTTCCGCAAGGACTCCTACGGCGCCCAGCGCGGCTCCCTCGACGTGCCGCGTGAGCGGTTCATCTCCTACAGCCGCACCCTCACCCCTGCCATCGAGGTGCTGGGCTGGGGCGGCTGGGACCACGCCGAGCAGGCCACCGCGCTGACCCAGGCCATCGAGGACCGCCGGGAGTCCGGGAACTGGGACAAGCCCGACTTCCTCCCCTACCTGGCCGGACTGCTGGAGCTGCTGCCCTGGGTACGCCAGTGGCATCCGGAGGACGCAGGCTTCTTCGAGGAGGTCCTGCTGGCCTGGCAGAGCGAGGAGGAGTTCGGTGTCACCGAGGCCGAGCTGCGTGCCTGGCGCCCGGCCGCCGTCAAGCGGACCCGCAAGGCAGCCGTGAAGAAGGCGAAGGCCACGAAGGTGCCTGCCGGCACGGAGGCCGCCGAGCAGCCATAGGGAACGAGTGCGTACTGCCCGCCGGCCACGGCGGGCAGTACGCGTGGATCACACCCACTACGTGCCCCTGGCACGTTACGCTGGAGCATTCGGGTGATTACGGAGTGGACGGACGTAGGGTCCGTACGTGTCACACCGGCACAGGGGCGAGCGGGAAGGCTGCGACGATGCGGCCGGCCCGCCGGGACACGAGGAGTACGCGATGGCACAGCCCGCTCAGCCACTGCTGCGTGAGGTCATCGACATCCCGGAGAACATCACTCACGAAAGCTACGTTCTGAAGCTGACTGAGGCGCTGGGAAGCGACGAGGGACTCAGTAAGGCGCTGGATGCGTACGTTCTCACCCCGGGCCTTGTGGAGGCGTACGGCGACGCACTGTCGCTGATCCAGTCAGCGCTGGACAGCGGCAGCTCCAAGGCAGCCCACCTGCACGGCTCCTTCGGTTCCGGTAAGTCCCACTTCATGGCGGTGCTCGCCGCTCTGCTCGGTATCCGGGAGCAGCCATCGCTCAAGGCCCGCGGGCGTGAGGGCTTCGCCGGGCTGATGCGGGAGCACGGCTGGCTTCAGGACCGCAAGTTCCTGCTGCTGCCGTTCCACATGCTCGACGGCAAGTCGCTGGAGCAGAAGGTGCTGGGCGGTTACGTCCAGCAGATCCGCGTCCTGCACCCCAAGGCGCCGATCCCGCAGGTCTACCGGACGGACGCGCTCTTCGAGAACATCCGCAGTCACCGGGAACGGGTGGGTGACGAGGCGTTCATCGCAGGGCTGCCCGGTGGGGATGGGGAGGACAAGTGGGGCGACGAGGTCTTCTGGACCAGCGAGAAGCTGGACACCGCCCTCGGCTCGGAGCAGGTCGACGAAGAGGTCCTGAACGATGAGGACCCGCTATGGCACCGGGAGCCCGTCACACCGGGCGGACTGCGAGCCAAGCTGGTCTCCGATTCCCTCAGCAGCTGGTTCGAGGGTCTCTTCAAGGACGCGGCCGAGGACCGGCACGGCTATGTGTCCCTCGACCGAGGACTCGGCATCATCGCCGCGCACGCCAAATCGCTCGGTTACGACGCGCTCGTGCTCTTCCTCGACGAACTGATTCTGTGGCTGGCCAGTCACATCCGGGACGAGAAGTTCGTCTCCGAAGAGTCCTCGAAGATCACGAACCTCGTCGAGGGCAGCGACGCGCGCCGTTCGATTCCGGTCGTGTCCTTCATCGCCCGGCAGCGCGACCTGCGCGAGCTGGTCGGGGAGGAGGCCGTCAAGGGCTCCGCCGAGGTGTCCATCCAGGACACGCTCTCCTTCGCGGACGACCGTTTCCGCACCATCCCGCTTCCCGACAGCGACCTGCCGACCATTGCCCATCAGCGGCTGCTGCGTGCCCGCGAGGACGTGCCGGACTCCGAGGCGCTCATCGACCAGGCGTTCAACAACATCAAGCGGGTCAAGCCCGAGGTGTGGGACGCGCTGCTCGGCAGCAGTACCAAGATCACCGCGGCCGACGAAGAGACCTTCCGCAAGGCGTACCCCTTCTCTCCGGCCTTCATGGACACCCTCGTCCGGGTCGCCGAGGCGCTGTCCCGCTCCCGCACAGGTCTCAAGCTCATGGGACAGATGCTCTACGACCAGCGCAAGACCTTGAGGCTCGGCCAGCTCGTCCCCCTGGGCGACCTGTACGAGGTGCTGCACCGCGGCGGCAGCGACCCCTTCACCCGCACCCTGACCGACCAGTTCGAATCCGCCACCCAGTTGTACAAGAACAAGCTGCGCCCCTACCTGCTCGCCCAGCACGACATCATCGACACGGATATCGAGGCCTACCGGCGGGACCCCGCATCCGTCGAGGACACGCGGCGCCGCAGAGTCGAGGCGTTCGTCACCGACGACCGGCTGATCGGCACCCTTCTGCTGTCCGCGGTCGTACCCTCCGTCCCCGCCTTCCAGAACCTCACCGTCAAGCGCCTCACCGCTCTCAACCACGGGATCGTCACGTCCCGGGTGAGCGGTATGGAGGCACGGGAGGTCACCCGGCGGGTCAAGGAGTGGAGCGAAGAGTTCCCCGAGATCAAGTACGTCGACGGACCTGACGCGGGCGTCAGCCTGGAACTCGTCGGTGTCGACTACGAGTCGGTGATCCGCCGCGCCGAGAACAACAACAACCCCGGCAACCGCCGCAACCTCATCAAGCGGCTGCTCCGCGACGAGATGACGATCACCGAAGGGCAGCTCGACGAGCGGCTCAGCCTGGTGTGGCGCGGGTCCTCCCGCTCCCTGGAAGTCCTCTTCGGTAACCTCGCCGACGAGAACACCCTGCCCGACGACCATGTGTACCCGCGCCAGGACGGCAGCTGGCGGCTCATCGTCGACATGCCCTTCGACGACGTGTACGGCGAGGCCGAGGACCGCGACCGTGTGATGCGGTTCAAGAACCTGCCCGACCACGACGAGATCCGCACCGTCTGCTGGATCCCCGCGCACTTCACCCACGACATGTACGCCAAGTTCCAGCGGCTCGTCATCGTCGACCACGTCCTCAACGGGCAGCGCTTCGATTCGTACGCAGGCCACCTCAACCCGGACGACCGGGAACGCGCCAAGGGCGCTCTACAGAACCAGCAGCGCTCCTTGACCTCCACCGTCCGCGGTGCCCTCAAGCAGGCGTACGGGCTCTCACCGAAGGAAGCCGCAAAGGTCGGGGCGTACGACGAGCACGTGCTGACCGTGCCCGACATGGCGCAGATCCTGCCGCAGTACAACATGTCCATGTACGACGCGGTCCGGCTCATCGCCGACCGGGTACTCGCCCACCAGTACCCTGCCCACCCCGACTTCGACCCGAAGAAGGACGGCCTGTCGGTACGGGCCGCCGAGATCAAGACCGTCTTCGGCTACCTGCGGACCGCTGCCGACGAAGGCACCGACGTCGTCGAGATCAAGCCCAAGGACCGGGAGCTGGTGGGCCGGGTCGCCGGGCAGAAGGGCCTCAAGCTCGGCACCATGCACGAAGCCCGCTTCCAGGTCGGCCGCCACTGGGAGGAACACTTCGGCCAGAAGGCCGGCACGGCCTGGGACGGCAAGGACATCCCCGTGCGGCAATTGCTGGACTGGATCGAGGAACCCGTCCCCTACGGCCTCGACCCGGTCGTCGCCAACCTGGTGCTGTGTGCCTACGCCGAACGTACCGACCGGGTGTGGGCCCTGCGACGCGGGCCAGTTCCCGTAGCCGACCCCACCGTCCTCAAGTCCACCTACGAGCTCAGGGCCCAGCGGCTGCCCGGCGAGACGGAGTGGGAGACGGCCGTCGAGCGGGCCGGGCGGATCTTCGGCGAGAGCCCGATGACGCCGCTGAGGCGTGCCCGAATCATCGCCGAGTTCAGCGAGCGGGTGCGCGCCAAGGCGAAGAGGTGGCTGACAGCGGCCGAGACTCTTGTCGACACCCTTCAGGACCACGCCGACAGGCTCGGTCTCGACACCACCGACGACGGTGGGCGCCTCGCGACCGCGCGCCGCGCTGCCGATCTGGTGAGGGACCTGGACGGAGCCGACGTCCACGACCCGCTGGCCGTCGTCACGGTCCTCGCCGCCGCTGATGTCGGGGAATCCGCGGGGCAGGACCGCATCGGTAAGTCACTTACCACGGCCAAGGACGTCGCCGCAGCCCTGGTGGGGGGCCCGTGGTCCATCGTCGGCATGGCCGGCACCGTGCGCGAGCCGTACGCCACCGAGGCCGAGGCCGCCCTGGGCTTTCTGAGTGGCACCGCCTACGCCGATGAGCTCACCGCGTCCCTCCCCTCCGCCCTGACCAAGGTGGAGCACGAGCTCGCCCGGATCATCCGCCGGGCCAACACAGCACAGACCCCCACCCCGGCAAAGCCGACCACCCCTGCAACCGGTGGCGCCTCTGTCTCTCCGGCGGCCGGCGGTTCCGGGAAGGCGACGGCTTCCGGGAGCACGTCCGGCGGGCTCTCCGTCTTCGGACCGTACGAGACGACGGCCGCCGAGGCCGCGGACATGCTCCGTGCCGAGCTGTCCACTCTCGCCGAGCGCGACCCCGATGCCCGTGTCCAGGTGACCTGGCAGATGGTTGATCCCACGTGAGCACGCACGACACCCGTACGACCCCCGAGGGGCGGCCCCGGCCCAGGGCCGCCCATCCGGCTGCTGTCGCCCAGGTTCTGGAGGCCCGCTCCTTCACCGAGGGTGAGCCGCGCACCGTCCTGATCCGGGCCGAACCACGATGGAGCGGCCCCGAACGGCTCCAGCTCAGCCGGGGCAGGACCGCACGGGTGACAGCAGCGGTCTCCCCGCTCGCCCTGCTCGATGTCGTCACCACCGGCCGTGCGTCAGCCGGCGGTGACGAAGAGGGCGGCGACAGCACCGAAATCCTGGCCGTCCTGACGGACGCCGAGGAAGCGGACCTCGGCCCCGGTCTCCTCGCCCGTGTCTACCGCAACCGCGTCTATCCCATAGAGCCCTGGGCCGTCGTACGCCGTATCTTCGGCGCCCGTGACATCGACCCCCGGCTGACCGCTGAGGCCTGGGCTGCGGAAGCCCTCATCGACGCCGCCGGACAGGAGAACTGGCCCAAGAGCCCCGGCACGGTCCTCGCCCGCGACACCGCCCTGTCCCGGCTCACCGCCGCCAGGCTGTCCACCACCGGCCATCGGCTCGGCGCGGACAGCCTCGATGCCCACACTCTGTTCACCTGGTCGCTCGTTCCGGGTGCCGCGGAACGCCTCGCCTCCCTGCGGACCCAGGAACGCCAGGGCATCACCGCATGGCTGACCGACCCCGAGCGGGTCGGCACGCGTGCCGCACAGACGCTCACCGCCCTGCTCGCCCTGTTTGATGGCGGCAGCGGCGCCGACGCCGTACCCGTGGGCCTGGTGTGCGCCGCGCTGTGGGCGCCGAACGCTCCCGCAAGCGCCGATCGCGCCCGAGGACGCGCCGAGCTGCTCTTCGGCGCGCACCGCCTCGACGACGACACCCTTGCCGCCTTCGGGGTCGAGGCCGAGGCATACCTGCGTGTCCTCCTCGCCGGCCGGTCCCGCCCTGTCGCAGCGGAGGACGAGCCCACCCGGGCCGGCCCCGACCCACTCGCTCTCCTGGCACGTGCCGACACCCTCGCTCAGACCCTCGGCGCTGAAGAGGCCGCCGCACAGAGCAATTTGTTGGAAGCCGGACTCCAGGCGCGGTACGCCGCGGTGGCCCGCGCGCTGACCCGTAGCGTCCCTGGTTCCCCGACAGCTGCCCCGGACCCGCGGAGGGTCAGGGAGCTCGACCGTGCCGCGGACGCACTCTCTGGCCACGCCCTGGCCGCCCAGGACAGGCACAGGAATACCCGGACCCGTATCCGGATGGCCAGGCGTCTGCTGAGCTGGCTCGCCACCCCGGCCCCCGGCTCATTCGGCACCGCAGCCGAAGCTGTACAGCAGCACATCGACGACCACAGCTGGGCCGACCTGGCTGTCGGCTGGATAGACGACGGGGACCACGCCCACCCCGAACTGCCCGCAGCCCTCGGCACACTGAGCGCCGCAGTACGGGCGCGTCGGCACATCGTCGATGAGCGCTTCGCCGTCCGCCTCACCGAGGAAACCCGCTCAGGCAGTGCCCCCGAGAAGTCCCTGGTCGTCGAGGATTTCGCCCGTCGCGTGCTCGGCCCAGTGGTCAGACCATCTCGCGCCAAAACAGTTGCGGCGCCCCTGCTCTTCATCGTCCTCGACGGAGCCAGCGCAGCCGTCACCGCGGGACTCGCGGACGAACTGCGCCGACAGTCCTGGGCGGAATACGACCCGGTCACCGACAGCGACGACATTCAGCACCGCCGCTCCATGCTCGCAGCCCTGCCCACCCTCACCAAGGTGTCCCGGGGGTCCTTGTTCGCCGGGGAACTCATTGAGATCGAGCAGCAGGAGGAGCGTCGGCGTTTCGGCGCCCACCCCTTCTGGCGCGGCGCCGATGTGCGGCTCTTCCACAAGGCAGACCTGCGCGGTCCGTCCGGGCACGGACTCGGCAGCGAACTCGCCGAAGCGCTCGTGGACCCGGCCGTGCACGTCGCCGTCGTCGTCAACACCATCGACGACCGGCTCGGCGAGGACCGTGCCGTGGCCCACTGGAAACTCGACGAACTGCTCGGCATGACAGACCTCCTCTCGCTGGCCCGCACCGGCGGCCGAGCCCTCGTCATCACCTCCGACCACGGCCACATCCTCGACCACGGAACAGCCAAGCAGCCCGTCCCCGACGCACTCTCCGCCCGCCACCGCACCGGCACTACCGCCGCCGGGCCCGGCGAGCTGGTCCTCACCGGACGCCGCGTCGTCGCCGACGACAACCGCATCACCGCCCTGTGGGACACCTCGCAGCGCTACGGCAACCGGCAGGCGGGATACCACGGAGGTATCGCGCTCGCCGAAGTCGCCATCCCCGTACTCGCCTTTGTCCCGCACGGCGCCCCCGCCCCCAAGGGATGGCGCGAACTCGGGCCGCAGCGCCCGCACTGGTGGGAGCCCGAGGGCCCCCCAGATGGCACCACCACCGCACGCCTGCATGCGCCGTCCACAGCAGTGCGGGCTCCGCATAGGACAGCGCGGAAAGCAGCACAGAAGGCGGTCGAGAAGCAGCTCACCACCGAGCAGGAAACCGGCCAGGGCGCATTGCTGTCCTTCGACGCCCTCGACGCCGCGCCGGACACCGGCGAGGTGACCGCAGCACCCGCGCCCGTCGTCATCTCCCGGGCCGGGCGTCTCGTGGAAGCTCTACGCGCCTCCGACATCATGGCTGCCCAGATCGAGGCGCTGCCCCGTCCCGAACGATTCGACACCATCGCAGCTGCTGTCGGCGCTCTCGTCGATGCCCACGGAGTGCTCCCCGTCACCGTCGTCGCCGAACGTGCCGGAAAGCGCGCGCCACGAGCGGTGGGATTCGCCGCCACGCTCCAGCGCGCCCTCAACTACGACCAGGCCGACGTCCTCACCCTCACCGACAACGGGCGCTCACTGCGCCTCGACATCGCTCTCCTCAAGCGCCAGTTCGGCATCGAAGAGGCAGCGAAGTGAACCCCGAAACACTCAGTCCCGACCGACGTCGACGCCTCATCGACGCCCTGCGCCGCGGAGCCGTACCGGAAACAGGCCTGGGGCTCCTCGCTGTGGGCCTCAGCCGCTTCGAGGAGGCCGTCGACGCCGAACTCGACGCAGCGGCCACCGGCTCCGCCGTCTTCAAAGCCGTCCGCGGTGAATACGGCTCCGGCAAGACCTTCTTCACGCGCTGGATCGCCGAGCGCGCAAAGCAACGAGACTTCGCCGTCGCCGAAGTGCAGATCTCCGAGAGTGAAACCCCTCTGCACAAGCTGGAAACCGTCTACCGGCGCCTCACCGAACGTCTCGCCACCGCGAGCTTCCCGCCCAGTGCCTTCCGCCCGGTCCTCGACGCCTGGTTCTACGCCCTCGAAGAGGACGCCCTTGCAGCCGGCGCCACCGAAGACACCCTGACACAAACCACTGAAGAGCTTCTCGCCGCTCGACTCACAGAAGTCTCCCGGAACGCCCCTATGTTCGCTGCCGCCCTTCGCGGCTACCGGGCAGCCCAGGAAGCAGGCGACGACGCCACCGCCGATGCCATCATCGCCTGGCTCGGTGGACAGCCCCACGTGGCAGCATCCGCCCGCCGTGCCGCAGGGGTCCGCGGTGACCTCGACCACTTCGGGGCACTCGGCTTTCTCCAAGGCCTGCTCACCGTCCTACGGGACTCGGGGCACCCCGGGCTGCTCCTTGTCCTCGACGAGGTAGAAACGCTCCAGCGCGTTCGCTCCGACGCACGCGACAAAGCGCTCAACGCGCTGCGCCAGCTCATCGATGAGGTACATTCCGGACGCTTCCCCGGCCTCTACCTCCTGATCACCGGCACACCTGCCTTCTTCGAAGGCCCCCAAGGCGTCCAGCGCCTGGCACCACTCGCTCAGCGTCTCGCCGCCGACTTCACGACTGACGCTCGCTTCGACAACCCGCGCGCCGTCCAGCTGCGCCTCCCCGGGTTCACCCTCGACGCACTCATCGAACTGGGCAGCCGGGTACGGGACATCTACGCCGCCGACAGCCGCGGCGCCGAGCGCATCCGTACGGTCGTCGACGATGCCTACCTCGGCGACCTCGCACGCGCGGTCGCAGGCGGCCTGGGCGGGAAGGCGGGTATCGCCCCCCGCCTCTTCCTCAAGAAACTCGTGGGAGACGTACTGGACAGGGTCGACCAGTTCCCCGACTTCGACCCCCGCACCCACTATGCCCTCACGCTGACCAGTGCCGAGCTCACCGACGTGGAACGCAACGCTGCCGTAGAACAGGCCGACGACATCGTGCTCGAACTGTGAGTGTCACCGGCCCGTCCCCCGACGCAGCGGACCGGCTCCATCCCGTCGTCCTGCACCACATCGCCAACACCCTGAACTGGCCCGATCTGCGTCCGATGCAGCGGGAGGCCATCAACCCGGTCATGGACGGCCACGACGTCCTTCTCCTCGCCCCCACAGCAGGGGGCAAGACAGAGGCGGCAATCTTCCCGCTGCTCTCGGCAATGGCTCAAACGCCGTGGCCCGGAACATCCGTTCTGTACGTCTGCCCTCTCAAGGCACTGCTCAACAATCTCCTGCCACGGCTGGAGAACTACACCTCCTGGCTCGGCCGCACAGCGGCTCTCTGGCACGGCGACGTCGCCACCAGCCGCCGTCGCAGAATCCTTCGCGAACGACCCGACATCCTCCTGACGACGCCGGAATCCCTCGAGTCGATGCTCGTCAGCACCCATGTCGACCACCACTCCTTCTTCTCCGACATCCGGACCGTGGTCGTCGACGAAGTCCACGCCTTTGCCGGGGACGACCGCGGCTGGCATCTGCTCGCTGTTCTCGAGCGCCTCCAACGCGTCACTGGCAGGCCGCTGCAACGCCTCGGACTCTCCGCCACCGTCGGCAACCCACACGAGCTCCTGACCTGGCTACAGGGATCCGGCGCAGGGACCCGCCCGGCCCACGTCGTGGCCCCCGGCACACCTCGACAGGAACCCACAGCCACCGCAGCCCCGCCCACCGGCGACATCCAGCTTGACCACGTCGGCTCCCTCGACAACGCCGCCGCCGTGGTCGCGGCCCTCCATCGTGGCGAGAAGCGCCTTGTCTTCTGCGAATCGCGCCGCCAGGTGGAACAACTCGGCGAGAAAATACGAGCCAAAGGCATCACTACCTTTCTCTCTCACGCCTCTCTCGCCACCGAGGAACGCAGACGCTCGGAAGAGGCCTTTGCCGAATCACGCGACTGCGTCATCGTCTCCACCAGCACCCTCGAACTCGGTATCGATGTAGGAGACCTGGACCGCGTGATCCAGATCGACGCCCCCACCACGGTCGCCGCCTTCCTGCAACGACTCGGCCGCACCGGCCGCCGCCCTGGGGCCCGGCGTAATTGCTTGTTCCTCGCTCTCGACGAAGGCGGGCTGCTCTCCGCTGCCGCACTGTTGCTTCAGTGGTCCCGGGGCTGGGTCGAACCCGTAGTGCCGCCCCCCGAGCCCCGTCATATCGCAGCTCAGCAGATTCTGGCGCTCTGCCTGCAGGAACACCGTGTGGGAGAAAACCTGTGGCAGGAGTGGTGGGGTGGTATCGGGCCCTTCGGCCCCGCAGCCGAACCGATCGTCCGCCACCTCGTCGCCCAGAAGTACCTCGATCGGGATGGTGGCATGCTGTTCATCGGCCCCGAAGCCGAACAACGCTTCGGCTACCGGCACTTCATGGATCTGACAGCAGTGTTCGTCGCGGCACCCGAATTCACCGTTCTCTTCGGGCGTAAGGAGATCGGCACCACCGATCCCGCACTTCTCACCGAGCGGGTCACGGGCCCCCGGCGTCTCCTCCTGGCCGGCCGCAGCTGGCAAGTCACCTATATCGACTGGTCCAGACGCCGCTGCTTCGTCGAACCGGTGGACGGAGGAGGCAAGGCCCGCTGGAGTGGCGCCGGGTTCAGCCGTGGTACCTCCTACGAGCTCACCCGCGCTGTCCGGGAAGTGCTGCTCGGAGCTACACCGCCAGTCGCCTTGACCCGCCGCGCAGAGCAGACTCTGAGCGAGGCGCGCGCAGTCCACGGTGAAAAGGTGAACCCCGAGGCCACCGTCATCCTCAGGAGCGGACGGCATACAGACGTTCGCTGGTGGACATGGGCGGGCCACAAGGCGAACGCCACCCTGGCAGCGACGCTCGGGGATATCGCGGACTCTGTCCAACGACCCACGGACGCGTACGTCCGGCTTCGTGAAGGCATGTCCACGCAGGAATGGACTCAGGCCAAAAAGAACGCTCTACAGAGCCTTACCCTGCCCTCTGTGGACCCGGGCGCTGTGCGTGGCCTCAAATTCGGAGCTGCTCTGCCCGAGCGGCTTGCTGTAGCGACCCTGTCTGCCCGATTGGCTGATCTCGACTCTGCGGCTTCGGTACTCGGCGAAGCGACGCGCATCACGTCCCGGGCCGGGGAGTGAGGGGCCGAAGACGGAAGCGGTTGCGCACGCGGCAGCGCATATCTCAGAGGGCGACGAACGTCGCCGTCAACAGGGCCGCACCCGCGAACCCGGTGCCCCACGCCGTCCGCGTCAGCCGCATACCGCCACCGATCAGGAACGCGGCCAGCACCAGCGCACCGCCCAACGGCACCCAGGCATGCAGCAAGCCCGGCGTCCCGGTGCGAACGACGTCACCGGTGCCGGGCTTCACCACGACAGGGACACGGGCCCCCTTCTTCACCGCGACGGACCGCTGAGCCGTCACAGCGGACCGGTCCCGCGACTCCGCGTCCGCCGCGAACGACCCCGTGCAGGAATCCTCACCGCACGCCGTCACCGTCATCGTCCCGTGCTCACGGCCCTTGGCCAGAACGATGTGCTGCGCGCTGCTCCACGACGACCACACACCCGCCACCAGCAACAACACGACGACACAGCCCGCGGCGAACGTACGGCCATGGGCCACCAGCCGGTGGGAGGAACTCCGCTTCATGGGGGCCGATCCTTGGGCAGAGCCCTGCCACCGGTCAACCTATGGCCGAAAAACACCCAAGAAGCGGCAGGAATGTCAGGAGTTGTACGCGGACTGCGCCCGATCGAGCCCGTCCGCCAGCAACGACTCCACCGCATCGGCCGACCGGTCCACCAGGTAGCCGAGCTCCTTGCGCTCCGTGGACGAGAAATCCTTCAGCACGAAATCAGCGACCTGCATCCGCCCCGGCGGCCGGCCGATCCCGAACCGCACCCGGTGGTAGTCCGGACCCATCGCCTTCGTCATCGATTTCAGCCCGTTGTGCCCGTTGTCACCGCCGCCCAGCTTCAGCCGCAGCATCCCGAAATCGATGTCCAGCTCGTCGTGGACCGCCACGATGTGGTCCACCGGCACCTTGTAGAAATCCCGCAACGCGGTGACCGGCCCCCCGGACAGATTCATGTACGACATCGGCTTGGCCAGCACCACACGGCGGCTCAACGGCCCAGGCGGACCCACCCGCCCCTCCAGCACCTGCGCCTGCGCCTTCTGCGCCCGCTTGAACTTCCCGCCGATCCGCTCCGCCAGCAGATCAGCGACCATGAAGCCCACGTTGTGCCGATTCGCCGCATAGTCGGGACCCGGATTGCCGAGGCCCACGATCAGCCAGGGGTCGGTGACGTCGGACATCAGAGCTCGGTCTCCTCGCAGTGCGTACAGAACAGGTCGATACAGGTCGATACAGGGAAACGGGGCGGCGGATCCCCCGGAAGGGAACCGCCACCCCGTCAGTCAAGCAGGTGGGGCGAGGCTCAGGCCTCGGCGGAAGCCTCCTCGGCGGGGGCCTCCTCGACCTGCGCCGAGACGATCTGGAGCACGACGGCGTCCTCGTCGCCCGCGAGCACGGAGCCCTTGGGCAGCGGGATGGCCTTCGCCAGGATCGAGTCACCGGCGTCCAGACCCGCGATCGAGACCGTGACGGACTCGGGGATGTGGGTCGCCTCGGCCTCGACGAGCAGGGTGTTCTGCACGTACTCGAGGAGGTTGCCGCCCGGGGCCAGCTCGCCCTCGACGTGCACCGCGATCTCGACCTCGACCTTCTCGCCACGCTTCACCGTGAGGAGGTCGACGTGCTCGATGTTGCCCTTGATGGCGTTGCGCTGCACGGCCTTCGGGATGACCAGCGCGTCCTTGCCGTCGATCTCGAGACCGATCAGGACGTTCGCCGTACGCAGGGCGAGCAGCAGGTCGTGGCCCGGGAGGTTGACGTGAACCGGCTCAGCACCGTGGCCGTAGACGACTCCGGGAACCAGGTTGGCGCGACGGGTGCGACGGGCAGCGCCCTTGCCGAACTCCGTGCGGATCGTTGCGTCGAGCTTGATCTCAGCCATGCTGCACTCCTCGTAGGGTGACTCGAAAGGTGACGAAAAACCGATGGTCACCCGGCCCACGACAGGCCTGCTACGAAGAGCGCGTCGATAACGGACCGCCGACCCCATGACCACGCATGAGAACGGCCTCCCTCGCCGAGCAACTCGCTGAGTCTACCCGGCGGGGAGGCCGCACCCCAAGTCGATCACCCGCAGGTGATCACTCCTGCTCCTCGAAGAGGCTCGTCACCGAACCGTCCTCGAACACCTCACGCACCGCACGCGCGATCGTCGGCGCGATCGAGAGCACCGTGATCTTGTCGATCTCCAGCTCACCCGGGGTCGGCAGCGTGTCCGTGAACACGAACTCGCTCACCTTCGAGTTCTTCAGGCGATCGGCGGCCGGACCCGACAGCACACCATGGGTGGCCGTCACTATGACGTCCTCGGCACCGTGCGCGAACAGGGCGTCAGCGGCGGCACAGATCGTGCCACCCGTGTCGATCATGTCGTCGACCAGCACACACACCCGGCCCTCGACGTTGCCCACGACCTCATGGACGCTGACCTGGTTCGGAACGTCCTTGTCGCGGCGCTTGTGGACGATCGCCAGCGGGGCGTCCAGCCGGTCGCACCAACGGTCGGCGACACGCACCCGGCCGGCGTCCGGAGAGACGATCGTCAGCTTCGAACGGTCGACCTTCGCGCCCACGTAGTCCGCCAGGATCGGCAGCGCGAACAGATGGTCGACAGGACCGTCGAAGAAGCCCTGGATCTGGTCCGTGTGCAGGTCCACGGTGAGGATGCGGTCCGCACCCGCCGTCTTCATCAGATCCGCGATCAGACGCGCCGAGATCGGCTCACGGCCACGGTGCTTCTTGTCCTGGCGGGCGTAACCGTAGAACGGCACGATCACCGTGATCGAACGGGCCGACGCGCGCTTCAGCGCGTCCAGCATGATCAGCTGCTCCATGATCCACTTGTTGATCGGAGCCGTGTGGCTCTGGATCAGGAAGCAGTCGGCGCCACGGGCGGACTCCTGGAAACGTACGTAGATCTCACCGTTGGCGAAATCGAAGGCCTTCGTCGGCACGAGGCCGACACCCAGTTGATGCGCGACCTCCTCGGCCAGCTCGGGGTGGGCGCGGCCGGAGAAGAACATCAGTTTCTTCTCGCCGGTCGTCTTGATCCCGGTCACAGCACAGTCTCCTCAGACGTGTATCTGGCACCGCGCGCATGTGTCCCGATGTGCAACGAGCCAGCCGAATTGGGTGAGTACCTATCACGGTACGCCGCCTTTGGCGCACCTGTTTCCGGTCAGCTTTCGCCGTCGGACTCCTGCGAGGCGGCCTGAGCGGCCTGGGCCGCCGCGCTCCCGGGCCGCTTGCGGGCGACCCAGCCCTCGATATTCCGCTGCTGGCCCCGGGCCACGGCCAGCGAACCGGCCGGCACGTCCTTGGTGATGACCGAACCGGCAGCCGTGTAAACGCCGTCCCCCACCGTGACGGGCGCCACAAACATATTGTCCGACCCGGTCCGGCAGTGGGACCCGATCGTCGTGTGGTGCTTGGCCACCCCGTCGTAGTTCACGAACACGCTCGCCGCACCGATGTTGGTGTGATCGCCGATCGTCGCGTCCCCGACATAACTCAGATGCGGCACCTTCGTGCCCTCGCCGATCGTCGCGTTCTTCATCTCGACGTACGTACCCGCCTTGGCCTTCGCACCCAGACGCGTCCCCGGCCGCAGATACGCGAAGGGCCCCACGGTCGCCCCGGCGCCCACCTCGGCGCCGTCCGCGACCGTGTTGTCCACGCGCGCGCCCGCGTGCACGACCGTGTCCTTCAGCCGGGAGTTCGGGCCGACCTCGGCGTCCTCGGCGAGGTGCGTCGCGCCCAGCAGTTGCGTCCCCGGGTGCACGACCGCGTCACGCTCGTACGTCACCGTCGCGTCCATCAGCGTCGACGCCGGGTCCACGACCGTCACGCCTGCCAGCATGGCCCGCTCCAGGAGCCGCTCGTTGAGCAGACGCCTGGCCTCGGCGAGCTGGAGACGGTTGTTGATGCCGAGGATCTCCCGGTGGTCGCCGGCGACCGCTGCGCCGACGCGGTGACCCGCCTCGCGCAGGATCGACAGCACGTCGGTGAGGTACTCCTCGCCCTGGCTGTTGTCCGTACGCACCTTGCCGAGCGCCTCGCTCAGAAGCCGGCCGTCGAACGCGAAGACCCCGGAGTTGATCTCCCGGATCCCGCGCTGTGCGGCGGTGGCGTCCTTGTGCTCGACGATCTCCTTGACCGCGCCGGTGGCCGCGTCGCGGACGATCCGGCCGTAGCCGGTGGAGTCCGGGACCTCGGCGGTCAGCACGGTGACGGCGTTCGCGTCGGCTCCATGGGTGGCCGCGAGCGCGGACAGGGTCTCGCCGGAGAGCAGCGGGGTGTCCCCGCAGACGACGATCACGGTGCCGTCCACGCTGCCGCCGAGCTCCTCCAGGCCCATCCGGACCGCGTGGCCGGTGCCGTTCTGCTCTGCCTGGTAGGCGGTGCGTACGGGGGTGCCCCCGGCGGTGAGGTGCGCGGTGACCTGCTCGCCGGCGTGGCCGACCACGACGACGAGGTGCTGGGGGTCGAGCTCACGGGAGGCGGCGACGACATGTCCGACGAGCGAGCGCCCGGAGATCTCGTGCAGGACCTTGGGTGTCTTCGACTTCATGCGGGTGCCTTCACCCGCTGCGAGGACGACGACGGCTGCCGGGCTGTTGGCGCTCACGGATGTGCCCTTCGGCTTCGGGTGGTGGACATCCGCAGGATACCGGGGGCGTATATGCCCGAAACGAGCGCGGGCCCCGACCATGAGGTCGGGGCCCGGACGTGAGCTCCCCCACCAGGACTTGAACCCGGACAAATAGCACCAAAAGCTACTGTGCTGCCAATTACACCATGGGGGAATAACCATCCGTACCGGACATTGTGCCCGTTGGCCGGATTGGCTGGCACCCAACACTATGCCGTACCAGGCCCCTTCCACGCGACGACAGAAGCAGCCTCGATCGCAGGTCGCTCGGTATCACCGGATCGCGCGATCTGCCCGGCTTTGCTGTAGGTCCGGCCACTTTCTGTGCTGACGGACTCGCCGGAAATCGGGATGCGTCCGCCCGTAGGCTGGATGCCATGACCGCAACGGGGGCAGACCGGGAAGCGGCGGGTTTGACCACCCGCGGCTACTGGTGGTGGGGGCGGCGGCGCAGTGTCGCCCTGGACGTGGGGCTGGCGCTGGTTTCGGCGCTGGAGTGTGCGCTGGAGGGGGTGGCGTTCGCCGGGGACACCGGGCTGCCTGTGCCGCTCGGGGTGCTCTTCGGGCTGCTGGCGGGGTCGGTGCTGGTGCTGCGCCGGCGGTGGCCGATCGCGGTGGTGCTGGTGTCGATAGCGACGACGCCGGCCGAGATGGGCTTCCTGATGGGGATCGTCGGGCTGTACACCCTGGCGGCTTCCGACGTGCCGCGCAGGATCACGGTGGTGCTGACGGGGATGACGCTCGTGGGCACGTTCATCGTGTCGTACGTGCGGTTGCGGCAGAGCGTGACTGATCATGCCGAGTTCGGGCCGCTCTGGTACGTCCCGGTGGTGTCGCTCTTCATGTCGCTGGGGCTGACGGCGCCCTCGGTGCTCTTCGGCCTCTATATCGGGGCGCGGCGCAGGCTGATGGAGAGCTTGCGGGAGCGTGCGGACTCGCTGGAGAGGGAGTTGTCGCTGCTGGCGGACCGGGCGGAGGAGCGGGCCGAGTGGGCGCGTACGGAGGAGCGGGGCCGGATCGCGCGGGAGATGCATGACGTGGTGGCGCACCGGGTGAGTCTGATGGTGGTGCACGCGGCGGCGTTGCAGGCGGTGGCTCCGAAGGATCCGGCGAAGGCGGTGCGTAACGCGGCGCTGGTGGGGGACATGGGCCGGCAGGCGTTGACGGAGTTGCGCGAGATGCTCGGGGTGCTGCGGAGCGGGGACGCTCTGGTGGCTCCGCGGGGCGGGCAGGTGCCGTTGGCGTCGGTGGGGCGGGTGGCGGCTGCGGCTGCCGCCGAGGCGGCGGAGGACGGGCCGCGGCTGTGTGAGGTGGAGGCGCTGGTGGCGCAGTCCCGTGAGGCGGGGATGACGGTGGAGCTGTCGGTGGAGGGGGAGCTGCGTCCGTATGCGCCGGAGGTGGAGCAGACGGCGTACCGGGTGGTGCAGGAGGCGTTGACGAACGTGCACAAGCATGCGGCGGGCGCCAGGACGTGGGTGCGGCTGGCGTATCGGGGGGCGGAGGTGGCGATGCAGGTGGAGAACGGTCCGACGGACGGTGCGACGGCGGACGCGGGGCTGCCGAGCGGTGGCAACGGTCTGGTGGGGATGCGGGAGCGGGTGCTGGGGCTCGGGGGTGTGTTCGTGTCGGGGCCGACGGACGTGGGGGGTTTCCGGGTGTCGGCGGTGTTGCCGGAGGGCGGGGCGGCGTAGGCGTTCTCAGCCGGAGGTGAGGCGGGTGGGCTGTACGCCTGTCACCAGGGTTTCGAGGGCGCGGTCGATGTCGGAGCCGAGGTACCAGTCGCCGGTGTGGTCGATGGAGTAGACGCGTCCCTCGTTGTCGATGGCGAGGACCGCTTGTCCGTCGCCTTCCTCGCCGAGGGGGGCGACTTCGGTTTCGAGGGCGCGTCCGAGGTCGCCGAGTGTGCGTGCCAGGTGGAGCCCGGTGAGCGGGTCGATGTGCACGGTGGTGGTGGCGATGTGCCGGCCGGGTGCGGCCGAGGTGATCCGGAGTCCGCCGAATTCGGCCCAGGCTTCGACGGCTGCGGGGAAGACGGCGTGCTGGTGTCCGGCGGGGGAGGCGTGGGAGCGGAGGGCGTCGGCCCATTCCTCGGCCTGGCGGATGTTCCAGCGGCCGGGCTGCCATCCGGCGTCGTGGAGTGCGGCGTCGACGGCGACGGGGAAGCGCGTGGTGGAGGTGCGGCTCTGTTGGCCGGGTAGGTCGGTCGGTTCGTGCATGGTGGTGTGTTCAGCCCTTCTCGGCGGTGGTCGCCGCGCCGGTGGTGAGGTCGACGGGGCGTACGCCGAAGTGGGCGAGCATGACCGTGCAGGAGCGGCAGGGGGGTGCGTAGCTGCCGTGGAGGGGGTCGCCGTCCTCGCGGATGCGGCGGGCGGTGAGGCGGGCGTGTTTGAGCGCGCGGCGGGCTTCGCCGTTGGTGAGGGGTTTTCGCTGGGCCCGTTTGGAGCGGCTGTCGTCGGCTGCGGTCAGCTGGCGTGACAGGAGTATGGCTTCGGGGCAGCGTCCTGTGAAGCGTTCGCGCTGGTTGGTGGTGAGGGTGTCGAGGAAGTCCTGCACGAGCGGGTGGAGGACGGGTGGCTGGTCGCCTTTGCCCGCGGTGCAGGTGAGTGTCTCTCCGCGTACGGACAGGGCTGCGGCCACCGCGGGCAGGATGCCGTCGCGGCGGTGGTGGAGGTGCGGCGCCCGGTCGGGTTCGGTGGTGCTCCAACTGAGTCGCGGGTCTCCGGATGTGACTGTTTGTGCTGTGTGCATGGTGCTGGTGTCCCTCCCTGCAATCCCCCGAGTTGCGGGGGACAGCCTGCCAAATATGCAGGGTGGTGGGGAAGCGGGGTGGGTGAAACGTGTCTGCGTGTCGTGGGCCGGTGGCCTGTTTGTCGCGCGTCCGTCACGCCGTGGTGACGTTGGGTGAGGCTGGTGCCGGGGCGGGGGGCGTTGTTGCGTCACCGCATAGGCTGTGCGGAACACCGGACGCAGCAGGGGGCAACCGCCATGACGACAGGTCGGCTCGGGCAGCAAGCCGCGCCACCGAACGCGGCCTATGCCGGGCAGGTCGTGCATTTCCCGGATCCTGTCCGGGCGTCCCGCCACCCCAGGGGTGTGCGTGTGGACGAGGACGGCTTTCCGGTTCTTTCGCCGTACGCGCGTGCGGCCGCGGAGATCGCTGACCCGCCTCCGGGGTTCGGTATCGACGAGTTGCGGCTGACGGACTACGTGTCGGCGAACGCGGCGTTGGCGGCGAGTGGTCATGAGCTGTGGGACACGATTCCCGCGGTGGCGACTCCGCACGGCTGGACGTGGCATCACGTGGCGGGTGGCCGGCGGATGGAGCTGGTGCCGGTCGAGGTGAAGGCGTTGTTGCGTCATCACGGTGGTCTGGCGACGACTCCGGTGGATCAGAACCGTCGGGGTACGCGGCCGCTGCAGGAGACGCGGCCTGCTCATTTCCGGCTGCCGAAGGGTTCTGTGGCGGTGGGTGAGCAGCAGATCCTGGGTGTCGAGGAGGATCTGGGGTATCGGCTTCCGGGTGCGTACCGGTCGTTCCTGAAGGCGGCGGGGGGCTCGGCGCCGGTGGGTGCGGCGTTGGACGCGGAGCTGGGTCTGCTGGTGGACCAGCCGTTCTTCACGGTGCGTGAGGAGGCGGCTGTGAATGATCTGGTCTATGTGAACAAGTGTCTGCGGGATCACTTCACGAAGGATTTTCTGGGCGTGGGTTTCGTCCAGGGCGGGATCCTGGCGGTGAAGGTGCGTGGTGGTGGCGTGGGGTCGGTGTGGTTCTGCGCGTACGACGACGCGCGGGATCAGGACGGCTGGGGCGTGCAGGAGCGGGTTGAACGGCTTCTGTTGCCGTGCGGTGAGGATTTCGATGCTTTCCTTCAGCGTCTGGCGGGTAATCCGCCGGAGCTGGAGACGGTGGCGAACCTGATGGTGGACGGTGGCTTCGCGCGGGCCGTCCCGGTGGAGGGGTGAGCGCGGTGGTGACGTTCGCGCAGGCGCAGGAGCGGGCGGATGAGTGGGTCAACGGTGATGTACCCGCGTACCAGCACCGTGAGGTCCGGGTCCGTGAGTTCGAGCTGGGTTTTGTGGTGTGGTCCGAGGACCGTGCGGAGGGCCCTGTTTCGGACGGCGGCCGTCAGCGGCTGGTGATCGCCCGGGACAGTGGTGAGGCCACGTTGTGGCCGGGGTTGCCGGTGGGTGAGGTGATCCGGCGGTACGAGGAGGGTTACGGGGTGTCCGCCGAGGCGGAGACCGCTCCGGAGCCGCCGCAGCGTATTGATCTGAATCAGACGTCGTTCCTGCTGACGCCGCCGGAGTGGTTGCAGGAGGCGGCGGACAAGCTGGGGATTCCGGACCGGCGGGCGGAGGGGGGTGCGGCGCCTTCCGGTTCTGCGCCGTCTTCGTCCGTGCCGGTTCCGCCTCCTGTTCCTTCCTCTCCTGCTGTTCCGGGGCCGGCTCGTCCGGATTCGGGGTCGGCGTGGCCGGCCGCGGGTGGGCAGCGGGATCACGAGCCCACGGCGAACGACGGGGTGCCGGCCGGGGGTACGCCTTGGGCGGGTACGGACACGAACGCCGGTGCGGACGAGGGCGGGGTGCCGCTGCCCGCGACGGTGTTCGCGCCGCCGCTTTCGGGGTCGGACGATGACGGGGCTCCTCCGCCGGTGGTTTCGGCGGAGGCGCCTACGGCGTTGATGTCGGGTGGCAGCCGGCTGCCGCCGACCGCTGTTGTTCCTGGGCTGGATCCGCAGGCGCCGCCTCCGGGGCCTCCTGCCTCTGCTCCTGCTCCTGCTCCTGCCCCCGTGGTTCCTGCCGCGCCGGCTCCGCATGCCCCGGCGCCCGGTGCCGGGGACATCGCGGACGCGGCGACGAGCAAGGCTGTGGTGACTCCTCGGGGCGCCCGGGGATCGGGGTCGACGACTCCGCCGCCGCCCGGGGCGCCGGGTATGCCGGGGGCGCGGCCGGGGGCGACTCCGCCGCCTTCGGCACCTGGTGTGCCGGCCGGTGGTTATGTGCCGACGCAGCTCGTCTCGCAGCTGGGGCCTCCGGGTTCGCCGGATTCGGGTGCGACGCCGCCTCCGGGTGCGCAGCCGCCTGGTCCTCCTCGTCCGCCCGGCCCTCCTGGGGGCACGCCGCCTCCGGGTGGCGGGATGCACCATGCCGCGACGATGTTCGCCGATGCGAGCATCGGCGGCCCGAACGCGCCGGGCCCGCCCGGGCCGCCCGGTCCTCCCGGGGCTCCTGGTGCCCCGGGTGCGATGGCGCCGCCTCCGCCGCCTCCGCCTGGGTCCACGCCTCCTCCTGGTCCTCCTCCGGGGGCGATGCCGCCTCCGGCTGGCGGGGTGCATCAGGCGGCGACGATGCTGGCGGGTCCGGGGCCGGCCGGCCCGGGCGCGCCGCCGCCTCCCGGTCCTCCCGGTCCCCCTCCGGGGGCGCCTGGGGCGCATACTTCGCCGCCGCCTCCCGGTGCGTACGGCTATCCGCAGCAGCCGGCGGGCCTGCCGACGGTCGGTCCCGGCTATCAGGCCGTGCTGCGTTTCCGTGCGGCCGACGGCAGCGAGCAGCAGCTGATCCGGCGTTCGGCGCCGGGTACTCCGCATCCGGAGTGGCAGATGCTGCATGAGCTGCGTGGGATGAACGTGCCGCCGCAGCAGGTGATCGAGCTTCATACGGAGCTGGAATCGTGTGAGCTGCCCGGTGGTTACTGTGCGCGGATGATCCGGGAGACCTGGCCGCAGGTCCGGATCACGAGTGTCGCGCCGTACGGTACGGATCACGCGAGCCGGCAGCAGGGGATGCAGCATCTGCTGACGCATCAGGGTGAGCTGCATCAGGTGGCCGATGGTCCGGCGCGGCCGGCTCCGGTGCGGGCGCCGTTGCCGCAGATGCCGCCTGCGATGGCTGTGCCTCCTGAGGCGTTGGCGGAGGAGCTGCTGGGGGCTTTCGGTCCTCAGGGTGTGCTGCGTTTCGATCAGCGGGCGGTGTCCCGTCAGGGCGTGCCCGAGGTCGTGGCGCGGACGCTGGTGTGGGCGGGGCTGCCCGCCGATTTCGGGCCGTTCTTCTGGGCGCAGCCGGGGCATCCGGTGGTGCCGACGCTGGCGGAGCTGGCGGCGCAGCGTCAGGTGCAGCCGGCGTCGGACGCGGGTTCGTATCTGGTGATGGGTTCGGACTTCGGCCGGGCGATCTGTGTGCAGTACGGGACGGCGAACATCGTGGCTGTTCCGGTGGAGGCGGGGCCTGGTGGTCAGCCGGTTCCGCCGCAGTTCGTGAACACGGGGCTGCCGGAGTTCGTGCGGTCGATGGCGTTGCTGGGCCGGATGTGGCGGTTGCGGTTCGGGTTGAACCCGGAGCAGGCGGGCCGTTGGACGGTCGATTTCCAGGCGCAGTTGGTGGCGGTCGACCCGGCGGCGCTGGCGTCGCCCGAGGGCTGGTGGTCGGTTCTGCTGGAGCAGATGTGGGACGGGCTGCTATAAGGCCAGATCGGATCTGATCCGTTGTGTACGAGAGGCGCTCGTCCCGTGATGGGGCGGGCGCCTTTTGTGTGGAGTTCTGTGATGCGGGTCGCTTCGGTCTTGAATACGGCTGATCGATTCAGACTTCCGGGCCAATTACCGCATCCTTGACGTATTGCTTCATGGTCGTGGAGTCGGAGAGTTGGAAAGAGGGCTTCAGGGATGAGTGGTGGACCGGTGTCCGAGCACGGTTTCGTCGGTGTCCGGGGGCGTGGTTACCGTCCTGAGCAGGTGGACCGCACCATGGCCTCGCTGTCAGCGGAGCGGGACGGGGCCCTGGACCGGCTCTCCCTGCTGACGGCGCGGGCCGAGGAGCTGGCGGCGGAGTCGGCGCGGCTGGGGGAGGTGGTGGCTTCGCTCGCGCCGCAGACGTTTGTGTCGCTGGGGGAACGGGCGCAGCGGATTCTGGCCCTGGCCGAGGCCGAGGCCGAGGCGGCGCGGGGTGCGGCGCTGGAGGAGGCGCAGGCGCTGCGGGACGCGGCGGACGCGGCGGGCCGGGAGGTCCGTGAGGCGGCGCGGGAGCGGGCGGCGGCTGTACGGGCCGCGGCGGACGCCGGTGCGGAGGAGGTGCTGACGGCGGCAGGGGGTGCGGCCGGGGTGCTGGTGGAGGAGGCGCGCCAGGAGGCCGGTGAGGCGCGTGGGGCCGCGGAGGCGGAGATGGCGGAGACGCGTCGACGTACGGCGGGTGTGCTGTCGCACCAGGAGCAGGAGCATGCCGAGCGGGGTAAGGCGGCGGACGGGGAGATCGCCCGAGCCGAGGCTGCCACGGTGGAGCTTGAGGCGGAGCTGACGGCCCGTGGGGAGGCGCTGCTCGGGCAGGCGCGGCGGGAGCTCGCGGAGGCGGAGGAGGAGGCGCGGCACGGCCAGGAGGACGCGGAGGCGCGGGCGGCCGAGCTGCTGTCGGGGGCGGGGATGGCGGAGGAGCGTGTGGTGCGGGAGACGGACCGGATCCTGCGGGAGCACGAGGAGGGCCGCGAGGAGGTGCAGGCGCACATGGCGCATGTACGCAATTCGCTGGCCGCTCTGACGGGGCGTGCGGTGCCGGGGCCGGCGGGGGACTGAGGCGGCGCGTCCGGCGGGCGGTCCGGGTCAGGGGCGTGGCCAGGGGCGCTCGGAGAGGTGCTCGATGCCGGTGTTGAAGCGCTTGAGGTAGGCGGCGTAGGCGGCGATGTCGGCGTCCGGCCAGTCGCCCATGACCCGGTCCAGTGCGCGCACGATACGTTCGCGCTCTTCGTCCAGGAGCCGGGCGCCCTTGTCGGTGATGCGGAATTTGCGGGCCATGCCGCCGTCGGGGTCGGCGATGCGTTCCGCCAGTCCGGCGTGTGCCGCCGCGGCGGTCTGGCGGTTGAGGGTGGAGGCGTCGAGGCCGAAGGCGTCGCTCAGTTCGCCGTTGGACATCGGCCCCTGGACGCGGATGCGGCTCAGCAGGACGTAGGCGCTTTGCTCCAGGAGCGCGTTCCTGTGGTGTCCGCCCCGGTGGTGGGCGAGGTCGTGACGCCAGAGCAGCATCTGCTCGTACTCCACGTCGTCCGTGGGTCCGGCCATGTGTCCGCGTCCTCCTGCTCCCGCACCGGATCGATCGCACGTCGCGTGGACGTGTGCTCCATGCTCTCATGGAGTGTGCATTGGACACATAACGTGTACGACACATTCGACGTGTAGGATGCACATTGCCCTTGGGTGAGGGCGACCCGACACGACACCTAGGAGTTCCGCCCTCATGGATGCCCCCCAGCCGACCGCCAGATCAGGCGGTGTGATCGCAACCCTCGCCTTTGCCGGGACCGTCGCGGCGGTCATGCAGACCCTGGTCACCCCGCTCATCGCGGAGCTGCCGAAGCTCCTCGACACCACGTCCTCCAACGCCGCCTGGGTGATCACCGTCACCCTGCTGGTCTCCGCGGTGTGCGTGCCGGTCTCCGGACGGCTGGGCGACCTGCTGGGCAAGCGCCGGATGCTGCTCGCGTGCTCGGTGCCGCTGGTCGTCGGATCGGTGGTGTGCGCGCTCGCGTCCTCCGTCGTCCCCATGATCGTCGGACGAGGTCTGCAGGGGATGGGCATGGGCATGGTGCCGCTCGGCATCGCTCTGCTGCGTGACGTGGTGCCGAAGGAGAAGATGAGCTCCTCCATCGCCCTGGTCAGCGCCTCCCTCGGCATCGGCGGCGCCCTCGGCCTGCCGATCGCCTCGGCCGTCGCCCAGTACGCGAACTGGCGGGTGCTGTTCTGGGGCTCCGCCGTGCTGGCCCTCGTCATCTTCGCCCTGATCTGGTTCCTGGTCCCGGACGTCCCGGCCGGCGCCAAGGGACAGCGTTTCGACGTTCCCGGCGCCCTCGGCCTGGCCGTCGGTCTGGTCTGCCTGCTCCTCGCCGTCTCCAAGGGCGCCGAGTGGGGATGGGCCTCCACGACGACCATCGGCCTGTTCGCCGCCGCCGTCGTGGTGCTCCTCGTCTGGGGCTTCTGGGAGCTGCGCACCAAGGATCCGCTGGTCGATCTGCGGACCACGGCCCGCCCCCGCGTGCTGATCACCAACCTCGCGTCGCTCTTCGTCGGCTTCGGTATGTACGCCGGCATGCTGATCGTCCCGCAGTTGCTGCAGTTCCCCGAGGCCACGGGCTACGGCCTCGGTCAGTCGATGCTCGCGGCCGGCCTGTGGATGGCCCCCGGTGGCCTCATGATGATGGTCATCTCCCCGCTCGGCGGAAAGCTCACCGACTCCCGTGGCCCGAAGTTCACGCTGATCTGCGGTGTGCTGGTCATCGCCGCGGCCTACGGGCTGGGAATCCTCCTGATGGGCTCCGCCTGGGGCCTGATGCTGTTCCTCATGGTCAGCAGCGGCGGCGTCGGCCTCGCCTACGGCGCGATGCCCGCCCTGATCATGAGCTCGGTCCCGGTGTCCGAGACGGCGGCCGCCAACGGGTTCAACACCCTCATGCGCGCACTCGGCACCTCGATCGGCGCCGCGGTGATCGGCGCGGTCCTCGCGCAGATGACCACGGAGACGGCCGGCTACTCCTTCACCTCCGAGGCCGGGTTCCGTACCGGCCTGATGTTCGGCTGCGGTGTCGCACTGGTCGCCGTGGTGATCTCGGCGTTCATCCCCGCCCTTCGCCGTCCTGCCGCCGCCCCCGGCGAGCAGGCCGAGGTGGCCGCCCCGCAGGAGGCGGCCGCGGTCAAGAGCTGACCCGGCAGAACTCCTCGTACGCCGGACTGCCCGGCTCCGGCCCCTCGGGGCCCGGAGCCGGGCAGTCCGCTGTTCGGCCCCGTACTACTTCGGCCCCGCGGGTGGGGCTGACGAGGCCGGTCGTGGTGAGCGGGAACCAGTTGTTGCGGATGAACTACCCCAGGTAACACGACAGTTGTCCAGGGTCTTTCGTTTGGATCGAGCCCGGCAGGATCCAAAAATGCATCTGCTTCCCGAGGGGACACTGTCTCACCGCCCGCGGCCATACGGAGCCGCAGGCC
This sequence comes from Streptomyces sp. NPDC102441, assembly GCF_044765585.1. Taxonomy (NCBI): domain Bacteria; kingdom Bacillati; phylum Actinomycetota; class Actinomycetes; order Kitasatosporales; family Streptomycetaceae; genus Streptomyces; species Streptomyces sp. NPDC102441. The sequence goes on from NZ_JBIWKH010000015.1 coordinate 154,250, forward strand.
CGCGAGTGAGACCCCTACTAAGGTCCCGCACCGGGGGGACTGACCCCTAGGGGGAGCACCGGAGTTGCGCCCGGGGGCCGTTCCTCCCGCCGGAGGACGAGACGGGGGCGTCCCGTTCCTTAGCGTGTTCTTACACCGCGGATGCGGCCGGCCTCAGGGGGGCGGGGTGGGGAAAACCCCCCTCGAAGACTGCGCCCGGCACCAGCGCGCCGGAACACCTCTTCACCCGAGACTCGGAACGTACACAGAGACGCCCCGGCATCAACTGACATAGGAGAAAAACCGTGACAACGGCTGTAACCATTCCCAGGCACGGGGACACTGGAGGGCGTACGGCCGTTGCTGCGCGAGCGCGGCAGGTCGTCAAGGCGTACGGAGCCGGCGAGACCCGGGTCGTGGCGCTCGACCACGTCGACGTGGACATCGTCCGCGGGCAGTTCACGGCGATCATGGGCCCCTCGGGGTCCGGCAAGTCGACGCTGATGCACTGCCTGGCGGGTCTGGACACGGTGACCTCGGGTCAGATCCACCTCGCCGACACCGAGATCACGGGTCTCAAGGACAAGAAGCTGACGCAGCTGCGCCGGGACCGGATCGGCTTCATCTTCCAGGCGTTCAACCTGCTCCCGACGCTCAACGCGCTCGAGAACATCACGCTGCCGATGGACATCGCGGGCCGTAGGCCCGACGCCGCCTGGCTGCGGCAGGTAGTGGAGACCGTCGGGCTCTCCGAGCGGCTCAAGCACCGGCCCACACAGCTCTCCGGGGGTCAGCAGCAGCGCGTCGCCGTGGCCAGGGCACTCGCCGCCCGGCCCGAGATCATCTTCGGTGACGAGCCCACGGGGAACCTGGACTCCCGTGCCGGAGCCGAGGTGCTGTCCTTCCTGCGCAGGTCGGTCGACGAGCTCGGCCAGACCATCGTCATGGTCACCCACGACCCGGTGGCCGCCTCCTACGCGGACCGGGTCCTCTACCTCGCGGACGGCTCGATCGTCGACGAGATGAAGAACCCGACCGCCGAGCAGGTCCTGGACCGGATGAAGGACTTCGACGCACGCGGGCGGACGTCATGACCGTCTGGAAGACCTCGGTGCGCAACTTCCTCGCGCACAAGGGCCGGATGGCGCTCTCCGCCGTCGCCGTCCTGCTGTCGGTGGCGTTCGTGTGCGGCACGCTCGTCTTCACCGACACGATGAACACCACCTTCGACAAGCTCTTCGCGGCGACGTCCGCGGATGTCACGGTCAGCCCGAAGTCGGCCGAGACCGCCGACATCCCGGAGAACGGCAAGCCCGAGGCGCTCCCCGCGTCCGTCGTCGCCGAGGTCTCCGGCGTGGACGGGGTGAAGAAGGCCGAGGGCGCGGTCAGCAGCATGGCCGTCACCCTCGTCGACAGTCACAACAAGAACCTCGGGTCCGACACCGGTGCCCCGACGATCGCGGGCAACTGGACCGACAACGACCTGCGGTCCATGGAGATCACCTCGGGCCACGCACCGCGCGGACCCACCGAGGCCATGATCGACGCCGACACCGCGGAGAAGCATCAGCTGACCCTCGGCGACGAGGTGCGCACCATCGCCGTCACCGGTGACATCAAGGCGAAGATCAGCGGGATCGCCGAGTTCACCGTGACCAACCCCGGTGCGGCCATCGTCTACCTCGACACCGCCACCGCGCAGCAGAAGCTGCTGGGCGCGTCCGGTGTCTTCACGCACATCTCGGTCACCGCCGAACCGGGTGTCGGTGACACCGAACTGAAGAAGGACGTCGCCGCGGCCCTGGGCGACCCGGCCGCGTACAAGCTGCAGACCCAGAAGGAGGCCGCGGACGCCAACAAGGACTCCATGGGCTCCTTCCTGGACGTCATGAAGTACGCGATGCTCGGCTTCGCCGGGATCGCCTTCCTCGTCGGCATCTTCCTGATCGTCAACACCTTCTCGATGCTGGTCGCCCAGCGCACCCGTGAGATCGGCCTGATGCGGGCCATCGGTTCCAGCCGTAAGCAGGTCAACCGGTCCGTGCTCGTCGAGGCGGTGCTCCTGGGCATCGTCGGATCGGTCCTGGGTGTCGCGGCCGGCATCGGCCTCGCCGTCGGGCTGATGAAGCTCATGGGCGCCATCGGCATGGAGCTGTCCACCGACGACCTCACCGTCGCCTGGGCGACACCGGTGACCGGGCTGGTCCTGGGCATCGTCGTCACCGTCCTCGCCGCGTACATCCCGGCCCGCCGTGCCGGGAAGGTCTCCCCGATGGCCGCCCTGCGGGACGCGGGAACCCCGGCGGACGCCAGGTCCGGCTGGATCCGTGCCGGAATCGGCCTGGTCCTCACGGGGGCCGGTGCCGCGGGTCTGTGGGCGACGACCCGGGTGGACGAGGCGAGCGAGGGCTCGCTCTACCTCGGCCTGGGCGTGATCCTCACCCTCGTCGGCTTCATCGTGATCGGCCCGCTGCTGGCGGGTGTGGTCGTGCGGGTGCTCGGCGCCGTCGTGCTGCGGCTGTTCGGCCCGGTCGGCCGGCTCGCGGAGCGCAACGCGCTGCGCAACCCCCGGCGTACGGGAGCGACCGGCGCGGCACTGATGATCGGCCTGGCCCTGGTGGCGTGCCTCTCGGTCGTCGGCTCGTCGATGGTCGCCTCGGCCACCGAAGAGCTGGACAAGTCGGTCGGCACGGACTTCATCGTCCAGTCGAACACCGGGCAGCTCGTCGTGCCGCAGGCAGCCGACGCCATCGAGAAGGTGCCGGGCATCGAGCACGTCACCGACTACAAGGTGCTCGCCGCGAAGCTCACCAACCCCGACGGCTCGACCGGCGACGAGGAGGTCACCGCCGCCGACCCGACGTACCCGCAGGACCTGCGGCGTGAGACGGTCGCCGGTGACCTGGCCAAGGCGTACGGCGCGAACTCCATGTCGGTCGGATCGGACTACGCCGCCCTGCACAAGATCGAGGTCGGCGACGAGATCACCGTCGACTTCAAGGCGGGCGAGACCGCGAAGCTGAAGGTCGCGGCGATCACGTCGGACGACACGAACGTCGACCAGGGGTCGATGTACACCAACATCACCACGGCCGAGCGCTATGTCGCAGCCGACAGGATGCCCGAGAACATGATCATGTTCGCCGCGGCGGAGGACGGCAAGGAGAAGGAGGCGTACGAGGCCCTCAAGAGCTCGCTCGCCGCCTACCCGCAGTACAAGGTGCAGAACCAGGCCGACTTCAAGCAGGACCTGAAGGACCAGATCGGCCAGCTGCTGAACATCGTGTACGGCCTGCTCGCCCTGGCGATCGTCGTCGCGGTGCTCGGCGTGGTGAACACCCTGGCCCTGTCGGTGGTCGAGCGGACCCGCGAGATCGGCCTGATGCGGGCGATCGGCCTCTCCCGCCGTCAGCTGCGGCGCATGATCCGGCTGGAGTCGGTGGTCATCGCCCTGTTCGGCGCGCTGCTCGGACTCGGTCTCGGAATGGGCTGGGGCACCTCGGCCCAGAAGCTGCTGGCCCTGGAGGGGCTCGGGGTCCTGGAGATCCCGTGGCCGACGATCCTCACCGTGTTCGTCGCCTCGGCCTTTGTCGGACTGTTCGCCGCCCTGGTACCGGCCTTCCGGGCCGGCCGGATGCACGTCCTGAACGCGATCGCCACGGACGGGTGACGGAGCCTGTCGCAGGATGACGGACCCGGGCCCGGGGTGTTCCTCCGAACGCCCCGGGCCGGATCGCGTCGTCAGTTCTCAGACGGACAGGACCTGTACGTCGTACTGGGGGATCCACTTGTCACGGGTGACGACCATCAGCCCTTCCGTCTGGGCCTGGGCGACCAGGATCCGGTCGAAGGGGTCACGGTGGAGCGGGGGGAGGCGGCCGGCGCGTACACCGTGCTCGGCGGTGATCGGGAAAGGCCTGAACTGCATGTCTCTGGCGCGCTCGGCGAGGTCCGGGGCGCCCTCCAGCTTTCCGAGGCTTTGCTTGATCTCGATTTCCCATGGCGTGGCAGCGCTGACGTAGACCTCGGACTCCGTGCGCAGGAGCTCCCTCGTGTCCTCGGGAAGCTCCGGTGAGGCATTGAGCCACCACAGGACGACGTGTGTGTCGAGAAGAAGCCTCATCCACGCATCCCGAACGCTTCAGCGATGTCGTCGGGGAGCTCGTCGAAGTCCTCAGGGATATGAATCTGTCCCCGAAGGGCGCCGTAGTCGGTCCGGTTGACCTTGGACCGCAGGGGCACCACCTTCGCGATGGGCTCCCCGGCCCGGCTGATCACGACTTCCTCGCCGGTCTCGACCTGTTGCAGTATGCGCGAGAAGTGGGTCTTGGCCTCGTGCACGTTGTACTGCCGGGCTGCTGCCATGACTGCCTCACAGGGGCGAAGAGTGGACTAGCTCAGGACTAAGGCTAGTCCGCCTGCCGCCGTCCGGACAACGGCGTTCCCTCGCGCGAGTGACACACCGGCGTCGTACGCTGGAGCCCCCGGCCCGTGCCACGTGTCGGGCCCTTCGCGTTGCTCACTCGCCACACCGGACGGAACCTTCATGAGCCTGCACGGTCTGCTGGATGTCGTCGTCACCGACCCGGCGCTCTCCGAAGCGGTGAAGGCCGCGGCCGACGGCCACCGGGCCCATGTCGACCTGGTCGGCCCGCCCGCCGCACGCCCCTTCGCCGTGGCCGCGCTGGCCCGTGAGGCCGGGCGTACGGTGCTCGCCGTCACCGCGACCGGGCGGGAGGCCGAGGACCTGGCGGCGGCGCTGCGGACCCTGCTGCCGCCCGACACCGTGGCGGAGTTCCCCTCGTGGGAAACCCTGCCCCACGAGCGGCTCTCACCGCGCTCGGACACCGTGGGCCGCCGCCTCGCCGTGCTCCGCCGCCTCGCCCATCCCCGGCAGGACGACCCGGAGACCGGGCCGGTCAGCGTGGTCGTCGCCCCGGTCCGGTCCGTGCTCCAGCCGCAGGTCAAGGGGCTGGGCGACCTGGAGCCCGTCGCGCTGAGCAGCGGGCAGACCGCGGATCTGGGCGAGATCGTGGACGCGCTCGCGGCAGCGGCGTACTCCCGGGTCGAGCTGGTCGAGAAGCGCGGCGAGTTCGCCGTGCGCGGCGGCATCCTGGACGTCTTCCCGCCGACCGAGGAGCACCCCCTCCGAGTGGAGTTCTGGGGCGACGACGTCGAGGAGATCCGCTACTTCAAGATCGCCGACCAGCGGTCCCTGGAGGTCGCCGAGCACGGGCTGTGGGCCCCGCCCTGCCGTGAACTGCTGCTCACGGAGGACGTACGCGGCCGGGCCGCAGCTCTCGCCGAGGCGCACCCGGAGCTGGGCGAACTGCTGGGGAAGATCGCGGAGGGGATCGCGGTCGAGGGCATGGAGTCCCTCGCGCCGGTCCTCGTCGACGAGATGGAGCTGCTGCTCGACGTCCTGCCGAAGGGCTCGATGGCACTGGTCTGCGACCCGGAGCGGGTGCGGACCAGGGCGGCCGACCTCGTCGCGACGAGCCAGGAGTTCCTCCAGGCGTCCTGGGCGGCCACGGCGGGCGGCGGCGAGGCCCCGATCGACGTCGGCGCGGCCTCCCTGTGGGGCATCGCGGATGTCCGGGACCGGGCCCGTGAGCTGTCCATGATGTGGTGGTCGACCTCCCCGTTCGCCGCCGACGAGGAGCTGGACGGGGACTCCCTGAAGCTCGGGATGCACGCCCCGGAGACGTACCGCGGCGACACCGCCCGGGCGCTCGCCGACACGAAGGGGTGGCTCGCCGACGGCTGGCGCACGGTGTACGTCACCGAGGGGCAGGGCCCCGCCGCCCGCACGGTCGAGGTGCTCGGCGGCGAGGGCATCGCTGCCCGCCTCGACCAGGACCTGGCCGAGATCACGCCGTCGCTCGTCCATGTCTCCTGCGGAGCCATCGACAACGGTTTCGTGGACCCGGGGCTGAAGCTCGCCGTCCTGACCGAGACGGATCTGACCGGGCAGCGCACCGCCAGCAAGGACCTGGGGCGGATGCCGGCCCGCCGCCGCAAGTCCGTCGACCCGCTGACCCTCCAGGCGAACGACTACATCGTCCACGAGCAGCACGGTGTCGGCCGCTACATCGAGATGGTCCAGCGCACCGTGCAGGGCGCGACCCGCGAGTACCTCCTCGTCGAGTACGCCCCCGCCAAACGCGGCCAGCCCGGTGACCGCCTCTACATCCCGACCGACCAGCTGGAGCAGGTCACCAAGTACGTCGGCGGCGAGGCCCCGACCCTGCACCGGCTCGGCGGCGCCGACTGGACGAAGACGAAGCAGCGGGCCAAGAAGGCGGTCAAGGAGATCGCCGGCGACCTGATCAAGCTGTACTCGGCGCGGATGGCGGCCCCCGGCTACGCCTTCTCCCCGGACACCCCGTGGCAGCGGGAGCTGGAGGACGCGTTCCCGTACACGGAGACGCCCGACCAGTTGTCGACGATCGCCGAGGTCAAGGAGGACATGGAGAAGTCCGTCCCGATGGACCGGCTGATCTGCGGTGACGTCGGGTACGGAAAGACGGAGATCGCGGTGCGCGCGGCCTTCAAGGCCGTCCAGGACGGCAAGCAGGTCGCCGTCCTCGTGCCCACGACGCTCCTGGTCCAGCAGCACTTCGGGACGTTCACCGAGCGGTACGCCCAGTTCCCCGTCAACGTGCGGGCGCTGAGCCGCTTCCAGTCGGACACCGAGTCGAAGGCGACGCTGGACGGGCTGAAGGACGGGTCCGTGGACCTGGTCATCGGCACGCACCGGCTGTTCTCGTCGGAGACGAAGTTCAAGGACCTGGGCCTGGTCATCGTCGACGAGGAGCAGCGTTTCGGCGTCGAGCACAAGGAGCAGCTGAAGAAGCTGCGGGCCAACGTCGACGTGCTCACGATGTCGGCGACCCCCATTCCCCGTACGCTCGAAATGGCTGTCACGGGCATCCGCGAGATGTCGACGATCACGACGCCCCCCGAGGAGCGGCACCCGGTCCTCACCTTCGTCGGGCCGTACGAGGAGAAGCAGATCGGCGCGGCCGTGCGGCGCGAACTCCTGCGTGAGGGCCAGGTGTTCTACATCCACAACCGGGTCGAGTCCATCGACAGGGCCGCGGCGCGGCTGCGGGAGATCGTGCCCGAGGCGCGGATCGCCACGGCGCACGGGCAGATGGGCGAGAGCCAACTGGAGAAGGTCGTCGTCGATTTCTGGGAGAAGCGGTTCGACGTGCTGGTCTCCACGACGATCGTCGAGTCCGGCATCGACATCTCCAACGCCAACACGCTGATCGTGGAGCGCGGCGACAACTTCGGTCTGTCCCAGCTGCACCAGCTGCGCGGCCGTGTCGGCCGTGGCCGGGACCGGGGCTACTCCTACTTCCTGTATCCGCCGGAGAAGCCGCTGACGGAGACCGCGCACGAGCGTCTGGCGACGATCGCCCAGCACACCGAGATGGGTGCGGGCATGTACGTGGCGATGAAGGACCTGGAGATCCGCGGCGCCGGAAACATGCTCGGCGGTGAGCAGTCGGGTCATATCGCGGGCGTCGGCTTCGACCTGTACATCCGCATGGTCGGCGAGGCGGTGGCGGACTACCGGGCGGCCGTGGACGGAGGGGTCGAGGAGGAGCCGCCGCTGGAGGTCAAGATCGAGCTCCCGGTCGACGCGCACATCCCGCACGACTACGCCCCGGGTGAGCGGCTGCGCCTCCAGGCGTACCGCTCGATCGCCTCCGCGAATTCGGAGGAGGACATCAGGGGGGTGCGCGAGGAGCTCACCGACCGCTACGGCAAGCTGCCGGAGCCGGTGGAGAACCTCCTGCTGGTGGCGGGGCTGCGGATGCTGGCCCGGGCCTGCGGGGTCGGCGAGATCGTGCTGCAGGGGCCGAACATCCGCTTCGCGCCGGTGGAGCTGCGGGAGTCGCAGGAGCTGCGGCTGAAGCGGCTGCACCCGAAGACCATCATCAAGCCGGCCGCCCACCAGCTCCTGGTGCCGCGGCCGACGGCGGGCCGGATCGGCGGGAAGCCGGTGATGGGGCGCGAACTCCTGTCGTGGACCGGGGAGTTCCTCACGACGATCCTTGGGTCGTAGGGGTCGTAGGGGTCGTAGGAGCGCGTCAGCTGTCCGGGGGGCCCGGCCTGAAGACCAGCCCGGCCGCCGCGCGGAACGCCTCCTCCGGGGTGCGGCCCTCCAGGGCGTCGGACAGGTTGCCGCTGAGCAGCAGGGTGGCGAAGCCGTGGGCCAGGGACCAGGCGGCGACGCCGGTGAGGCGGGCGTCCTCGCCCCGGGCCGCTTCGGGCAGGCCGCTGACGCCTGCGCGCAGTTCCTCGGTGGCGCGGGCCTTCGCGGCGATCAGGGTGGGGTCGTCGGCGCGGTGCAGTTCCGGGCGGAACATCACCTGGAAGTGCGCGGGACGGTCGACGGCGAACCGCACGTAGGCCACGCCCCGTTCCTGGAGGCCGGGGGCCTCGGCCAGGGCGTCGGCGAAGAGTGCGTAGCCCTCGGCGGCGACGGCGGTGAGCAGGCCGGTGCGGTCCTTGAAGTGGTGGGCCGGTGCGGCGTGCGAGACGCCGGCCCGGCGGGCCAGGTCGCGCAGGGACAGGGCGTCGGGGCCGTCCGCCGCGATGACGTCGAGTGCGGCGGTCAGGACCGCGCGCCGTAGGTCGCCGTGGTGATAGGTGCGCTCGCTGCTCATGGTTCCCTACGGTACGCGACATCTAGGCATTGACAAGTTATGGGGGCGGCCGCATGCTGGAACAGGATCTAGACGCTGACAAGTTTCAGGATGACGGGGAGACCGGGGACATGGCCGACGAGCTGGGACACGTACGTCAGATGTGGCACCTGCTGGAGCCGCTGCACGCCGTCTTCTACTACGCGCCGGAGGTGTTCGAGGAGGCCGCCGCCCTCGGGTACGCCACGGACGAGCGCTGGCCCAGCTACTTCGCGTGGCGCGCGGCCCCGCTGGGGGCGGCGGACGCGGACAGGGTGACGGCGGTGTTCCACAGCTTCAGCCCGGCCATGGTCGCCCGGTACGTCCCGGCCGGGTGGGACGTGGCGGAGCCGCGGGCGGTGCTCGCGGCGCGTACGAGGGCGGTCGACCGGGCGTACCGGGCGCTGTTCGGTGACCGGGTGGAGGGTGCGGAGTTCGCCGAGGCCGCCGCACTGGTGCGCCGGGCCGCCGAGGCGGCGGACGTCACGGGGCGGCCGCTCGCCGGGGCCAACGCCGCCCTGCCCTGGCCCGAGGCGCCGCATCTGGTGCTGTGGCAGGCCGCCACGGTGCTGCGGGAGCACCGGGGGGACGGGCACATCGCGGCGCTGGTCGCGGAAGGGCTCGACCCGGTGGAGTCGCTGGTGTCGTTCGCGGCGGTCGGCGCGGCCCCGCCCGAGGTGTTCGCGAGCCGGGGCTGGAGCGCGGCCGAGTGGGATGCCGGCCGGGCCCGGCTGGTGGGCCGGGGGCTGGTCGCGGCGGACGGGTCCGCCACCGAGGCCGGGCGGGCGCTGCGGGCGCGGGTGGAGCGGCGGACGGACGAAGCCGCTTCGGTGCCCTGGGCGGCGTTCGGGGCGGAAGAGCGGGAGCGACTGGTGGAGTTGCTGGGCCCGCTGTGGGTGGAGGCGATCGGCTCCGGGCTCCTGCCGGCCGAGACGACGCTGGGGATCGGGAAGGTCTGAACAGGGCCCTGGGAAGCGGCGGTCCGGCGTCCTGCGCCTACGCTGGACCGCTGTGACGCCTCTTCCTTCCGTACGCCGCCCCCGCAGTGCCCGCCTGGCCCCGTTGCTGACGCTGGCCATGACCGGATCGCTCGCCCTCACGGGCTGCGACGCCCTGAGCGATCTGCCGGACCCGTCGGCCACCTCGGCAGCACCGGCCGCCGGGGGCGCGGCACTTCGGGCGGTCGATGGACTCGTGGTGAAGGGCCGGGCGCCGAAGACGGGATACGACCGTGACGAGTTCGGGTCCGCCTGGGCGGACACCGACCGGAACGGGTGCGGCACCCGGGACGACGTACTGGCAAAGCAGTTGTCCGCTGTCGCGCGGGACTCGGACGGCTGCAAGGTGCTCAGCGGTGTCCTCGACCCCGATCCGTACACCGGAGGCCGCATCGCTTTCGAACGCGGTCGCAGCAAGGTGGACATAGACCACCTGGTCGCCCTCTCCGACGCGTGGCAGAAGGGCGCCCAGCAGTGGAGCGACGGAAAGCGGCGGGCGTTCGCGAACGACCCGCTCAATCTTTTGGCGGCCGACTCGTCCACCAACCGCCGCAAGGGGGACGGGGACACCGCGACCTGGCTGCCGCCCAACAAGGCCTATCGCTGTACGTACGTGGCGGGGCAGGTCTCGGTGAAGAGCAAGTACGGGCTGTGGGTGACGGAGGCCGAGCGGGACGCCATGCGGAAGGTGCTGTCCTCCTGTCCAGCCGAGAAGCTGCCCACGGGCGGCAGTCCGACCGAGGCGCCCACGCGTTGACGTCGGCTCGGCCGTGTGGGAAGGGTGCCCCGGTGGGCCGGCCCGCCCGCTGAGGGGTGGCCGGCCCTGGGGCTCTCGTCCGGAGGGGCGTCGCGTGGTCCCTCCGTCAGAGCTTCAGCTCCCACTGGCTCGCGTCCCATTCGAAGCCGGGGCCGACCTCGACGTTCAGGTTCCTGGCGTCGGCCGGGGCGTCGAAGGCGTACTTCGCCGTGATCTTCCTGCCCGGCAGGACGGTGCCGGTGAAGCCCTCCCCGACCTTGCCGTCGAAGATCTGCTCGGCGTTCACACCGTCCTCGCCCGCCCGGGCGTCGACGCTGACGAGCGCCGCGTCGAACTTCTCCTTGCCCTTGTTCTCGATGACGACCGAGACCGTCCAGGCGCTGTTGCCCTTGGTGTGGCCGATCGCGAACTCGTCGGCGGTGTATGCGGCGGGGGCGTTCACAGTGATCTCCAGGCCGTCGTCGTAAGCGGCGGAGTCCCCCTGTCTCAAGGTGTCGTCCTTGCCCTCGGCGCCGCCGGCCGCCCCGCCACCGGCCGGTTTCGCGGAGGCGGAACTGTCCTCGACCGCCTTGTTGATGTCGGTCACCACGTCGTCCACGGCCTTGAACGTCAGGACCGCCCCGACGACCGACAGGATCAGTGACACGAGGCCGAGGACCGCGCCGAACGTCGTCACGCCCTTGTTCGTGGCCTCTCCGCGCTTGGCGCGGCCCCGGCCTGCCAGGCCCAGGATCAGGGCGATGAGGCCGAGGATTCCCGCGAGCCAGAAGAAGAACGGGATCAGCCCGGAGACCGTGCCGATGATGCCGAGGACGAGGGCGGCGATGCCGAGACCGTTGCGAGCGGGGCGGGTGCCCGGCGTCTGTGCGGGGGCGTACGGCTGCTGGGGCTGTTGCGGCTGCGTGTACTGGGACATGGCTGTGCCCTTCCGATGAAGAACGGGGACTGTGAGCGGAATGAAGCGCCGCATTGATGTGCGGCAGGTCAATAAGAGCATTCCCTGTGAACCGAGTCAACAGAACAAAGCCTGTGAACCGGTGACTCGGCGGTATCGGTATGCTCGCCCCCACACAGCAGGTGACACCGATGTGCGCGGAACGGGAGACAGGCCAGTGCCGGACAACTCGACCGACTCGACCGAGGTGACCGCGGCCGGAATCGCCAGACTCGCGGGCGTGGGCCGAGCGGCCGTCAGCAACTGGCGCCGCCGGCACGCCGGGTTCCCGAAACCTGTCGGGGGGACCGAGGCCAGCCCCTCCTTCGCGCTCCACGAGGTCGAACAGTGGCTGCGCGACCAGGGCAAGCTCGCCGAGGTACCGCTGCGCGAGCGGGTCTGGCAGCAGCTGGCGGGCCACCCCGACGGCGCCGTGACCGCACTCGTCCACGCCGGGTGCGCCCTTCTGCTCGTCCGGGACAGGCCCACCGCCTGGCTGGAGATCACCGCGGTCTCGGACGCCCGGATGGCAGGTGTGCTTCCGGCCGCTCTGGACCACGTGCTCACGGACCGCTTCGGAGACGGGAGCGCGGTCCCCACGCCCACGGCTTCCGCACTCCTGCCATCCGTCCCGCTGCTGCGCGCCGCGGCCGAACTGGCGGCGGAGACCGGCGCCCGGCAGGCGTTCGACTTCCTCTTCGGACGCCAGCTGGACGCCAACCCGCGCCAGTACACACTCACGCCCCCCGGACTCGCCGAGCTGATGGCCGACCTCGCGACACCGGCCAGGGGTGCGGCCCGGCAGAGCGGCGGAAAGAGCTCCCGAACGGTCCTCGACCCGGCGTCAGGGACCGGCGCCCTGCTGTGCGCCGTCGGCCGGCCCACCGCGCTGTACGCCCAGGAGGCCGATCCCGACCTGGCGGCGCTCACCGCGCTCCGGCTCGCCCTGCACTCCACGGCGAAAGGAACCGACGCGCCCGCACTCGCGGTCCGGACCGGCGACACCCTGCGCACCGACGCGTTCCCCGGACTCGGCGCGGACGTGGTGCTCTGCCACCCGCCGTTCAACGAACGCGACTGGGGCCATGACGAACTGGCCTACGACCCCCGCTGGGAGTACGGCTTCCCCGCACGCACCGAGTCCGAACTCGCCTGGGTCCAGCACGCCCTCGCCCATCTCCGCGAGGGCGGCACCGCCGTCGTGCTGATGCCACCGGCCGCCGCCTCACGCCGCTCCGGACGCCGGATCCGCGCCGACCTGCTCCGCCGCGGCGCCCTCCGCGCCGTCATCGCGCTCCCGGCCGGCGCCGCACCCCCGTACGGCATCCCCCTCCACATCTGGGTCCTGCGAAAGCCGGGCTCCGAGCAGTCCCCGGCGCCCGAACTCCTCGTCGTCGACGCGGCGGAGCCCGAGTCCGCAGGTGCCCCGTCCGGCCGTGACCGGCTGGACTGGCCCGCGGTGCGCGGCGCGGTGCTCGACGCGTGGGCCCCCTTCGACGTGCCGGGTCGCCGTGAGCCCGTCGAGGAGCGCCCCGGGACCAGCCGGGCCGTCCCCGTCATCGAACTCCTCGACGACGACGTGGACCTGGCCCCCGCCCGTCATCTGCCGCCAACGGCCGCGGGCGGGGGCGCGGCCGAACTCGTCCGCGTACGGGAACGGCTGGACGACACCCTGAAGCTGACCGCCCGGCTCACACCGCCCCCCGCAGTCCCCTGCGAACCGGCCAGGCGGCCCTTCACCACGGTCGGTGAACTGGCCCGCGCGGGCGCCCTGCACCTGCGGACCGGCTCCGGCTCCGGCGCCGGCACCGTACCGGTCCTCACCGAGCAGGACGTCCTCGCCGGCACCGCCCCCAGTGGGGCGCCCTCCACACCGGCCGCGTCCCCGCAGGACGAGCCGCTCCTGCTGGAACCGGGTGACGTCATCGTGCCCGTACTCGGCGGCGGCGCGGTCGCCAGAGTCGTCGACGAAGCCACCGCGGGGGCCGCGCTCGGCCGCAACCTCCAGCTCCTGCGCCCCGATCCGGCGGCCCTGGACCCCTGGTTCCTCGCCGGCTTCCTGCGCGGCACCGCCAACAACCGGCAGGCCAGCAGTTATGCCTCCACCGCGACACGGCTCGACGCCCGCCGCCTCCAGGTGCCGCGCCTGCCCCTGGCCGAACAGCGCACATACGGTGAGCAGTTCAGCGCCCTCGCCGCCTTCGAGGACGCGCTGCGCACGGCCGGGCGGCTCGGCGGGCAACTCGTGCAGGGGATGTACGACGGACTCACGGACGGATCGGTCGCTCCGGAGTGACGTGAAGCACAACGGTTGTGCACATCCCGGGACCGGTTGTCCGTATCGGTGTATACGCTCACTGCACACGTCCCATTCCACGCCCTCCGGGAGCAGCACATGCACGGCTACGGCTATCCGCCGGAGCAGCAGCCGAAGCCTCGCCTTTCCTCGTCCTCGCTGGTCACGCTGCGCGTGGTCTTCGTGGCACTGGCCCTGCTGAGCTGCACGTTCCTCGCCTGGGCGCCCATGCTGCGGCTGGCGATCGTCACCCGTAAGCAGCGCGACTGGTGGCTGTTCGGCCTCGTGCTGGCGCTGAACGTCGGACTCATCGTGTACCTCGGTTCGTTGCCGGTGGAGGACGACACGCTCACGGACGGTCAGGCGATCGTCATGCTGTCCTGGATGCTGGTGGTTCTCGTCGGCTCGGTCACCCACTACCTGTACACGGACATACGGCACTTCGGCCCGTACGGCGGCGCCCGGACCGGCCCGCAGGCGGGTCCCCGCCCCGGCCCGTACGGCAACCCCTACAGCGGTCAGCACCCCGGGCCCTTCCCGTCCACCGGATTCGCGGCGCAGCAGACGGTGTCCGCCCCGCCGCCCCAGCCCTCCCCTCCCTACGGCCGTCCGCCGGCCCCGCAGCAGAGCTCCGCGCCCATGCCGCCCGCACCCGCCGCACCGCCCACCACCCCGAGGCCCGCCACCCCGCAGCGCCTCGACCAGGTGCGCGCCGAGCTCGACGAGCTGAGCGACTACCTCCGCAAGGAAGGCGACAGCCGGTGAACGGACGTGTCATCGCCGGGCGTTACCAGCTGGCGACCATTCTCGGCCAGGGCGGGATGGGGCAGGTCTGGACGGCGTACGACCAGCGCCTCGACCGCAGGGTCGCGGTGAAGCTCCTGCGCCCCGACCGGGTCGCGGGCCCTTCCGGGGGCGACGCACCCGAAGAGCTGCGCCGCCGGTTCGTCCGTGAGTGCCGGGTGACCGCGCAGGTCGACCACCCCGGTCTGGTCACCGTCCATGACGCGGGGAGCGACGGCGACGACCTCTATCTCGTCATGCAGTACGTCGAGGGCGCCGACCTCGCCGACCACCTCGCCGAGCACGTCCCCTATCCCTGGCCCTGGGCCGTGGCGGTCGCCGCCCAGCTGTGCGCGGTGCTCTCCGCTGTGCACGCCGTGCCGATCGTCCACCGCGACCTCAAGCCCCGTAACGCGATGGTGAAGCCCGACGGCACCGTGACGGTGCTCGACCTGGGTATCGCCTCCGTCATGGACACCGACACCACCCGCCTGACGCACACGGGCTCACCGATCGGCTCGCCCGCCTACATGGCGCCCGAGCAGGCGATGGGCGGCGCCGTCGGCCCCTACACCGACCTGTACGCGCTCGGTGTGCTCCTGCACGAACTCCTCAGCGGTGACGTGCCGTTCTCCGGCTCCACCGCCCTGGGCGTCCTGCACCGCCATCTCTACGAGCCACCGCTCCCCGTCCGGCAGCTGAGGCCCGAGGTCCCCGAGCCGCTCGAAGCACTCGTCCTGAAGCTGCTCTCCAAGGACCCGCAGGACCGCCCTGCCTCAGCCCAGGAGGTCTACGAGTCCCTGCGGCCCCTGCTGCCCGCCGGAGGCACACCGGCCGGGCCCCTCGACCCGACCCGGCCCTTCCTCCGCCCGCACGCCCCCTGGCCGGACAGGGCGGCCGTCCCGGCGACGGCGCCCGTCCCCGCCCAGCAGGCACCCGCAGAACCCCAGGGCCGGCCCGCCCGGCCGAACGTGGCGCAGGCCGTCGACGACGTGAAGCGGCTGCTCGGGGAGGGCCGCATCACCCAGGCCGTCGACATCCTCGGGGGGATCCTCCCTGCCGCCGCCCAGGAACACGGCGAACACTCACCGGTCGTGAGGATCCTGCGCAAGCAGTACGCGGCCACGCTGATGGACGACGGCCAGTACCGCCGCGCCCTCCCGGAGCTCCGCCGCCTCGCCGACGACCGCGTGGCGGAGGCGGGCCCCGCCGACCCCCAGGCCCTCCAGTTCCGTCACGACGCCGCGCAGTGCCTGGAGCAGCTCGGTGAGGCGGCCGCAGCGCTCACCGAGTACCGCGCCGTCCTCCCGTACTACGAGAACGGCTACGCGACGTCCTCCGGCCCCGGCCGCGCCTTTGACATCCGCCACCGGATCGGCCATCTCCTGCTCGGGATGGGCGACCACACGGCGGGCCGCGCCCAGTTGCAGACCCTGCTGTACGACACGGAGCGCGCCTACGGACCGCACCACCCGCTCCCCGTCGAGCTCCGCCGGCAACTGACCCACCACCAGGACGTACGCGGTTCGGTGTGAGGCACCGGACGGCCGGAACGGGCGGGCCGGAAGGGATTCCGTCCGCGACCCCACACTGACCGGTCCGGAAATCGTTGGTCGAAGCAGTGGCCCCAATCACGTCCACTGCCTAACATCGATCACCGCAAGGCTTTGTGCACTGATGCACAAACTCTCCCCGGGAGGCTCCTTTGCACCGCCGACGTCGCACCGCGCTCGCCCTTTCCGCCGCAACGCTCGTCGCGGCGCCGCTCCTGACCGCCTGTGGCAGCGAGGCCCATCCCGGTGCCGCGGCCGTGGTCGGCGGCGACCGCATCGACGTGGCCACGGTCCAGGCGCAGGCGGCCGACGTGCGCACCGCGCAGCAGGACTCCGAACGGTCCGAGGAACTGGTGGCGAAATCGGGCCAGCTGAACCGCGTCAAGCTGTCCGGCCTGATCTTCGGGCAGGTCCTGGACCGTGCCGCCGAGGACGCCGGCGTGAGCGTCAGCCGTAAGGAGATCCAGCAGATCCGCAGCGCCGCCGCCCAGCAGTCCGGCGGGGACCAGGGCGTGCGGACGCTGATGCTGGAGCAGCGCTGGGTGGCGCCCGGCCAGATCGAGGCGAGTCTGCGCCAGGAGGTCCAGCTCCAGAAGCTGGCGCAGGCGCTCGGCGCCGATCTGCAGGACCCCACCGGGGTGCAGCAGGTCGGCCAGAGCCTCACCGCGGCGTCGAAGGCGCTGCGCATCGACGTCAACCCGCGCTACGGCAGCTGGGACGACCAGAAGGTCCAGCTCAGCACCTACAAGGCCCCGTGGATCACCCAGGTCACCCCCGTCCAGGGGCAGGAGCCGGAGGCAGGCGCCTGACCTCGACCGGACAGAACACCTGGGGCACCCGGAGGTAGGTTCGGGGTGTGAACGCTGAAGACCCCGGCCGTATCGTCCTGCTCACCGCCAGCCACCGGGTCGCCCCCGGTCTGCTGTCCTGGCCCGCCTGGCAGACGCTGCGGGCCGCCGACCGGGTGCTGTGCGCCGAGTCCGGCCACCCGCAGCTGCCGTATCTGCGGGAGGCGGGGGTGGCCGTGGAGCACACCGCTCCCTCGGCCGAGGAGCTGGTGGACGACTGCGCGGGCGGCCGGACCGTGGTGGTGCTGGTGGGCGGCGAGGGCAATCAGCCGCTCACCGACGGCCTGGCCCGGCTCGGCGGTTCGGGCCGGGTGCAGATGCCGGACCTGGAGCTGCTGCCGGGTTCGTACGACCTGCCCGGCGCGCGGCTCCTCGATCTGGTCCAGGTCATGGACCGGATCCGGCTCGAATGCCCGTGGACCTCGCAGAAGACGCACGAGGGCCTCGCGAAGTACGCCATTGAGGAGGCGTACGAACTGGTCGAGGCCATCGAGGACGGCGACCGCGGGGAACTGCGCGAGGAGCTCGGCGACGTACTGCTCCAGGTCGTCTTCCACGCCCGTATCGCGCAGGAGGACCAGGAGGAGCCGTTCGGTATCGACGACGTCGCGGCCACGATCGTCGAGAAGCTGATCCACCGTCACCCGCACGTGTTCGGCGACGAGACCGCCGAGACCCCGGAGGACGTCCGCGCGCACTGGCTCCGTACGAAGGCGATCGAGAAGCAGCGCGAGTCGGTGACCGACGGGGTGCCGCTCGGCCAGCCCGGTCTGGCACTGGCCGCCAAGCTCGGCAGCAGGGCCCGTGCAGCGGGTCTCGACGCCGCGCTCCCCGAGGGCGACGGGGTCGGCTACCGGCTCCTCGCCCTCGCCGTACGGGCCGAACAGGACGGCGCCGACCCGGAAGCCGCCCTGCGGGCCGCCGCCCGCGCCTACCGGGACGCGATCCGGGCGGCGGAGGGGCTCGGGAGCCCCGAGGCCGCTCCGGACAGCGCCGAGGAGTGAACGACAGCCCCGGCACGGCCCCCGCGCCCGACACGGCGCCCGGACTCTTCACCTGGGAGTTCGCCACGGACCTGATACGGGACGGGCCCTCGCGGGCCTGGCCTCCGGGCCGTCACCGGGGCGTGAACTCCACCGGCAGCGTGCGCAGGCCGCGCATGATGAGGCCACCCCTCCACCGCAGGTCGTCAGCGGGCACGGCAAGCTGAAGATCCGGCAGACGACGGAACAGGGTCGCCAGCGCGGTGCGGCCCTCCAGCCGGGCGAGCGGGGCGCCCAGGCAGTAGTGGATGCCGTGCCCGTACCCGAGGTGTTGGTTGTCGCGGCGGGAGAGGTCGAGGGTGTCCGGCTCCTCGAAGCGTGCCGGATCACGGTCAGCCGCAGCGAGTACGACCAACACCGGATCGCCCTCGCGGATCTGCTGCCCGCCGATTTCGAGCGCCTCGGTGGCGTAGCGCCAGGTGGCCATTTCCACCGGGCCGTCGAAGCGCAGCAGCTCCTCGATGCCGGTATCCAGGAGGGCGTCGTCACCCCGGTCGACAGCATCCTGGAAGACGGAGCGCTGCGCGGGGTTGTGAAAGAACGCGTGGGCGCTGTTTCCGATCAAGTTGATGGTGGTTTCGAAACCCGCGAAGAGGATGACGAAGCACATGGCGGCGGCCTCGTTCTCGGTGAGGTGCTCGCCATGGTCGCTTGCCCGGATCAGGTCGGAGATCAGGTCGTCGCCGGGTTTCTCCCTCTTGCGTTGGATCAGTTCGGCGAGATAGTTGCGAATCTTCTTCACCGACCGGGCCACTCCGCCGCGAGGGCCGCCACCGTGCCGGATCATCATCCCTGCCCAGTCCCGGAAGTCGTCCTGGTCCTCGCTCGGGACTCCGAGCAGGTCGCAGATCGCATAGATGGGCAGCGGGAAGGCGAAGTCGTGGATGAGGTCCGCGTTCCCCCGGTCGGCGAAGCCGTCGATGAGGCGGTCCGTCAGCTCCTGCACTCGCGGTGCGAACTCGGCAACGCGGCGCGGGGTGAACGCCTTGGACACGAGCCTGCGCAGCCGGGTGTGATCGGGCGGGTCGATGTTCAGCAGGTGCGTCATGAGGTTGGCGCTGCGCTCCCCGGGGATGCCGGTTCTGCTCTTCCCGTGCGCGTCTTCGGCGTGGTGCGCCGGGTTCTTCGACAGGCGGCTGTCGGCGAGGGTCTGCCGGGCATCCGTGTAGCGGGTCACCAGCCAGGCCTCGACACCGCTGGGCAGGGTGGTGCGGTGCACGGGGCTGTGCTCGCGGAGCGAGGCGTACGCGCGATACGGGTCGGTGGCGAACTCCCAGGTGAAGAGTTCCGGCGACGGGGTGTGGTTCACCTGACGACGGTATCCGGCGGCCGCGGAGCTCCTGCGCTGCGCCTACCGGGACCCGGAGCGATTCCAGGACGGGGACACCCTGGACCTCGCGCGGAGTGACAATCAGCACCTCGGATACGGGCACGGGATCCACTACCGCCCGGGGGCTCCGCCGGACCGGCCGGAGGGGAAGGTGGCGCCGGCGACCCTGCTGAGGCGCCTTCCCGACCTGCGGCTTGCTGTGGAACCTGCCGATTTGCGCCGGCGCGGCGGACTCATCATGCGTGGACTACGCACACTGCCCGTCGAGTTCGGCCCCGGGGATCCGGCCGAGAAAGGTGACAGCCTGTCAACTCTGTGACTTTCACGTGATCTCCGCTGCATCGACTTGTGACACACGTTCGAGTACGGCTAGGTTCACCGTTCGACTCACCCGTCACATGTCAGTCACACGGAAGGCAATCCCATGGGCTCCGCGACCGGCAGACACCGTCGCCCTCGCCAGGCACCCGCCATCGTCGTCGCCGCAGGCGTCACCGGATCGGCCATTGCCATCCCGCTGCTCAGTGCCGGGGGCGCTCAGGCCGCTGACGCGTCGACCTGGGACCGGGTCGCCGAATGCGAGAGCGGCGGCATGTGGAGTGCCGACCTCGGCAACGGCCACTACGGCGGCCTGCAGCTCTCCGAGGACACCTGGTCGGCCTACGGCGGCACGGCGTACGCGCCCCGTGCCGACCTCGCCAGCCGCTCGCAGCAGATCGAGGTCGCGGAGAAGATCCTGGACGACAAGGGCCCCCAGGCGTGGGCCAGCTGCTCGGTGATCTCCGGGCTCGCCCTGGACGAGGGGCTGCCCGGCGTCGACCCGGGCGGCGAGCCGTCGGCGGAGCCCTCGGAAAGCGCGACCCCGTCCGAGACCCCCTCGCCGGAGGCGTCGGACGCGGCGGACACGGCTGAGGGCAAGGACGGCTCGGAGGATGGCTCGGAGGACGGCTCCGACGGCTCCGACGACTCCGACGCGAAGGGCGAGGCCGGCAAGGACGGCGCGGCGGACGAGGGCGACGAGACCGGCACGTCGCCGTCCGCCACTCCGTCCCCCGAGGCCTCCGAGACCTCCGGTGTCCCGGAGGAGGACGGCACGACGGCCGGCAAGCACCGCGGCACGCCGGCCCCCGAGGCGACCACCGGGCCGAATCAGGGCGACGGGCGCGACTCCGGCCGGCACGCCTCGCGCGGCGAATCCGAGGCGCGGCAGGGCGCGGAGGGGACGTACACCGTCCGCGAGGGCGACAACCTCTGGGCGATCGCCGACGCGCAGGGGCTCGTCGGTGGCTGGACCGGCCTCTACGAGGCCAACAAGGGCGAGCTGGGCTCCGACCCGGATCTGATCCTTCCCGGCCAGGTCCTCGACCTCAGGTCGGACGCGAAGGGCGCCAAGGCGGAGACCGCCGGCACCAACTGATCAAAGCGGGAAAACACCCCGAAAACGGGGGCAGTTCAGAGGCCTATGTCCACTTATGCGTAAGTGAGACATGGGTCTCTTTGCTTCAACTGGTGCGCCCGGTGCGCCCGGTCCGTCCATATTGGCTCCGACCTGCGAAAACGACCCTCCACATCGGGCCGTTACGGGCTGATTGGTCGTTATGTCCATCTTTGAATGTGGGGGTTGCGTGTGTTTACGGTCGGAGCCGCTCGCACCGCGGGCACCTTCGACCGTCACGCCGAATCCTGCCGTCGGCCGAAGGGAACGACGCGTAAAGCGCCGTAGGCAGGAGCGGGGGACCCAGGTAAGCGCCGGACCCGGCCGTCGGAAGACGGGTCGAGGTACGGCTAGGGGTGAAGTCGTCCGAGAGTGAGGGCGGCCGGGCAACTCACAGGCCCGAACCCGACAGCTCACCTCGTAGGCGTCGGTGAGGAGAACCATGCTGCTTTCCAGCAAGGGCAAGCACCGTCGCCCGTCCAAGGCCGCCCGTGTCGCCACCCTGGCCGGTGTCACCGGTGCCGCCGTCGTCGTACCGCTGATGGGCGCCACGGGCGCCTCCGCCGCCTCCGTCGACACCTGGGACGCCGTCGCCCAGTGCGAGTCGGGCGGCAACTGGTCCATCAACACCGGCAACGGCTACTACGGCGGGCTGCAGTTCTCGGCGTCCAGCTGGGCTGCCGCCGGCGGTACGCAGTACGCCTCCCGCGCGGACCTGGCCAGCAAGGACCAGCAGATAGCCGCCGCCGAGAAGCTCCTCGACCTGCAGGGCCCGGGCGCCTGGGCCTGCGCCGGTGCCGGCGGGCTGTCGAACGACGGTGTGGACCCGGGTGTCGACACCGGCTCGGAGAAGAACGGCGACACGGCCCCGCAGGCCACGCCGGAGCGCAAGGCCGAGCAGCCCACCACGCGCAGCGAGAAGCGCACGGCCCCCGAGAAGACCGTCACCACCCCGACCGGCAAGAAGGTCGAGAAGGGTGACGGCGAGTACAAGGTGAAGGCCGGGGACACCCTCAGCAAGATCGCTGACACGAAGAAGGTCAAGGGCGGCTGGGAGAAGCTGTTCAAGCTGAACGGCGACATCGTCGACGAAGCCGACCTGATCTTCCCGGGTCAGCAGCTCCACCTGAAGTAGTCGTAAAGCACCGGGGTCCTCCTCCTGCCCCGGAGGCTCCGGCCCGGCGCGCCGACCCCCCGTGCGCCGGGCCGGAGTCGTGTCCGGCCCCGGCGGGTGCAGAGATTTGCCCGTAATGCGGGCTCTTGGGTCCTTTTTCGTCCCGGGAGGCGGGCGGACGGCCGACGGAGCGTGCCGAGCCGGTTAGGCTCGTGGCGCAAGGCCACAGTGACCCTGCACAACCAGTGTCAGATCCCAGAAGGAGATGCCTCGTGCCGTCCATCGACGTCGTCGTAGCCAGGGAAATCCTCGACTCCCGGGGTAACCCCACGGTCGAGGTCGAGGTTGGCCTCGACGACGGCAGCACGGGACGTGCTGCTGTTCCGTCCGGCGCCTCCACCGGCGCGTTCGAGGCCATTGAGCTTCGCGACGGCGACCCCAACCGTTACATGGGCAAGGGCGTCGAGAAGGCCGTCCTCGCCGTGATCGAGCAGATCGGCCCGGAGCTCGTCGGTTACGACGCCACCGAGCAGCGCCTCATCGACCAGGCGATGTTCGACCTGGACGCGACCGAGAACAAGGGCTCCCTCGGCGCCAACGCCATCCTCGGTGTCTCGCTGGCCGTGGCGCACGCCGCGTCCGAGGCGTCCGACCTCCCGCTGTTCCGCTACCTCGGCGGTCCGAACGCGCACCTGCTGCCCGTGCCGATGATGAACATCGTGAACGGCGGCTCGCACGCCGACTCCAACGTGGACATCCAGGAGTTCATGATCGCGCCGATCGGCGCCGAGTCCTTCTCCGAGGCCGTTCGCTGGGGCTCGGAGGTCTACCACACGCTGAAGAAGGTCCTGAAGGAAAAGGGCCTGTCCACCGGTCTCGGTGACGAGGGCGGCTTCGCCCCCGACCTCGAGTCCAACCGTGCCGCCCTCGACCTCATCATCGAGGCCATCGAGAAGGCCGGTTACGTCCCGGGCCGTGACATCGCGGTCGCGATCGACGCCGCCGCGTCCGAGTTCTACAAGGACGGCGTCTACGAGTTCGAGGGCAAGTCCCGCACGGCCGCCGAGATGACCGAGTACTACGAGGAGCTCGTCTCCGCGTACCCGGTGGTCTCCATCGAGGACCCGCTGTACGAGGACGACTGGGCGGGCTGGAAGACGATCACCGAGCGGCTCGGCTCCAAGGTGCAGATCGTCGGCGACGACCTGTTCGTCACCAACCCCGAGCGCCTCTCCCGCGGTATCGAGGAGGGTTCGGCCAACGCCCTGCTCGTCAAGGTCAACCAGATCGGTTCGCTGACCGAGGCCCTGGACGCCGTCGAGCTGGCCCAGCGCAACGGCCTCAAGTGCATGATGTCCCACCGCTCCGGTGAGACCGAGGACGTCACCATCGCCGACCTCGCCGTCGCCGTGAACTGTGGCCAGATCAAGTCCGGTGCCCCGGCCCGCTCGGACCGCGTCGCCAAGTACAACCAGCTGCTGCGCATCGAGGAGATCCTCGACGACGCCGCGGTGTACGCCGGGCGTTCGGCGTTCCCGCGGTTCCGCTACGAGGGCTGACAGCCCGAGTCCGGAGCACCAGCCTCCGTCCGTCCCCGCATCCGGTCCCGTACCGTGTGCGGGGACGGACGTGCGTAACGGGGAGGCGTGAGACATGGCCGGGAAGGAGCGCGACCGGTTCTCCACCACGACCAGGCTGCGGCTGCTCGGTGAGCAGACGGCGGCCCGTGTCTACCGGTCGCAGAGCCGCCGCCAGGCCCGCCGCTCACGGCTCACCGGGCGGGCGGCGTTCCTGGCGCTGATCGTCTGCTCCCTGGTGGTCGCCCTCGCGTATCCCATGCGGCAGTACATCTCCCAGCGCGACCAGATCGCCGACCAGGAGAGGCTCTCGCGGGAGGCGCACGAGCGGACCGAGGAGCTGCGCGACGAGAAGGCGCGGCTCAAGGACGACGCGTACATCCGCCGTCTGGCACGCCAGCACCTCCACTACGTGCTGCCCGGCGAGACCGGCTACACGGTGATCGACCCGGACGCGGCAGAGGTCCGCCAGGGTGATCCGGGTGCGACCGGGCGGCCCTGGCACTCGAACCTCTGGGACGGCGTCGACAGCGCGGACCGCGAGTGATCCCGTACCGGCGCAGGGTCTTCTCCCCGTACCGATTCATACAGTCCGACCGATGACATTCAAGGCAGGCATGGACACGCCCCCTCCGCAGACCGAATCCACCACGCCCACCGCTGCGGACATCGCCGCGTTCGAGCTCCAGCTCGGCCGGCCGCCGCGAGGGCTGCGCGCCATCGCGCACCGCTGCCCGTGCGGCAACCCGGACGTGGTCGAGACGCAGCCCCGTCTGGAGGACGGCACGCCGTTCCCGACGACGTACTACCTGACCTGCCCGCGTGCGGCCTCCGCGATCGGCACGCTGGAGGCCAACGGGGTCATGAAGGAGATGACCGAGCGGCTCACGACGGATCCGGAGCTGGCCGCCGCCTACCGGGCCGCGCACGAGGACTACCTCGCGCGCCGTGACGCCATCGAGGTCCTGGAGGGCTTCCCGAGCGCGGGCGGCATGCCGGACCGGGTGAAGTGCCTGCACGTCCTGGTCGGCCACTCGCTGGCGGCGGGCCCCGGAGTGAACCCGCTGGGCGACGAGGCGATCGCGATGCTGCCGGAGTGGTGGGCGAAGGGGCCGTGCGTCACGCCGTGCGGTTCCGGTGCCGAGCCCGACGCGTCCTGACCCGCCGCACGTACAGACACAGGAGCCCCATGACCCGCGTTGCCGCCATCGACTGCGGTACCAACTCCATCCGCCTGCTCGTCGCGGATGTGGATCCCGCCACCGGGGAGTTCACCGAGCTCGACCGCCGGATGCGGATCGTCCGGCTCGGCCAGGGCGTCGACCGGACCGGCCGGCTGGCCCCCGAGGCGCTGGAGCGCACCTTCGACGCCTGCCGCGAGTACGCGGCCGTGATCGAGGAGCTCGGCGCCGACCGGATCCGGTTCGTCGCCACGTCCGCTTCCCGCGACGCGGAGAACAGCGACACGTTCGTCCGTGGCGTCCTGGACATCGTGGGCGTCGAGCCCGAGGTCATCACCGGTGACCAGGAGGCGCAGTTCTCCTTCGACGGCGCCACCAGGGAACTGGTGGGCGCCGACCATCTGGAGAAGCCGTATCTCGTCGTGGACATCGGCGGTGGCTCCACCGAGTTCGTCGTCGGTGACGACCGTGTCCGTGCCGCCCGGTCCGTGGACATCGGCTGCGTACGGATGACCGAGCGTCACCTGGTCCTGGACGGGGCTGTGGTGGACCCGCCCACGCCCGACCGGGTCGCGGCGATCCGCGCGGACATCGACGCCGCCCTGGACCTGGCGGAGGAGAGCGTGCCGATCTCGTCGGCTGCGACGCTCGTCGGTCTCGCCGGGACGGTCACGACCATCGCCGCGACGGCGCTCGGGCTGAAGGAGTACGACTCCGAGGCGATCCACCACTCCCGGGTCTCCGTAGGGCAGGTCCGGGAGATCACCGCGCGGCTGCTCGCCTCGACGCACGAGGAGCGCGCGGCGATTCCCGCGATGCATCCGGGCCGGGTCGATGTGATCGCCTCGGGGGCGCTCGTCCTGCTCGCGGTGATGGAGCGGACCGGGGCCCGTGAGGTCGTCGTCAGCGAACACGACATTCTCGACGGGATCGCCTGGTCGGCCGCCTGATCACAGCGCCGTCGCCGATGTGGCGAGACGCCGCTCATACGCATTCCGGCCTGCACCTTTGAGCCCGCGAAGCCCCCTCCGGATCCGTCCGGAGGGGGCTTTCGCGAGGTGCTCCGACGAACTTCGTGAACTTCTTCACAAGGAATTCGGCCCTACTGGGCGAAGTTCTGCTCCTGGAGGGCCGTGCGGGGCGTCCGGAGGTCCGCGGCGGGGTACTGCGGGAGGGTTTCGGGGGTGTGGCCGGGGCGTGTCCCCGGTGGGTGGTTCCTCCCGCCCGAGGACTCAAGGGCCAGCTCACAAGCGGTGAACAACGTTCGCCGGAAGGCCGTGGTTCCCCACCCGCACCATGACCTGGGTCACGTGGGCGGCGAAGTGTAGCAGAGGGTGGGCCATACCTTGTGAAGGGGCTCACGAGCATGCCCCCCGAGGGGGGTGGATACTCGATGGCATGAGCACCACGGAGCGTCCCAGGATCCTCGTTGTAGGCGGTGGGTACGTAGGCCTGTACGCAGCTCGTCGCATTCTGAAGAAGATGCGGTATGGAGAGGCGACCGTCACGGTCGTCGACCCGCGCTCGTACATGACGTACCAGCCCTTCCTCCCCGAAGCTGCTGCCGGCAGCATCTCGCCTCGGCATGTCGTCGTCCCGCTGCGACGCGTGCTGCCCAAGGCAGAGGTTCTCACCGGCCGTGTCACGACCATCGATCAGGACCGCAAGGTCGCCACGGTCGCGCCGCTCGTCGGTGAGGCCTACGAGCTGCCCTTCGACTACCTGGTCATCGCGATGGGCGCGATCTCCCGTACCTTCCCGATCCCCGGCCTCGCCGAGCAGGGCATCGGCATGAAGGGCATCGAGGAGTCCATCGGCCTGCGCAACCACGTCCTCGAGCAGCTGGACAAGGCCGACTCGACGACCGATGAGGACGTCCGCCGCAAGGCGCTGACGTTCGTCTTCGTGGGCGGCGGCTTCGCCGGTGCGGAGACCATCGGCGAGGTCGAGGACATGGCGCGCGACGCGGCGAAGTACTACACGAGCGTGAAGCGTGAGGACATGCGCTTCGTCCTGGTCGACGCCGCCGACAAGATCCTTCCCGAGGTCGGCCCGAAGCTGGGCGCGTACGGCAAGGAGCACCTGGAGAGCCGTGGTGTCGAGGTCTACCTCTCGACCTCCATGGACTCCTGCGTCGACGGTCACGTGGTGCTGAAGAACGGCCTCGAGGTCGACTCCAACACCATCGTCTGGACGGCCGGCGTGAAGCCGAACCCGGCGCTGTCCCGTTTCGGTCTGCCGCTCGGCCCGCGTGGTCACGTGGACACCTCCGAGAAGCTCCAGGTGCAGGGCACCGACTACATCTGGGCCGCGGGCGACAACGCCCAGGTGCCGGACATGGTCGGCCGCCGTGCGGGCAACCCGAACGCCTGGTGCCCGCCGAACGCCCAGCACGCGCTGCGTCAGGCGAAGGTCCTCGGCGACAACGTCATCTCCGGCATGCGGGGCTTCCCGCAGAAGGAGTACAGCCACGCCAACAAGGGTGCGGTCGCCGGACTGGGCCTGCACAAGGGCGTCGCGATGATCGTCGTGGGCAAGGTGAAGATCAAGGTCAAGGGCCGTCTCGCCTGGTACATGCACCGTGGCTACCACGGCATGGCGATGCCGACCTGGAACCGTAAGATCCGGATCTTCGCGGACTGGACGCTGGCGATGTTCCTGAAGCGCGAGGTCGTCTCGCTCGGCGCCATGGAGACTCCGCGCGAGGAGTTCTACGAGGCCGCCAAGCCGAGCCCGGCTCCGGTCGCGGCCAAGGCCGACGGCGAGAAGGCCAAGGCTTCGTAGGGCCTGTACGCACCGAAGGGGTCGTCCGCCATCCGTGGTGCGGACGGCCCCTTCGGCGTTCCCGGACCCCTTGAACTAGATGGTGAGTGCAAGTATTTTGCCGTTCCGTTGCCAAGGAACGGGATGGCGCGGGCGCTGAGCGGTGTTGACGGTCATGTACCTCGCCGCGGCCCCGAGGTGTCGCGGCCCGGTTCGGATGCGTATATGCGAATTTAGGCACGTTCGGAAACACCACCACGGAGGTGTGCACCATGGCCGACGCCGCATCGCGGCTGACCGCTCTCGCGGAAGAGTTGCTGGGGGAACCCCTGCCGGTCCGGATCCGGGCCTGGGACGGCAGCGAGTCCGGGCCGCCGGGTGCCCCCGCTCTCGTGCTGCGCCACCGCCGCGCCCTGCGCAGGCTGCTCTGGAAGCCGGGCGAACTGGGTCTGGCCCGCGCCTGGGTGGCCGGCGAGATCGACATCGACGGCGACCTGTACGCGGCCCTGAACGCCGTGGCCTCGCTGCTCTGGGAGCGCGGTGCCGACGCGAAGGACTCCGTCCACCCCGTCCGCGACCCGAGGGTGCGGGCGTTCGCCCGCGGCCTCGTACAGATGGCGGGCCCCTGGCCGCCGCCGCCCCCGCCCGCCGAGGAGATCCGCCGCCGCACCGGCGCGCTCCACACCAGGCGCCGGGACAAAGAGGCCATCAGCCATCACTACGACGTCGGCAACGACTTCTACGCGATGGTCCTGGGCCCGTCCATGGTCTACTCCTGCGCCTACTGGCAGGACGGGGCCACACTCGAGGACGCCCAGCGCGAAAAGCTCGACCTCGTCAGCCGCAAGCTCGCCCTCAAGGAGGGCGACCGCCTGCTCGACGTGGGCTGCGGCTGGGGCTCCATGGCCATCCACGCCGCCCGTGAGTACGGGGCCCAGGTCACCGGAGTGACTCTCTCCACCGAACAGGCCGCGTTCGCCCGCAAGCGCATCGCGGAGGAGGGCCTCACCGACCGGATCGAGATCCGGGTCCAGGACTACCGGGACGTCAGGGACGGTCCGTACGACGCCATCTCCTCGATCGGCATGGCCGAGCACGTCGGCTCGGTCCGCTTCCGGGAGTACGCCGACGACCTCTACGCACTCCTGAAGCCCGGAGGGCGGCTGCTCAACCACCAGATCGCCCGCCGCCCCGAGAAGGACGAGTCGGCCTACCACGTCGACGACTTCATCGACGCCTACGTCTTCCCCGACGGAGAACTGGCCCCGGTGGGGCGTACCGTCGCCACCCTGGAGGAGGCCGGCTTCGAGGCCCGGGACGTGGAGGCGATCCGCGAGCACTACGCACTGACCCTGCGTCAGTGGGTGGCCAATCTGGAGAAGCACTGGAAGGAAGCCGTACGGGCCACCTCGCCCGGGCGGGCCAGGGTCTGGCGGCTCTACATGGCCGCCTCCGCGCTCTCCTTCGAGCACAACAAGATCGGCGTCAACCAGATCCTCGCCGTGCGTCCGCGGGACGGCGGCGGCGCGGACATGCCGCTGCGCGCCCGTGACTGGACGGCGTCGGCGAACGGCTGATCCGGGAACGCGGAAGGGCCGGTACCCGCCTCGGCGGGTACCGGCCCTTCCGCATGTGCCTATTCCGTCTTGATCGCGGTCAGCATGTTCAGCTTCGCGCCGTTACGGGCCGGCCACAGCGAGGCCAGCACACCCACGAATCCTGCAAGTACCAGGAAGAGCGCGAGCCGCTCCCACGGGATGACCAGGGCGTAGCCCGGGATCGAGGCGGACAGGCTCTTCCCGATCGCCCAGCCGAGGAACGTGCCGAGGGCCACTCCGACCACCGCCCCGAAGAGCGAGATGACGACGGCCTCCAGCCGGATCATGCGCTTGACCCTGCGCCGGTCCAGGCCGATCGCCCGCAGCATGCCGATCTCCTGCTGGCGTTCGAAGACCGACATGGCCAGCGTGTTGACGACCCCGAGGACGGCGATGATCAGGGCCATGGCCAGCAGCGCGTACATGATGTTCAGCGCGGTGTTGATGAACCCGCCGGACATGTCCCTGATGCCCTGGCGGTCCATGACGCTCATCGCCGGGTTGTCACCGAGCGCGTCGATCACGGCCTTCTCGCCGGCGTCGCTCTGGCCGCCGTCCATGGTCAGCCAGACCTCGCGGATGTCGGCGAGGCTCTCGTGCGGGCCGATGAGGTCCTCGGGGATCAGGACCGAGGAGAGGAACTCGTTCCCCTCGTAGAGCGCGCCGACCTTGAGGGTCTCCTTCTTCTCGTCCTCGTACTTCACGGGCAAGCTGTCGCCGGTCTTCCAGCCGTTCGACTTCGCGGTATCGCGGTCGACGGCGATCTCGCCGTCCTTCAGCGACGAGAGCGAGCCGGAGACCGTCTTCAGGGCGAAGACCTTCTCGACGTCGCCCGGGGTGACTCCGGAGGCCGAGATGTCCGACTCGTCACCGATGCTGAGCCAGACGGACCGCTGGGGGGTGGCCGCCGCGACGCCGTCAGCCTTGCGCAGGGCGGTGATCGCCGACTCGTCGAGCGAGTCCCCGCTGGCCATCGAGACCCTGTAGTCGGCCCGGATGTTGTCCGTCGTCATCTTGTCGACGGCCTGGCCGAGCGTGACGCCGAGCACGGAGATACCGGTGACCAGGGTGAGCCCGATCGCCAGAGCGGAGGCGGTGGCTCCGGTGCGGCGCGGATTGCGGACCGCGTTCTGCGCGGCCAGCTTGCCGGAGACTCCGAACAGCCCCCGCAGCAGCGGACGTACCAGGGCGATCACCGGCCGCGAGAGCAGCGGGATGAGCACGATGACACCGATGAGGGCGAGGAAGGCGCCGCCACCGAGGAGCCACCGGCCGTTCTCGTCGCCCTGAGCGGCACCGGCGACGATCGCGGCGGCCCCGAGGAGGGTGATCACCGCGCCGAACGAGTTCCGCACGACCAGCGACTTGGTGGTGGCCACCGCGTGCACGCTGTTCATCGCAGCCACCGGCGGGATCTTGGCGGCGCGACGGGCGGGCAGCCAGGCGGCGAACACGGTGATGAGCACGCCGACGGCGAACGCGGAGGCGACCGCGGTGGGGGAGACGACCAGCGGACCGGCCGGGATCTTCCCGCCGAACATCCCCATCGCGGAACGCAGTCCCGTCGCGAGGCCGACGCCGAGGAGGAAGCCGATCACGGAGGAGATCACACCGACCACACCGGCTTCGAGCAGGATGGACCGCTTGACCTGCCGACGGGAGGCGCCGACGGCGCGCATCAGGGCGAGTTCCTTGGTGCGCTGGGCGATGAGCATGGTGAACGTGTTGGCGATCAGGAACACACCGACGAAGAGCGCGATGGCGGCGAAGGCCAGCAGCATCGAGTTGAGGCTCTTGAGGCCGGACTCGGTCAGCCTGGCCTCATCGGCCGCGACGGCCGTGCCCGTCCTGGCCACGGCGTCCTCCGGGAGGAGGGGCTCCACGGCGTCCAGCAGCTGCTGGTCGGACGCGCCGGCCGCGGCGGTCACGGTGACGTCCTTGTACTCACCGGGCCGCAGGTAGAGCTGCTGGGCGACCTCGGTGTCGAAGAGGACCAGGCTGCCGCCGGCGTTCACGGCCCCGTCCTCGGTGGTGAAGACACCGGAGAGGGTGTACTCCTTCACCGGCCCGTTGGTGGCGACCCGCACCGGCTCGCCCACGCGGTACTCGCCCTTGGCCGCGGTCTCCTTGTCGAGGGCGATCTGGCCGGCCTTCGCCGGCCCTGTGCCGTCGGTGAACGTGTACTGCGCGTCCTTGCCGTCGGCGCCGGGGGAGAAGTTGGAGCCGGTGTTGGACCAGCCGTCCCCGATGAGCTTGCCGCCGGTGTCGGCGACGCCGGCGAATCCGGAGACCCGTCCGGTGGCCTCCGCCACGCCGTCGAGGTCCTGGATCTTCTTGAGCGTGGCCTCGTCGACGGCAGTGGTCTCCTCGTCACCGCGCTCGGCCCAGGTCGTGACGGCGACGGCGACGTCGTCGTAGCTCTTGGCGGACTGGTTACGGAAGGCGTTGCCGAGGGTGTCGGTGAAGACCAGGGTGCCCGAGACGAAGGCGACGCCGAGCATCACGGCGAGCACGGTCATCAGCAGCCTGGCCTTGTGCGCAAGGACATTGCGCACGGCGGTACGGAACATGTCGTCAATTCCTGGGGGGAGTTCGGGATGCGGAAGGGAGGAACGGCAGCCTCTGAGGTGTCAGCTGGTGCGGCCCTTCGCGTCGAACGCC
This sequence comes from Streptomyces sp. NPDC102441, assembly GCF_044765585.1. Classification (NCBI taxonomy): domain Bacteria; kingdom Bacillati; phylum Actinomycetota; class Actinomycetes; order Kitasatosporales; family Streptomycetaceae; genus Streptomyces; species Streptomyces sp. NPDC102441. The sequence continues at coordinate 185,799 of NZ_JBIWKH010000015.1, forward strand.
TTCATCCGGTCCAGGACCCCGTCGGCGGTGGGGTTCAGCATCTGGTCGACGACCGCGCCGTCGGCGAGGAACACCACGCGGTCCGCGTAGGAGGCGGCCACCGGGTCGTGGGTCACCATCACCACGGTCTGGCCGAGCTCACGCACCGAGTTGCGCAGGAAGCCGAGGACCTCGGCGCCGGAGCGGGAGTCCAGGTTCCCGGTCGGCTCGTCGCCGAAGATGATCTCCGGCTGAGAGGCCAGGGCGCGGGCGACGGCGACGCGCTGCTGCTGGCCGCCGGAGAGCTCCGTGGGGCGGTGCTTCAGCCGGTCGGAGAGGCCGACCATGTCGATGACCCTCTGGAGCCAAGCGGCGTCGGGCTTACGCCCGGCGATGTCCATCGGCAGGGTGATGTTCTCCAGGGCGGTCAGCGTGGGCAGCAGGTTGAAGGCCTGGAAGATGAAGCCGATCTTGTCCCGGCGCAGCTGCGTGAGCTGCTTGTCCTTCAGCGTCCCCAGCTCTGTCTCGCCCAGGCGTACGGAGCCGCTGCTGAAGCTGTCGAGACCGGCCACGCAGTGCATCAGCGTGGACTTCCCGGAACCCGACGGGCCCATGATCGCGGTGAATTCCCCCTGCGGGAAGTCCACGGTCACCCGGTCGAGGGCGACCACCTGGGTCTCACCCGCGCCGTAGACCTTCGACAGCTCCGTCGCGCGGGCGGCGACCGCGGTGGTGCGGTGAACGGTGGTGGTGGTCACAGGGGTACTCCTGGTTCGTACGACAGGTCGTGGGGACATCTCCATCCTCGCCGCCGTACCGTGCCGGGTCATCAGTCCTCGTGCCCGTTCCCGGGGCCCTCTTGAGTCGCACCCGCCGTGCGGTGGCGTAGTCCTGAGGTAGGAGACGACCCCGAGTCCCGCCGGTCGCTCAGCGGGGCGGGGCGGTGGACCCGCGGGGCACCAGCCGGGCCGTCGCGTCCTCGAACCCGGGGGCGGAGCCGTCGGCCACCATCGTCAGCAGGGTGCGGGCCGCGTGGCTGCCGTAAGCGGGGATGTCCCTGCTCAGTGCGGTCAGCGGCGGACGTACGACGCGGGAGAGCTGGGAGTCGTCCCAGGCGACGAGCGAGAGATCGGCGGGGACGTCGAGCCCCATCTCCTGCGCGACGGACAGCCCGGCGACTGCCATGATGTCGTTGTCGTAGATGACGGCGGTCGGCCGCTCGGGCGAGCTGATCAGCCGGCGGGTGGCGTGCGCGCCCTCCTCGCCCGAGTAGTCGGTGTGCATCACCACCGGCTCGCTCAGCCCGAGTGCGGCGCTGATCTCGCGCTGGGCGCGGTCGCGCAGCTGGGTGTGGATCAGCTCGGGCAGCCCGGCGACCCGGGCGACGGAGCGATGGCCGAGCGCGGCCAGATACGTCAGGGTGTCCCGCAGAGCCGCCGAGTCGTCCGACCACACGGGGGTGAGGGCTCCCGCCCCCGAGGGATGGCCGATCACGACGGCGGGCATGCCCAGCTCGGTGATCCCCCCGATGCGTGGATCGGGTGAGCGCACATCGGCGAGGAACACCCCGTCCACCCGGCCCTCGCCCCACCAGCGGCGGTACATCTCCAGCTCCTGCGCCGGATCGGTGACGACCTGGAGGAGCAGGGCGTAGCCACGGGTGGACAGTTCGGTCTCGATGCCGCTGATCAGCTCCATGAAGAACGGCTCGACCCCGAGCATCCTGGCCGGCCTGGACAGCGCCAGCCCCACGGTGTCCGCCCTGGCACGGGTGAGGGCGCGGGCGGCGCTGTTGGGTCGCCAGCCGATCTCCTGCGCGATGGCCTTGATGGACGCGCGGGTCGCGGAGGAGACCCCGGGGCGGTCGTTCAGCGCGTATGACACCGCGACCTTCGACACCCCGGCGCGGCGCGCGATGTCGGCGATCGTGGGGCGGTGCTTGGACATACGACCTCACTTAACCGGTTCGCCCTGAAGAGCCGCATCTTAGTCACAGGTCCCTGACCTCCGCCTTCCCCCGTGCGGTCCAGACCTCTTGGGCAAGCCCGGGAAACCGTGTGGATGGGAGCGCTCCCGCACTCTTGACACCGGTCCGGGGCACCCATACCTTCACGGCACTTACCCGGTTCAGTGACTCCGCTAATCAGGGACGGCGGGGGAAGAGGAGGGGCTATGGGTACGCGTACCCGGCTGCGGGTCACCACCGCACTCGCCGTGTTCACACTCGCCGCGACCGCGTGCACGGGAGGCGGCTCGGGGGCGGGCGGCACGGCCGGCAAGGGCGGCTCGCTGCCGCGCAACGAGACGCTCTACACGACCGGCACCCAGTGGGGGCCTCCGGCCAACTACAACCCGCTGCGCAACTGGGACCACGCGACCGGCACCAAGGGCCTGGTCTACGAGACCCTGTTCCACTACGACCCGAACGAGGGCAAGCTGACGCCCTGGCTCGCGGAGTCCGGCAGCTGGACCGGTGAGAAGACGTACGAGGTGAAGCTGCGCAAGGGCATCACCTGGGCGGACGGCAAGCCGCTGACCGCCGAGGACGTGGCGTACTCGTACGGCCTCGGCAAGATCGAGGCCTCCGCCTTCCACTCGCTGTGGAGCTGGCTGTCCGACGCGAAGGCGGTGGACGACAGCACGGTCCGCTTCACCTTCAAGGAGGCCCGCTACCAGGAGTGGGACTACACCCTCTACGGCCAGCCGGTCGTCCCCGAGCACGTCTGGGGCTCCCGCAGTGACGAGGACGTCCTCAACGGCGTCAACGACAAGCCGGTCGGCACCGGGGCGTACAAGCTGAAGAGCAAGACCCAGGACCGGGTCGTGTGGGAGCGGCGCGACGACTGGTGGGGCACCGAGGCGCTCGGCATGACGCCCGCCCCGCGCTACATCGTCGACGTCTCCAACCCGAGCAACGAAGTGGTCATCGGTCAGCTGGGCCAGGGCCAGCTGGACCTCAGCAACAACTTCCTGCCCGGCGCGGCCTCGCTGATCAAGAGCAAGAAGGTCGTGTCGTACTACGACAAGGCCCCGTACATGCTCTCGGCCAACACCGCCTGGCTGGTGCCCAACACCACCAGGAAGCCGATGGACGACGCCGCCTTCCGCCGTGCGCTCGCCGCGTCCGTCGACATCGGGAAGATCGTCAAGGGTGTCTACGGCGACCTGGTCAAGCCGGCCTCCCCGACCGGTCTGCTGCCGCAGTGGGAGCAGTTCGACGACAAGGCCCTCATCGCGGAGAAGGGCTTCACGCACGACGCGGCCGCCGCGAAGAAGGAGCTCGCGGAGGCCGGCTACGAGGACAAGGACGGCGACGGCTTCGTCGAGAACAAGGACGGCTCCACGATCAGCCTGAAGCTGGCCGTGCCCTCGGGCTGGACCGACTGGATGGAGGCGGCCAAGGTCATCGCCGCCGGGGCCAAGGACGCGGGCATCAGGATCAGCACCGAGTTCCCCGACCAGAACGCCCTCAACGAGCAGCGCGGCAAGGGCGACTTCGACCTCATCCTCAACAACGAGCGCCAGCTGTCCAACACCCCGTGGACGTACTACGACTACGTGTTCCAGATGCCGGTCCAGAAGCAGCAGAACACGGTGAACTTCGGACGGTACGAGAACGCGGAGGCCTGGAAGCTGGTGCAGGAGCTCGGCGGGGTCAAGACCGACGACACGGCGGGCATGAAGGCCGCCGTCTCGAAGATCCAGGACATCCAGCTCACCGAGATGCCCATCATCCCGCTCTGGTACAACGGCCTCTGGTCGCAGTCCACCACCGGCACCTGGACGAACTGGCCGTCGGACGCCGAGGGAGCTCCCAGGACGGCGCCGGCCCTGTGGCGCAACTGGCTGGAGCTGGGCGGCTTCGAGACGCTCACGCAGATCAAGCCCGTCAAGTAGGACTGCCCGGCAAATGGAGGCCGGCCGTCTCCGGCTTCATGACCGCCCCGCCGTGCGCGCGCACCTGACCGCGCGCGCACGGCGGGGCTCTCCACCAGGGGAGCACCCTTGCGCCGCTATTTCGCCCGCAAACTTCTCATCTACGGCCTGACGTTCGTCGTCGCCGTCACCGTCAACTGGATGATCCCGCGCTTCATGCCCGGTGACCCGGTCTCCGCCATGGTCGCCCGCGCCCGTGTCTCCCAGCCGGAGGCCGCCGAGGCGATGCGCACCTACTACAACAACCTGTTCGGCTTCGACGAGCCCTTGTGGCAGCAGTACCTCCACTTCTGGGGCGCGCTGCTCCAGGGCGACTTCGGTATCTCCATCTTCGTCTTCCCGACGCCGGTCGGTGACGTCCTGCTCGACGCGCTCCCGTACACGCTCGGCCTGATGATTCCGGCCGTCCTGCTCAGCTGGTTCGTGGGCAACTGGATCGGCGCGCTCTCCGCCCGCCGCAAGGTCCTGGACAACACCGTGCTGCCGGCCGGTTATCTGCTGACGGCCATGCCGTACATGTGGATCGCCGTCATCCTCGCCTGGGCGCTGGGTGCGAAGGCCGGCTGGTTCCCCATATCGGGGGGCTACAGCCTGGACATCCAGCCCGGCTGGAGCGCCGACTTCGCGCTGGACGCGCTGCACCACTGGGTGCTGCCGTTCCTCTCGCTGTTCCTCGTCGCGCTCGGCGGCTGGGCCATCGGCATGCGCAACATGATCATTTACGAGCTGGAGTCCGACTACTCCTCCTATCTCGCGGCCCTCGGCGCCCCCCAGCGGCTCATCCGCCGCTACGCGTTCCGCAACGCCGTCCTGCCCCAGGTCACCGGCCTGGCACTCCAGTTGGGGGTGCTGGTCGCCGGAGCGCTCGTCACCGAGATCGTCTTCGCCTACCCGGGGCTCGGCTCGCTGATCCTGGCCGCGATCCAGAACCAGGACTTCTTCCTGCTCCAGGGCGCGTTCCTGTTCATCGTCATCGGCGTCCTGATCGCCAACTTCCTCATCGACATCGTGTACGTCATCGTCGACCCCCGCACCCGTACGGGCATGGCAGGAGGCACGTCATGAGCACACTGCCCGACCCGGCCCCCGAGGTCCCTTCCGCCGAGGCACCCGTGGCCAAGCCCGGCCGCGAGTCGCTGCACTACGCGGTGCGCAACCCCAAGCTGATCATCGGCGTGACCCTGGTCGTCATCCTGCTCGCGGTCGGCGTCGTCGGGCCGATGCTGCTCGACAACGGCAACCCCAACGAATACGTGGGCCCGCAGGCGTCCGCGCCGGACGCCACCTACTGGATGGGCACCACCACCTTCGGCCAGGACGTCTACGCGCAGTTCGTGCACGGGCTGCGCGCCACCTTCCTGGTGGGCGTCGTCGGCGGAGCGATCGCCGCCGTCATCGCCATGGTCGTCGGCTTCCTCGCCGGCTACCGGGGCGGAGTCGTCGACGAGATCCTCAACATGCTCACCAACGTCGTCCTGGTGATCCCCGCCCTCGCCGTCCTGCTGATCATCAACGCCTACCTGGGGGTGCGCAGCGTCGCCGTGCAGGGCCTGTTCATCGGTCTGACCTCTTGGCCCTGGGCGGCCCGCGCGATCCGGGCGCAGACGTTCTCGCTGCGCACCAGGGAGTTCGTGGACCTGGCACGGCTCAGCGGGAGCGGCACCTGGCGGATCGTGTTCCGCGAGATCGCGCCCAACATGAGCTCGTACCTCTTCATGATGTTCATCCTGCTCTTCGGCGGGTCCATCCTCATCGCCTCCTCGCTGGACTTCATCGGGCTCGGCCCGACCGAGGGCGTCTCGCTCGGCCTGATGCTGCAGAGCGCCCAGCAGTGGAGCGCGCTCCAACTCGGCATGTGGTGGTGGTTCATTCCCCCGGGCGCCGGGATCACCGCGATCGTCGGCGCGCTCTACGTCGCCAACGTGGGCCTCGACGAGGTCTTCAACCCGAAGCTGAGGGAGTCGTGAGCACATGACCCTGACCGTCAACGACCTGCGGGTCCACTACCGCACACTGCGTGGCGAGGTCCGGGCCCTGGACGGAGTCAGCTTCGACCTGGCGGACGGCGAGATCCTGGGCCTGGCGGGCGAGTCCGGCTGCGGCAAGACCACCCTCGGCAAGTCCCTCATCCGGCTCGACGGGCGGATGCGGCACGCGGGCGGCACCGTCACCCTGGACGGTGACGAACTGCCGCTGTCCGACGACCGGGCGATGAACGCCTACCGCTTCCACAAGGTCTCGCTCGTCCCCCAGTACTCGATGAGCGCGCTCAACCCGACCCGCCGCGTCGGCCGCATGATCCGCGAGCTCCTCGCCTCGCGCGGGGCCGGCGTCGACACCGGCGAACTGCACCGCAGGCTGGCCCTCGTGGGCCTGGAACCCGATGTCCTGGACCGCTATCCGATCGAGCTCTCCGGCGGGATGAAGCAGCGTGCCGTCATGGTGATCTCCACGCTTCTGGACCCCTCGGTCCTGATCGCCGACGAGGTCACCTCGGCCCTCGACGTCTCCAACCAGCAGGCCGTCGTGGGCGCCCTCACGGGGCTCCGCGACAAGGGCCTGGTCACCAGCATGATCTTCGTGACCCACGACCTCGGACTGACCTCGCACATCGCCGACTCGATCATGGTGATGTACGCCGGCAAGCTCGCCGAGAAGGCCCCCACGAAGGCGCTCACGACCGCACCCCGCCACCCGTACACGAAGATGCTGATCGGATCGCTGCCCCAGGTGGGCGCCCGGTACAAGGACAAGCCGCTCAGCGGCATCGAGGGCTCCCCGCCCTCCCTGCTGAACCCGCCGGCCGGCTGCCGCTTCCGCGACCGCTGCCCGCTCGCCGACAGCGGGTGCGCCGAGGAGCCGCCGGTCGTCGAGGTGGCCCCCCGCCATACCGTCGCATGCTGGAAGGCGGCCTGATGCTGACCCTCGACCGTGTCACCAAGACCTTCCGGGCCGGCGCCTTCGGCGGCGGATCCGTCACCGCCGTCGACCAGGTGTCCTTCGCAGTGGCACCCGGAGAACTCGTCTCCCTCATCGGGGAGAGCGGCAGCGGCAAGTCGACCATCGGCCGCATGGTCCTCGGCCTCACCCAGGTCAGCGGGGGCAGCCTCACCCTGGACGGCGAACAGGTCAGGCCCGGCAGGGACTTCTACCGCCGCGTCCAGGGCGTCTTCCAGGACCCGTTCAGCTGCTACAACCCGGTCTTCAAGGCCGACCGAGTCTTCGACCTCATCCGCCGCTCCTACCACCCGGGCATCTCGGACAAGGAATGGGCCGACCGTGTCGAGAGCGCGGTACGCGACGTACGCCTGGACCCCGGACAGGTACTCGGCCGCTACCCGCACCAGCTCAGCGGCGGCCAGCTGCAGCGCCTGCTCATCGCCCGTGCGCTCCTGCTCGATCTACGCTTCCTGGTCGCCGACGAGATCACCAGCATGCTCGACGCCTCCACCCGCATCGATGTGCTCAACCTCCTCGCCGGCCTCAAGGAACGCGGCCTCGGCGTCCTCTACATCACCCACGACCTCTCGCTCGGCACCTATCTCGCCGAGAGGACGGTGGTGCTGCGGAACGGCCGCGTCGTCGAACGCGGCGACACACAGCAGGTCTTCGGCAATCCCCTGCACCCCTACACCCGGACACTTCTGGCCGCGGTGCCCCGGCTGAACCAGCCCTGGACGTCCGCCGAACCGGTGGGGGCCTGCGCCTACCACGAGGGGGGCGCGGGTGAGAGCGACCTGTACGAGACCGAGCCGGACCACTTCGTCGCCTGCGCCGGACTCCCCGACTGCGGAAGGACCCCCGCGTGACCCCTCGCCACCTGCCCCTGCACGACGGCTGGACGCTCACCGCCGACGGTCCCGTGCCCGTGGGGCTCACCGCGGGAGGCGTCCCGGCGGCCGTCCCCGGCTGCGTCCACACCGACCTGCTGGCCGCCGGACTGATCGACGACCCGTATCTGGACGACAACGAGACCCGGCTCGGCTGGATCGGCCGCACCGACTGGACGTACCGCACCACGTTCGAATGGTCCGCCGACGGCCACGAGTTCACCGACCTGTGCTTCGACGGCCTCGACACCGTCGCCACGGTCCTGCTCAACGGCACCGAGGCCGGCTCCACCGCCAACCAGCACCGCAGCTACCGCTTCCCCGTCCGGCCGCTGCTGCGCGAGGGCCTCAACACCCTCGTCGTGCGCTTCACCGCGCCGTACACCTACGCCGAGGCCATGCGCGACAAGCTCGGCGACCGGCCGGGCGCGTACGCCGAGCCGTACGCCTTCATCCGCAAGATGGCCTGCAACTTCGGCTGGGACTGGGGGCCGACCCTGGTCACCTCCGGCATCTGGCGCCCGGTCGCGCTGGAGTCCTGGACGGGCCCGCGCCTCGCGGGGGTGAAGGTGCTGGCCGACCTCGACGGGGAGGGGGTGCCGCGCCTGGCGGTCACCCTGGACATCGACGGTGCGAGGGACGAGGAGCTGGCGGCCTCGGTCTCGGTGGTGGGCGCGGGCGCGGTCTCCGTCTTCTTCGTCCCCGAGGGCGAGGACCACGCCACGGCCACCCTCGCCGTCCCCGACGCCGAGGTCTGGTGGCCGCACAGTCACGGCGCCCAGCCGCTGTACGACGTCATCGTCACGCTCGGCGGCGACCACGCCTGGACCGGCAGGACCGGCTTCCGGGGCGTCACCCTGGAGCGCGAGGCGTTCCGCGTATCCGTCAACGACGAGCCACTCTTCGTGCGCGGGGTGAACTGGATCCCCGACGACTGCTTCCCCGCCCGGATCACCCGGCAACGGGTCTCCGACCGCCTCGACCAGGCGATCGCGGCGGGAGTCAACCTGATCCGCGTCTGGGGCGGCGGCCTCTACGAGAGCGACGACTTCTACGAGCTGTGCGACGAGAAGGGGCTGCTCGTCTGGCAGGACTTCCCGTTCGCCTGCGCGGCCTACCCCGAGGAGCAGCCGCTGTACGACGAGGTGGCCGCGGAGGTACGCGAGAACCTCGTGCGGCTCGCCCCGCACCCCTCGCTGGTGCTGTGGTGCGGCAACAACGAGAACCTGGAGGGCCACGCCGACTGGGGCTGGCAGGAGAGACTGGAGGGCCGCACCTGGGGCCACGGCTACTACCACGAGCTGCTGCCCGCCCTGTGCGCCGAGACCGACCCCACCCGCCCGTACTGGCCGGGGTCGCCCTACTCGGGCTCCCCGGAGCTGCCCCCGCAGGACCCCACGCGCGGCACGGTCCACCTCTGGGACGTCTGGAACCGGGTCGACTACCGGCACTACGCCGACACCGCGCACCGCTTCGTCGCGGAGTTCGGCTTCCAGGGCCCGCCCGCGTACGCCACGCTGCGCCGCGCGGTCAGCGGCCCGCTCGCACCGGGCTCCCCGCTGCTCGCCCACCACCAGAAGGCGGAGGACGGCGACGCCAAGCTGCTGCGGGGGCTGGGCGACCATCTGCCGCAGCCGGACGGCTCCTCCTTCGAGGACTGGCACTGGCTCACCCAGCTGAACCAGGCCCGCGCGGTCGCCTTCGGGATCCGCCACTTCCGCTCGCACAGCCCGTACTGCATGGGCTCGATCGTGTGGCAGCTCAACGACTGCTGGCCGGTGGTGTCCTGGGCGGCCGTGGACGGCGACGGCCGCCGCAAGCCGCTCTGGTACGCCCTGCGCACGGTGTACGCGGACCGGCTGATGGCCGTACGGGACGGCGCCCTGCACCTGGTCAACGACTGCGCCCGCCCGTGGGAGGGCACGCTGAGGCTGACCCGGCGCTCCCTGGACGGCGTGGTGCTGGCCGAGGAGACGGCCGTGGTGGGCACGGCGGCCCGTGGAGTCACCCGCGTGCCACTGCCGCCCTCGGTCGCCGAACCGGACGACAGCGCCCGCGAGGTGCTGGTGGCGGAGCTCGGCGAGCACCGGGTGGTCGAGTTCTACGAGGAGGACACCCGCCTCGCGCTGCCGCCGGCGAGCTATCACTCCACGGTCACCCAGGGTGACGAATCGGGCATCGGCTACCGGGTCACGGTGACGGCGCGGACGCTGCTGCGCGACCTCTCGCTCTTCCCCGACCGGCTGGATCCGGCGGCCGAGGTGGACGACATGCTCGTCACTCTGCTGCCCGGCGAGAGCGCCGTCTTCCACGTCACGGGTGCCGTGCTGAAGGACCCTGTGGCACTGGGTTCACGGCCCGTTCTCCGCTGCGTCAACGACACCGTCGACGGCTGAGGTGGCGGGCCCTGGCGAACGGTGGCGCGGCCCATGGCGTACGCGCCGTGCGGGTGCGGCGAGTTTCCGTCATTCCCGTTTGCCGGGGGTTCGTACCCCTCGACCGGGCCGGGCGTGTGCTGATGCGGTGCGAGCTGTCTGACGGGCCCTCACATGGTCCATAAAATAAGACAACATCGAGTGCATGTTCCGCTGTTCGAGGGACGCCCCCGGATAGGGTCTTGTGCCAAACGCGGAGCCGCGCGCCCACGCCCGGGTGGTGGAATGCAGACACGGCGAGCTTAAACCTCGCTGCCTCCTCGGGGGCGTGCCGGTTCAAGTCCGGCTCCGGGCACTCGCTCGCAGAGATGTGGACGGGTGGAGGCGCGGAGGTGCCGGGCCGTTCAGGGGCATACTCCTTGTCGTGGAGCGGATGCGGTCCGTCACTGACCGTGAGGGCGTCCGTGCCGCACCGGGGGAACCGGGGCCGCCGGCTCCCACGAAGATCCTCCTCCGGTACTAGGGTGATTGTTTTGCCTACCCATTACTCTTGACGCAAGGCCGCGCGAGGTGGCCATGGAGGAGTGAAATGAGGAGCAGCAACCCGGTCTTCTCGCGACGGGGGTTCAGCCGCGACAACGGCCACGCGGGCTTCAACGCGGTGCCGCAGGCCGGGGCCGCCGCGGCGGGTGCCAACCCGTACGCGCAGGGCACCGCCGCCAACCCGTACGCCACGAACCCCTACGCCCAGCAGGACACCCAGTACGGCGCCCCACAGGCGCCGGCGCGCTCCGGCGCGATGACGATCGACGACGTCGTCACGCGTACGGCGATGACGCTGGGCACCGTGGTGCTCACCGCCGCGCTCTCCTGGGCCCTGCTGCCGGTCGACGAGGCCAATCTCAAGCAGTCCTACGGCATCGCGATCGGCGCCGCCCTGGTGGCGTTCGTCTTCGCGATCATCCAGTCCTTCAAGCGCAAGCCTGCGCCGGCGCTGATCCTTGCCTACGCCGCCTTCGAGGGTGTCTTCCTCGGGGTGATCTCCAGCACGGTCAGCACCTACATCAGCCCCGGCACGGTGATGCAGGCGGTGATGGGCACCATGTGTGTCTTCGCCGGTGTCCTCATCGCGTACAAGATGCGCTGGATCCGCGTCACCCGCCGTTTCTACGGCTTCGTGATGGCCGCGGCCATGGGCTTCGTGCTCCTGATGATGGTCAACCTGCTGTTCAGTGTGTTCGGCGGCGGTGACGGCCTCGGCTTCCGCAGCGGTGGTCTGGGCATCCTCTTCGGAGTCGTCGGCATCATCCTCGGTGCGTGCTTCCTGGCCCTGGACTTCAAGCAGGTCGAGGACGGCATCAACTACGGCGCACCGCGCGAGGAGTCCTGGCTGGCGGCCTTCGGCCTCACCCTGACCCTGGTGTGGATCTACCTGGAGATGCTGCGTCTGCTCTCCATCCTCAACGGGAACGACTGACCCGTAGTCACGACGACGACGGGACGGCCCCGCAGGCTCATCGCCTGCGGGGCCGTCCCGTTCCGTTGTCGCGGGGAGTGCGTGCCTCAGAGGAGCTTCCGGGCGGCCCGCCTCAGGTCGTACTCATGGATGATCGCCTTGGCGTGGCCGTAGGTGAGGTCGTGTTCGCTCCGCAGCCAGCTGACCTTCTCCTCGAAGCGGAAGAGAGAGGGGCCTTCGTCGACGGTGCGGAGCCAGTCGGTGATGTCACGACCGGTGCGATGGGGAATCCGGGAGAGCAGGTTGCGGTGGGTTTCTTCGGAGAAGACATGCGACATCGGCGCCTCCGACGCAGTGCGCGTTGCTGGTCCTTCCCGACACCGTGCCCGAGCGTCGGCGCGTTGGCAACCATCCTGTAGGGGCGCGTAGGGTCACGGCGTGCTCGATACGACCCCCCTGATCACCGCCGTGGACCGTTTCGCCGACCGTCTGCGGAGTGCCCCGCAGAGCCGGCTGCAGCGTGGCGTGGCCGCCGAGGCCCTGGCGACGGCCAGGGAGCTCTCCGCCCGTGCGCAGCGCGCGGAGGCCCCGGACCTGGAGCCGAGGATCATGCCGGACGCCGGGATATTCGCGGTCGGCGACCAGCTCGCGGTCGCCGGGCGGGACCTGGCCGTGGCACTGGAAACGGCCTCGTCCCAGAAGCTGGACGAGGCCGTGCGGTGTGTCGAGGAGGCGGCGGCGAGGGCGTTCGCACCCGGTCCGCGCTAGAAGGAGGCGATGACGCGGTCGGCGAGGATGTAGACGCTCTCCTCGCCGCACGAGAACGTCAGCGCATAGGCGCCGGAGACTCCGGAACCGCCCAGCAGCACCGGCTGCTCACCGGAGCGCAGCGAGTCGGCGAGCCGCTCGGCGGTCTCCCGGTGGCCAGGGGTCATGCAGAGCGTGGTGCCGTCGGCGAAGACGTACACATCGAGCGTCCCGAGGGGGCCGGGGCGTACGTCCGTGAGCTCCGTACCGGTATCGGCGAGCCGTTCCAGGCGGTTCACGGTACGCTCATGGTCGGTGACGACGGGTGCCTGTACGGGAACGAAGTCCGGGTGCGAGGGGTGGCGGCGACGGGCCGCGGCCAGCTCGGGTGAGTCCTCGGCGTACTCCGGGTACTCGGGCATGTCCGTGAGCCCTGCCAGCTCCGTCAGCTCGTCGAGGGCCTCGCCGGCTTCGAGGTCCATCGCCTCCAGGCCCGCGAAGTCGGTCTGGCGGGGCATGAAGAACGGGACGTCATCGCCGAGCCCGCCCAGCAGGGACGGGGCGTCGGCGGCGTCGCGCGCCTCCTGGGCCGCCCAGAAGGCACGGGCCTCGGCGAGCTCGCGCTCCCGCTCCTCGGCGAGTGCGTCAGCGACGGCCGCGCGTATCTCCTCGACAGGTGTGCCGGAACTCCGGTTCAGCTGTTCGGGCACGGACGCGTGCGGACTCCGTCCCTCCGCCAGCTCCGTGCGCAGGGCTGTGACCTGCTTACGCAGCCCGTGAGCAGCGTGCAGAGCGGCGGCGCCGACAGCCGTGGCAGCGGCGGTGGTCAGCAACAGGGCAAACGGCATGGCGCTCACTGACATACTCCCGGTTTCAATCGACACCCCCGACTTCCTACATCAGCTTGTCCTGTACTGGTGCCTGCTGTCAGTGCATTACGTCACGAATTGGACAGGTCTTTGGGCCCGGTGTTTAGCTCTGTGACTGGTGTGACCTGCGGAAACGACTCTCCCCCGGGACGTAGATCACATCCTGGGGGAGATTCGGTCACGATCGGAGCTCGGGTCGGTTCAAGAAGGCCCCCGCGCGGGAGCGCTGACCTGCCGGAAGCCCGGCGCGGGCGCTCAGCCGCGGCTCAGCTCAGCCGCTCGTGTTCTCGGTCGCGTTCGCTTCGCCTCCGCTGCGGCTCAGCTCAGCCGCTCGATGACCATGGCCATGCCCTGGCCGCCGCCCACGCACATCGTCTCCAGGCCGAACTGCTTGTCGTGGAACTGCAGGCTGTTGATCAGCGTGCCGGCGATGCGGGCGCCGGTCATGCCGAAGGGGTGGCCGACGGCGATCGCGCCACCGTTGACGTTGACCTTGTCCAGCGGCAGGCCGAGGTCCCGGTAGGAGGGGATGACCTGGGCGGCGAACGCCTCGTTGATCTCGGCCAGGTCGATGTCGTCGACGGTCAGCCCGGCGCGCTTGAGCGCCTGCTTGCTGGCCTCGACCGGTCCGTACCCCATGATCTCGGGGGACAGGCCGGAGACGCCGGTCGAGACGATGCGTGCCAGCGGGGTCAGGCCCAGCTCGCGCGCCTTGGTGTCGGACATGATCACCAGTGCGGCGGCGCCGTCGTTGAGCGGGCAGCAGTTGGCGGCGGTGACGAGCCCGTCGGGGCGGAACACCGGCTTCAGACCCTGCACGCCCTCCAGGGTGACGCCCGCGCGGGGGCCGTCGTCCTTGGAGACGACCGTGCCGTCCGGCGTGGTCACGGGGGTGATCTCGCGCTCCCAGAAGCCGTTCTTGATGGCTTCCTCGGCGAGGTTCTGCGACCGCACGCCGAACTCGTCCATGTCCTGGCGGGTGACGCCCTTGATGCGGGCCAGGTTCTCGGCGGTCTGCCCCATCGCGATGTACGCGTCCGGGACGAGACCCTCCTCGCGCGGATCCGTCCAGCTCGTGCCGGTCTGCTCGGCGCGGGCGGCGGTCCGGGCCTCGGCGTCGGCGAAGAGCGGGTTGTGCGTGTCCGGCAGGCTGTCGGAGTTCCCCTTGGTGAAGCGGGACACCATCTCGACACCGGCGGAGATGAAGACGTCGCCCTCGCCGGCCTTGATGGCGTGCAGCGCCATGCGGCTGGTCTGGAGCGAGGACGAGCAGTAGCGGGTGACCGTACAGCCGGGGAGGTGGTCCATCCCCATCTGTACGGCGATGATGCGGCCCAGGTTGTTGCCCTGCTCGCCGCCGGGAAGGCCGCAGCCGAGCATCAGGTCGTCGATGTCCTTCGGGTCCAGCTCGGGGACCTTGGCCAGCGCGGTCTGGATGATGGTCGCGGTCAGGTCGTCCGCGCGCAGATCCTTGAGGGACCCCTTGAAGGCCCGGCCGATGGGCGAACGGGCGGCAGAGACGATCACGGCTTCGGGCATCACGCGGCTCCATGAGGGCTGGACGGCAGGAATGCTGGACTGCCTTGGAAGTTACCCGGACGTATAGCTGAGGTCACCCGGCAGGCCATGTGATGCGGGCCTCTTTTCTAAGCAACCGCTCAGTCTCCCGGATTGTTCCCCGGCGGAGGGGCGCTGCGCTCATGCCCGCCGCCACGTCGCCCCCGGCCCGCGCCCGGGCAGCGGCCCGCCGTCCGGGCCCGTCCCCGTGCCGTCGTGAGGCACCGGTTCCGTATGGGCGGGCAGACGCCTGCGCCTGCGGTGCTTGAGCAGGGCCCACGGCGCGCGCGCCGCCGTCACCTCCGTGCCCGCCTCGCGCGCGGCACGGGAGGCCGCCTTGGCGACCGGCAGCATGCCCTCCCGGCGTGAACCGTCCAGACGGTCGGACTCCGGCCACAGGCCGAGGGCCGCGCAGAGGGTGGGCAGCATCGCCATCGAAGCGGTCGCGTACCCCTCGGCCGAGGGGTGGTAGTTGTCGGGGCCGAAGAGCTCCCGGGGGTTCGCCTCGAACTCCGGCCCGAGCAGGTCGCCCAGCGAGACCGTCCGTCCGCCCTGCTCCACCGAGCCGATCGTCTGTGCCGCCGCCAGCTGCCGGCTCACCCGCCGGGCCAGCCACCGCAACGGCTGGTAGACCGGCTCGATCGTGCCCAGGTCCGGGCAGGTGCCCACCACCACCTCCGCGCCGGCCGTACGCAGCCTCTGTACGGCCGTGGTCAGACAGCGCACCGACTGCGTCGCCGGCATCCGGTGGGTCACGTCGTTCGCGCCGATCATGACCACGCAGACGTCCGGCACCCCCGACGGATCCGCCAGCACCAGGGACACCTGCCGCTCCAGGTCGTCCGACCGCGCCCCCGGCAGAGCCACGTTCCGGAGATCCACCGGTCGTTCGGCCACCGCCGCCAGTCCGGACGCCAGCAGCGCCCCCGGGGTCTGGCCGGCTCTGCGCACGCCCTGGCCCGCAGCCGTCGAGTCGCCCAGCATGACGAATCGCAGGGGGTCGGAGGGGCCGGCGAACGCCACTCCGTACCGACCGTCCGCGCTCGGCGGGACCGGTGCCTTTCCCCCGCCCACCAACCGTTTCGCCAGCTGTACCTCGGCCAGTACCAGCCCCACCGTCGCCGCACCGATCAGACCGACGCTGCCGCCCCCATAGGCCGCACCCGCTGCGATCCGCCGCGCCACCCTCGCTCTCGACACAGTCCGGTCCACCTCCTCCGTGCCGTACAGCCGTACACAGCACTACCTGCCCCGTGGAGGGTGTAGCTCAATCGCCCGGCCCAATCTCCTGCCCGTACGCATACTCTTGCCTGACCATCACGGAGATCCCGGAGAACACGGTGCAATTCCACGATTCGATGATCAGTCTTGTCGGCAACACCCCGCTGGTCAGGCTGCGCAATGTGTCGGCAGGCATTCAGGCGACGGTCCTGGCCAAGGTCGAGTACTTCAATCCCGGCGGGTCGGTGAAGGACCGCATCGCACTGCGCATGATCGAGGCCGCCGAGGAGAGCGGTGAGCTGAAGCCCGGCGGCACGATCGTGGAGCCGACCAGCGGCAACACGGGCGTAGGTCTGGCCATCGTCGCCCAGCAGAAGGGCTACAAGTGCATCTTCGTCTGCCCGGACAAGGTGTCCACGGACAAGATCAACGTGCTGCGGGCGTACGGCGCTGAGGTCGTCGTCTGCCCGACGGCCGTCGACCCCGAGCACCCGGACTCGTACTACAACGTCTCCGACCGTCTGGTCAGCGAGACGCCGGGAGCCTGGAAGCCCGACCAGTACTCCAACCCCAACAACCCGCGCTCGCACTACGAGACCACGGGCCCGGAGCTCTGGGAGCAGACGGACGGGAGGATCACCCACTTCGTCGCGGGCGTCGGCACCGGCGGCACGATCACCGGTACGGGCCGCTATCTCAAGGAGATCAGCGAGAACCGCGTGCGGGTCGTCGGCGCCGACCCGGAGGGCTCCGTCTACTCCGGTGGCTCGGGGCGCCCCTACCTCGTGGAGGGCGTCGGCGAGGACTTCTGGCCGACCGCCTACGACCGCACCGTCACGGACGAGATCGTCGCGGTCTCGGACAAGGACTCCTTCCAGATGACCCGCCGCCTCGCCAAGGAGGAGGGACTGCTCGTCGGCGGTTCCTGTGGCATGGCGGTCGTCGCGGCCCTGGAGGTCGCCAAGAGCCTCGGCCCCGAGGACGTCGTCGTCGTCCTGCTGCCGGACAGCGGCCGCGGCTACATGAGCAAGATCTTCAACGACGAGTGGATGGCCGACTACGGCTTCCTGGAGGACTCCGGGCCGTCCGCCCGGGTCGGCGCGGTGCTCGACTTCAAGGACGGCCCGCTCCCCTCACTCGTCCACATGCACCCCGAGGAGACGGTCGGCGAGGCCATCGACGTGCTCCGGGAGTACGGCGTCTCCCAGATGCCGATCGTGAAGCCCGGCGCGGGACACCCGGACGTGATGGCCGCCGAGGTCATCGGCTCCGTCGTGGAGCGTCAGCTCCTGGACGCGCTGTTCACCGAGCGGGCCACCCTGTCCGACCCGCTGGAGAAGCACATGTCGGCCCCGCTGCCGCAGGTCGGCTCGGGGGAGCCGGTCGAGGACCTGATGGCCGTGCTCGGCGGCGCGGACGGCGCGGACGCGGCGATCGTTCTGGTCGAGGGCAGGCCGAAGGGTGTCGTGAGCAGGCAGGATCTGCTGGCCTTCCTGGCGAAGGACGCGGCACCCAGGCAGTAGCGCCAGGTTTCCCGGGTTCGCGAAAACGGTACGGGCGCGACACGTTGACGCAGCACCGGCTTAACACGGCTCCGGCAGAGTAGTGGGTGTCGGCAGGGAAACCCGTCGGCACCACATACGGCGACACGGACTACGGAGCGGCTCCCGGACCTCCACCGTCGCCTGGACGCGACACCCGGCCCTGACCCGGGACCGCGTCCCTCGCGGGGACCGCCGTCGTCCCGCCCTCCGGGCAACCGGGGGTGCGG
The DNA here is from genome assembly GCF_044765585.1 of Streptomyces sp. NPDC102441. Classification (NCBI taxonomy): domain Bacteria; kingdom Bacillati; phylum Actinomycetota; class Actinomycetes; order Kitasatosporales; family Streptomycetaceae; genus Streptomyces; species Streptomyces sp. NPDC102441. Next base: position 203,540 of record NZ_JBIWKH010000015.1, read on the forward strand.
CGGTCCCCGCGATCATCTTTCCGCGCGCCTGTCTTCCAGGGCGCCGTCCGGGCCGTGCCCGCTGTCTCTCAGCTCTCCCAGTCGGACGAGGTCCGCCGCCTTCCCCGGGCCCACGGCCACGAGCGGGCGGCGTGCACGGCGTTCACGCCGAAGATTCCCAGCCAGGCCACGACGAGCCCCTCGATACCGGCGTTCGCGACGCCGATCGCGGACAGGGGAATGGCCAGGACCAGCGAGACGACCCCGAAGCCGAAGCGCTCCCCGAAGGTGCCGGCGGCCCTGGCGGGCTGCGTGGCGCCCCGGGCGGCGGCCATCCGCTGCTCGGCGAGGTGGCGCCTCGTCTGCTGGTCGTGGGTGCCGGCGAGCCGCTGGTCGACCTTGTCAAGGAACGAGTCGATGAGGGCGGTCTCGTATTCGGGCCCCAGCTCCTTGCGGGCCTGCAGGGTGGCGTCGAGCTCTCGCCTGAGCTCAGGGTCACGGGCTTCCATGCTCTTACGGTACGAACCCGGGCCGCCCGGGTCAGTGGGGTTAGCCCCCCTTTTTCGGCGGCCCGTCGCGGGAGCGGACCGTGGTCCGTCGGCGTAGCGTTGGTGCCGCAGGGCGGGAGACGGGAGGCGCACCCATGGCCACCACGACATCCTCTGCCCGTGCCATTCCCCGGACATCCGGGACGCGGGCCCGCCTGGTCAACGAGGCCGAGCTGCGGGCGACGCTCTCCACGTACCGTGAGCTATCCGACGAGGACTGGCGGCGCCCGACCGCCTGTACCGGCTGGAACGTCCGGGACATGCTGGCCCACACCGTCGGTCAGTACGAGGAGGTGCCGCGCCCCTGGGCAGCCGTGCGCCGGATCCGCCGGGCAGCGCGCTCCCATCCGGACCTCGGCCGGCTGGACGGGCACAACGAGAGCCAGATCGAGGACCGGCAGGCCGTGCCGGGCCGCGAACTGATCGGGGCCCTCGCCCACTTCGCGCCCCAGGCCCTCATAGCCCTGCGCCGCATGCCCGCCCCGGTCCGCCGCAGGGTCCGGCTGAGCCTGCTCTATCCGGAGGCGAAGGCACTGCCCGACGACTCGATGGACTATCTCGGCAACGTCCTCGTCGCCCGCGACACCTGGATGCACCGGATGGACCTCATCGACGCGATCGGGGCCGGCCCCGTCCTCGACGGACACGACCGGGAGATCGTTGACCAGGTGGTGCTGGACCTGGCCCTGGCCTGGACGGGGCCCGCCGTGGAGATCGACCTCCACGGCCCTGCGGGAGGGCGCCGGCTGCTGGGCATCGGCACCCCGGCGGCCGTCCTGCGCGCGGACGCGGTCGACTTCGCCCGGCATGTGTCGGGGCGGCCGGCGCGAGGCCGCCTGGAGCTGGAGGGCGACCCCGGTGCGCGGGCCGCGCTGACGGCGGCCCGCGTCGTGTTCTGACGGGACGACGCGACGACGGGGACGACGCGACGACGGGGACGACGCGACGACGGGGACGACGCGACGACGGGGACGACGCGACGACGGGGACGACAGGACGGCGGGCCCCGGGCCCCGGACTACGGGGGAGTCACCGCGGCGAGGAAGGCCTCGGGCGTGACGGCGTATCCCATGGCGTTGATGACGGAGACCGGGGTGCGGTCGATCAGGACCGTCGGTGTGGACCGGACCCCGCTCGTCTCGAAGGCGGCGGAGACTTGAGCCGCCCAGGGCAGATAGGTGCGCTCCATGACCTTCTGCCGGAAGGCGTCGGTGTGCAGTGCCTGGACCTCGTCGGCCAGCCGCAGCAAGGTGTCACGGTCGGCGAACGCGTCCACGTCCTCGCTGGGCTGATCGGCGTACAGAGCCCGCAGGAAGTGCATGAACGGCTTCTGCCCCTCGTCCGCGGCGGCGCCCAGTGCGGCCAGCGCCTCCAGGGAGCCGCTGCCGCCCGCGGCGTCGTCGATGAACGTGGCGAAATGGTGGTCCACCGCGAACCTGCCCTCGTCCGCGGCCCGCTCCATCACGGCTCCGAGGCCGAGCTCCATGCGCTTGCAGTAGGGGCAGCGCAGGTCGGCGTAGACGCTCAGCACGTGCGCGGCATCGGTGTCGCCGTAGCGGACGATGAAGCCGCCCGGCCCTCTCGTATTGGCTGGGATCATGACCCCAGGGTCGGCAGGGGCGAGCGGTCCCGCAATGCGAGGGGCCGGCGTGTGTGCCGGCCGGTGAGGCCCCGGACGTGTCCCGGACCGTGGGCTGTATATGGACATGCAGACCGCTTGCTGGCTGAATGGATTCCTCGGCGCCGGACCGGTGCGGAGGAACTTCGGAGGGGACAGCATGAGCGGGAGCAGCCCGGCTGCGCGGTTGCAGCGGCTCTTCGAGGGGCAGCGGCTCACACCCACCCAGCGGCGGATCGCGCACTCCATGGTGCGGCGGGCCGCCGACGCTCCGTTCCTGTCGAGCGTGGAGCTGGCCGAACTGGCCGGGGTGAGCCAGCCTTCCGTCACCCGTTTCGCCGTCGCACTCGGCTTCGACGGATATCCCGCGCTGCGCAAGCATCTGAGGGAGGTCACCCCGGACGGGGCGGCCGGCGGGGAAGGCGTGGAGGAGAGCTTCAACGAGTACCAGCAGGCGGTGCGGGCGGAGATCGAGAATCTGCGGCAGCTGTCCGGACTGCTCGCCGATCCGGGCCCCGTGGAGCGGGCCGGGCTGCTGCTCGCAGAGTCCAGGCCGCTGCTCGTGCTCGGGCTGCGGGCCGCCTCCTCGCAGGCCAGGGGGTTCGGCTACTTCGCCGCGAAGGTGCACCCGGATGTGCGGGTGCTCGACGAGGGCGGCAGCATGCTGCACGACCGCATCGACGCCGCCGGGAGGGCGGGCGCGAGCGCGCTGATCTGCTTCGCGCTGCCCCGGCACCCGCGCGAGGTCGTGGACGCGCTGGCGTACGCCCGGGAGCGGGGGCTGACCGTCGTGACCGTGGCCGACTCGGCGTTCGCGCCGGTGGCGGCCCACAGCGATCTGCTGATTCCGGCAGCCGTGGGGACCGGGCTGGCCTTCGACACCGCGTGTGCGCCGATGCTGCTGGGGCGGGTGCTGCTGGAGGCCATGTGCGACGGGCTGCCCGAGGCGCAGGCCCGGCTGGAGGACTTCGACGCCAGGGCCGCCGCGCGGGGGCTGTTCGTCGAGTAGGCGCCGGCCTGCTGAGGGCGGCTTCCGCCGATTCTCAGACCCCCCTCATCTGCGCCTATTAATCTCCGCGCCCAGAAGGTCCACAGGGAAGCGCGGAAGAGGGGTACGGACGTGGGGCGCGGAGCACAGTCGTTGGCGAGGGTGGCCGTGATCGTACGGGCCGGGGCGGGGCCTCTGTGGTGGCCGGGGCTGCTGGCGGCGGCCGTCGGGGCGTTCGTCCCGGGCCTCACCGGCCGCCGGATCGGGCTGCTGGCCGGGGCGGCGCTGTTCCTGGTGACCCTGGCCGCCGTGGCGTACGCCCGGACGGGGCGGTACGCGGAGCTCGCGAAGGGCGCCACGAAGGCCGGGCGCGGCGACTTCCTCCAGGACCGGGACGTGACCGTACGGAACCGGCGGCGGGGCTGCCGCTGGTGGCTGGCCGGCGCGTTCCTCGTCGCGGTCGCGAGCGCTTACGTGCTGCCGGGCGCCGGCGGACTCGTGCTGGCGGGAGCCGGTGCCGGGCTCTGGCTGAAGGCCGCACGGATCGGGCAGCGGGAGCGGCGGGGCGACGTCCTGTACTGGGTGCGCACCGACTGGGTGGAGCACGGCCGGCCCACGGGCAAGCGCGTGAAGGCCTATCGGACGACCGGCCCGATGGCGGGGGACGCCGCACCCGGTGGGGCGCGGCGCCGCCGCCGGTGAGAGAGCCCGGTCAGACCTCCAGCTCAGCTTCGATCTTCCGTAGCTGGTGGCGTGCCATCGCGAGGTTGGCCCGGCCGGCGTCCAGCACGAGGTAGAGGAACAGGCCGTTGCTGCCACGGGTCTTGAGCAGCCGGATCAGGTGGTACTGGCTGCCGAGGGTGATCAGGATGTCCTCGATCTCGTCCTTGATGCCCAGGTGCTCCATGGTCCGGAGCTTCGCCCGGACGACGTCCGTGTTCCCGGCCGCGGCGACCTCCAGGTTGAACTCCTTGCCACCGCCGAGGGTGCCCAGAGCCATGCCGCTGGTGTAGTCGACGAGTGCGACACCGAGGGTCCCCTCGATCGACGCCATCGCATCCTTCAGTGACGCTTCGGTGTTGGCCATAGTGCTCGTTTCCTTTCCCTGGCCGGCCCGGTGGCCGGTCCGCTGCTGGGTGGTGCGTTTTCCGGCTGGTGCGGGTGTCATGTGGGGTCCGGTGTGGTGGTGCGGCGGGGCAGGCCCCGGGACTGCTGAGGCCGTGGAGGCGGCGCCGGGCGGTCTGGGCGGTCCTGCGCGGCGTCGACCATCTCGCCGATGCGCGCGCCGGCGCGGCGGCCTTCGAGGTGGAGACGGCCGACGTTGATGCGGTCCTCGGCCAGCAGGGTGAGGACGGCGGAGGAGCCCGCCGCGTAGGTGGCGATGTAGCCGTTCTCGCCGCGGATCAGGAGTTCGCGGAAGCCGCCGCGTCCGGTGGCGTCGGTCATCCGGATCGAGACGCCGAGCGCGGCGGCGGTCAGGGCGGCGACTCCCTCGGCCTCGATGCCCGGCGTGTCCTGGGCGACGATCAGGCCGTCGGTGCTGGCGGCCAGTGCGCCGGTCAGGAGCGGCACCCGGGCGCGTAACCGCTGGAGCTCGTCGAGGACGTTCTGTACATCTGCCTCGGGCACCATCAGCTGTCTCCTCCCGGCACGCTGTCTGAGCGCGCGTATCACAGGGCCTCCAATGCGTCTCTGAGCCGGCGCAACAGGGCGACGTCGGGGTCGGTCGTGACCTCGGGCAGTGAGATGCGGCCGTGTCCGGACGCCGGTCCCGGCCCCGACGTGGCGGGGCGGACCGCTTCGACCAGTCCGGCCGCCGCCAGCCGGCGCAGGCCGACCAGGATGTGGAAGGCCGAGCGGCCCAGCTCCTGGGCGATGTCCGTGGCCGTACGCTCGCCGTTCACCAGGGCCAGGACACGGCGCTCGCGTGGGGGGACCGGGGCGTCCACCGGGTGGGCGGTGGGGGAGAGCGGCGAGGTGTCGGTGAGCGCGTCCGGCCAGATCCGGTCCAGGAGTTCCCGGCGCCGGAGCGTCTCGCGCTGCACGGCGTGCACGGGCACGGGGCGGACAGGGCCGATCCAGTGCGAGACCCCGTATCGGAAGCGGGCCGGTGTGTGCGTGGGTGCCAGGGCGAAGAAGGCCGCGTCGTACAGGGCCCCCAGGTGGCAGAGTTCGAGCGCGCCGCCGGGCACCCGGCCGCTGTCCACGAGATAGCGGCCGACCCGCTGTCCGGCACCCGCCTGGGCGATCGCGTCCCACCAGCCCTCGGAGCGCAGGGTCCCGCCCGTGGTGAGCAGGACGTCGATCCCGGGGGTCGCGGGGCTCTCCGCGTGGACGACCTGGCCGTCGGCGAGATACAGGGTGCCCCGGTCGCGCATCAGCGCGCCGGTGGCGCGCTCCGCCTCGAGCCTCTGCAGCATCGGGGAGGGTGCGGCCCGTTCGGGTATTTCGGGGCGGGTGGTGACGGTGGGTCTCATGCCAGGACCAGCCGCTCCGCTATCTCACCGAGCCGCATGCGTGCCAGGGCGAGGTTGCCCTCTGCGCGGTCCAGCCAGAGATGGAGGAAGACGCTGCTGTCGAAGGCCGTCTCGACGAAGCGGAGGATGTGGTAGCCGGGGGCGGTGGTGACGATGACGTCCTCCACGGCGGGGGAGGACGGCCCCGGTAAGCCGGTGGGCGCCTCCGCCTGGGCGAAGACCGGCTGCTCGGCGGCCATCCTGGCCACCTCTGCCGTCTCCGCGGCCGTGGCCTCGTGATCGCCGTTGGGCGACTCGCCGATGGTGCCGAGCGCGAGGCCGCTCGTCCAGTCGACCACCGCGGCACCCCGGGCACCGGGCAGCCTCATGACTTCGATCAGGCACTCGTCGATTCCGGGCAACGCGAACTCCCTCCCGACGTGGCGTACGGATGTAATGGAGAGGCTACGCAACGTGTGCGCGCCTGGTGGGAGTTCTGGCATTTTCCACAGGTACATGCAGCTGGGCCGTGCGGAGGGCCGCTGGTGGACGCGCGGCAGCCGGCCGGAATGTGTCCGGCCGGCTGTCCTTCCGCGGCGGATCCGGTCCGCCGCCGCGCGCTGTCAGGCCTTCTCGGCGGCCGACATCACCACCTTGTTGACCACCCAGAGGCCGATCCCGATCAGGAGGAGGATCCCGGCGCGGATGTAGACGTCCCCGGCCCTGTCGGCCAGCGGGCTTGCCAGGATCAGGGACGTGACCGCCCCCAGCACGGGCAGCGCCGTCGGCGTACGGAAGTGGGGGTGGTCCACCCGGTCCTTGCGCAGCACCAGGACGGAGATGTTGACGACGGCGAAGACGCAGAGGAGCAGGAAGGACGTGGTGTCGCCGAGGCCTTCGAGCCGACGAGTTCGACGTACGAGGCCGCCGTGAGCATCGCGACCGCGAAGCCGATCAGGAACGGCAGCCAGAGTGCCCCGCCGACCTTGCCCGCGACGTTCCCGGTGGTGGCGTAGATGCCGGTGCCGAGGATGTCGCCGATGACGAACAGGATGAGGAGCTTGGGGCCGATGGCCCGCTTGAGCGGGGGTTCACCGGATGTGGCCGATGCGTTGGTGGGCTGCGACGAGTTCACGGGGCCTCCCCGGCGGTGTGATGACCTGAGGCCTGCCCGGGGAAGGCGCGCGCCTCACCTGTTGACTAGGAGTATTCAGGTAGACAGGATGTGAATAGGAGAGTCACATTCGCGAGGAGGCATCCCCATGTCAGGACCCCGCCCCGTACGGGCACCGCGCGGTACGGAACTGAGCGCCCTGGGATGGCAGCAGGAAGCCGCCCTCCGCATGCTGCAGAACAACCTGGACCCCGAGGTCGCCGAACACCCCGACAAGCTCGTCGTCTACGGCGGCACGGGCAAGGCGGCCCGCGACTGGCGGTCCTTCGACGCCATGGTCCGTACGCTGCGGACGCTCAAGCAGGACGAGACGATGCTCGTCCAGTCCGGACGGCCGGTGGGCGTCATGCAGACCCACGAATGGGCGCCCCGCGTCCTGATCGCCAACTCGAACCTGGTCGGCGACTGGGCCAACTGGGAGGAGTTCCGCCGGCTGGAGGCCCTCGGGCTCACCATGTACGGGCAGATGACCGCCGGGTCCTGGATCTACATCGGGACCCAGGGCATCCTCCAGGGCACCTACGAGACCTTCGCCGCCGTCGCCGCGAAGCGGTTCGGCGGGACGCTGGCGGGGACCATCACGCTGACGGCAGGACTCGGCGGCATGGGCGGGGCCCAGCCGCTGGCGGTCACCATGAACGACGGTGTCGCGCTCTGCGTCGACTGCGACCCGCGTGCCATCGAGCGCCGGATCGAGCACCGGTTCCTCGACGTCCGGGCCGACTCCCTCGAACACGCGCTCCAGCTGGCCGTCGAGGCACGCGACGCGCGGCGCCCGCTCTCCATCGGTCTGCTCGGCAACGCCGCGGAGCTGCTGCCCCGGATGCTCGCCGAGGGCGCGCCCGTCGACATCGTCACGGACCAGACGAGCGCGCACGACCCTCTCGCATATCTGCCCGTCGGCGTCGGCCTCGACGACATGGCCTCGTACGCGGCCGAGAAGCCCGCCGACTTCACCCGGCGCGCCCGGGAGTCGATGGCCGCGCACGTCGAGGCGATGGTCGGCTTCATGGACGCGGGGGCCGAGGTCTTCGACTACGGCAACTCGATCCGGGGAGAGGCCCAGCTCGCGGGATACACGCGCGCGTTCGACTTCCCGGGCTTCGTGCCCGCCTACATCCGGCCGCTCTTCTGCGAGGGCAAGGGGCCCTTCCGCTGGGCGGCGCTCTCAGGTGAGGCGTCGGACATCCACAAGACGGACAAGGCGCTGCTCGACCTCTTCCCGGAGAACGAGTCGCTGCACCGCTGGATCAGGATGGCCGGTGAGCGGGTCCACTTCCAGGGGCTGCCGGCCCGGATCTGCTGGCTCGGCCAGGGCGAGCGCGACAAGGCGGGCGACATGTTCAACGACATGGTCGGCAACGGCACTCTCGCCGCCCCGCTCGCGATCGGCCGTGACCACCTGGACTGCGGTTCGGTGGCCTCCCCCTACCGCGAGACGGAAGCCATGCTCGACGGCTCCGACGCGATCGCCGACTGGCCGCTCCTGAACGCCATGGTGAACGTCGCCTCGGGCGCCTCCTGGGTCTCCATCCACCAGGGCGGCGGTGTCGGTATGGGCCGCTCCCTCCACGCGGGCCAGGTCTCGGTCGCCGACGGCACGAAGCTGGCCGGCGAGAAGATCCGCCGCGTCCTCACCAACGACCCCGGCATGGGCGTCATCCGGCACGTGGACGCGGGCTACGACATCGCCGAGTCGGTGGCGGACGAGCGCGGCGTGCGCATCCCGATGCGGGAGGAAGGCACCGCGTGAGCGACACCTTCCACGCCATGTGGCGCTCGCTGCGGCCCATCGGCCGCAGCGACGCCTCCGGCGGCTACCGCCGCTACGCCTGGACCGGCGCCGACGCCGAGTGCCGCGTGTGGTTCCAGGCGCAGGCCGAGGCGCGCGGCCTCGACCACGAGGTCGACCGCAACGGCAACCAGTGGGCCTGGCTCGGCGATCCGCGGGCCGGGGACGCCGTGGTCACCGGATCCCATCTCGACTCCGTGCCCGACGGCGGTGCCTTCGACGGCCCTCTCGGCGTGGTGTCTGCCTTCGCCGCCCTGGACGAACTCCGCCGCAGACGTGCGGTGTTCACCAAGCCCTTCGCCGTCACCAACTTCGTCGACGAGGAGGGGGCCCGTTTCGGGCTCGCCTGCGTCGGCTCCCGGCTCGCCGCCGGGCAGCTGACCGTCGAGAACGCGCACCGGCTCCGAGACGGGGACGGCGTCTCGCTCCCGCAGGCCATGGAAGCCGCGGGACACGACCCCGGCACCATCGGGCCCGACCCCGAACGCCTCGCCCGGATCGGTGCGTTCGTCGAGCTCCATGTGGAGCAGGGGCGCGCCCTCGACCTGAGCGGGGACCCGGTCGGGATCGCCTCGGCCATCTGGCCGCACGGCCGCTGGCGGTTCGACTTCCGGGGCGAGGCCAACCACGCCGGCACGACGCGCCTCGCCGACCGGCGTGACCCGATGCTCACGTATGCCGAGACCGTGCTCGCGGCCCGGCGCGAGGCGGAGCTCGCCGGGGGCCTCGCGACCTTCGGCAAGATCGCCGTCGAGCCGAACGGGGTCAACGCGGTCCCGTCCCTGGTGCGGGGCTGGCTCGACTCGCGGGCCGCCGACCAGGACACACTCGACGCCGTCGTGAGCGGTGTCGAGCGTGCCGCGCGGGAGCACGCCGAGCGGGCCGGGATCGATCTCGACGTCGTACGCGAGTCGTTCACCCCGGTGGTGGACTTCCAGCACGCGCTCCGGGACGAGATCGGCCGGGTGCTGGAGAAGGGCGGCACGGACGGCGGCGGGCGCACCGTGCCTGTGCTCGGCACTGGAGCGGGACACGACGCGGGTATTTTGTCCGCTTCCGTGCCGACCGCCATGCTGTTCGTACGGAACCCCACCGGGATCTCGCACTCACCCGCCGAGCACGCCGCCGAGGACGACTGCGTGGCCGGGGTGAGGGCACTCGCCGACGTACTGGAAGGTCTCGCGTGCAGCTGACAACACAACCGACGGGCACACCGGTCACCGCGACGTACTGGATGTCGCACGCCTGGCTCGGTACCCATGTCGAGCCGGGCGTCCTCCTGGACGTGGCCGACGGGCGCATCGCCGGTGTCAGGACCGGCATCGACACGCCGCCGCCCGGCGCCACCGCGCTGGAGGGGCTGACCGTCCCGGGGCTGGCCAACACCCACTCGCACGCCTTCCACCGCGCGCTGCGCTCCACCGTCCAGGTGGGATCCGGCACCTTCTGGACCTGGCGTGAGCTGATGTACCGGACGGCCTCGCGTCTCACCCCCGACACCTATTACGACCTGGCCCGTGCGACGTACGCCGAGATGGCGCTGGCGGGGATCACCGCGGTGGGCGAATTCCACTATCTGCACCACGCGCCCGGAGGCACGCCCTACGACGAGCCGAACGCCATGGGCGAGGCGCTCATCGCGGCGGCGGCCGAAGCCGGTATCCGCATCACCCTGCTCGACACCGCCTATCTGGCCGCCGGGTTCGGGGAGAAGCCGAGCCGTCACCAGCTGCGCTTCTCCGACACCACCGCCGACGCCTGGGCCGAGCGTGCCTCCCTCCTCAAGGGCGACGACGACCTGGTGGTGATCGGCGCCGCGATCCACTCCGTACGGGCCGTCCCCGCCGGGCAGCTGTCCACCGTCGCCCGATGGGCCCAGGAACGGGCCGTCCCGCTGCATGTCCACCTCTCCGAGCAGACCGCGGAGAACGACGCCTGCCGTGCCGCCCACGGCCGCACCCCCGCCCGGCTCCTCGCCGACCACGGGGTCCTCGGCCCGCACACCACCGGCATCCACAACACACACCTCACGGCCGAGGACATCGAGCTGCTGGGCTCCACCCGGACGGGCACCTGCATGTGCCCCACGACCGAACGCGACCTCGCCGACGGCATCGGCCCCGCCACCGCCCTGCGGAGCGCGGGCTCCCCTCTCTCGCTGGGCAGCGACAGCCACGCCGTGATCGACCTCTTCGAGGAGGCCCGGGCGATGGAGCTCAACGAGCGCCTGCGCACCCATGTGCGCGGCCACTGGACGGCGGCGGCCCTGCTCAGGGCGGCTTCCGCCGAGGGACACGCCGCGCTCGGCCGGCCGGACGCGGGCGTGCTCGAACCGGGCGCGCCCGCGGATCTCACCACCGTCGCGCTGGACTCCGTCAGAACAGCGGGGCCGGTGCCCCGGATGGCAGCCGAAGCAGCCGTATTCGCCGCCACCGCCGCCGATGTGCGGCACACCGTGGTCGCGGGCCGGCACATCGTCCGGGACGGACGGCACGCACGGATCGAGGACGTGCCCGGAGCGCTCGCCTCGGCCATCGCCGCCTTGTACGGCTGAGTGCCCTGCCGGGCCCCGCGCCGAGCCCCAGTACCCGCCCCGCGCCGAGCCCCAGTACCCGCCCCGTGCCGTAACCCCGCACCCGCCCCGGGCCCGCGCCGGAAGAACGCCCGAGGCCCGGGCCAAGAGAAAGCTGTGCCCGGATGACGACGACCACGACGACCGCCATCACCCACATCGCGAACCTGGTCACCAACGACCCCTCCCTCGGAGACGGGACCCCCCTGGGCCTGATCCAGGACGCGGCCGTCGTCATCGAAGGCGACCGCGTCGTCTGGACCGGCGAATCCAGCAAAGCACCCGCCACTGACAACGCCTTCGACGCGGACGGCCGTGCCGTGATCCCAGGCTTCGTGGACTCCCACTCCCACCTGGTGTTCGCCGGCGACCGCACCGCCGAGTTCAACGCCCGTATGTCCGGCCGCCCCTACTCCGCGGGCGGCATCCGTACGACCGTGGCGGCCACCCGCGCCGCCTCCGACGAGGAGCTCTCCGCCAACGTCGCCCGCTATCTGGCGGAGGCGCTCCGGCAGGGCACCACCACCTTCGAGACCAAGTCCGGCTACGGCCTCACCGTCGAGGACGAGGCTCGCGCCCTGCGCGTCGCCGCCCGCCACACCGACGAGGTCACCTTTCTCGGAGCCCACATCGTGTCCCCCGACTACGCCGACGATCCCGCCGGTTACGTCGGCCTCGTCACCGGCCCGATGCTGGACGCCTGCGCCCCGTACGCCCGTTGGATCGACGTCTTCTGCGAGCGGGGCGCCTTCGACGAGGACCAGGCGCGCACCGTTCTCACGGCGGGCCTGGCCAGGGGCCTGCACCCCCGCGTCCACGCCAACCAGCTCGGCCACGGGCCCGGCGTCCGGCTCGCCGTCGAGCTGGACGCGGCGTCCGCCGACCACTGCACCCACCTCGACGACGCCGACCTCGACGCGCTCGGTCAGGGCCGCACCGTCGCCACCCTGCTCCCCGGCGCCGAGTTCTCCACCCGCGCGGCCTGGCCCGACGCCCGCCGCATCATCGGCGCGGGCGCCACCGTCGCCCTGTCCACGGACTGCAACCCGGGCTCCTCGTTCACCTCCTCCATGCCGTTCTGCATCGCCCTCGCCGTACGGGACATGGGCATGACCCCGGACGAAGCGGTCTGGTCCGCCACCGCCGGAGGCGCCGCCGCGCTGCGCCGCACCGACGTCGGCCGCATCACCCCCGGCGCCCGCGCCGACCTGGTGATCCTCGACGCGCCGAGCCATGTCCACCTGGCCTACCGGCCGGGAGTCCCGCTGGTGAGCGCGGTCTGGCGGGGCGGGAAGAGGGCCGTGTGACACGCCGGGGGCAGCAGGGCCGGTTCTCACCGGTCGGTCACGGGATGTCGCGGCTGTCTACCGCCGAGTGACGCCGCCCGGTACCGTTCTGGGCAGCGTGGCTCAGGGGGTAGGACCGGGGGGTCTTGTGAGCAGCAGGCGCATTCGTGTGGTCAGGCCCGGAGATCTGGGCGCGGGGGACATCGAGAGCTGGCGGGAGCTGCGGGCGAAGTCCGGCGCTCCGGCGCACCCGTTCATGGAACCGGAGTTCGCCCTTGCCGTCGGCCGCGTCCGGCCACGCGCACGGGTGGCGGTGATCAGTGAGGAATCCGGGGGGCCGGCCGGCTTCCTCCCCTTCGAGCGGGGACGGCTCGGCCACGGCCGGGCCATCGGCTTCGGGGTCTCCGACGTCCAGGGCGCCGTGCTGCGCCCCGGCCTCCCGCTGGACACGAGGGAGCTGCTGCGGGCCTGCGAGCTCTCCGCGTGGGAGTTCGACAACCTCGAAGAGGGCCAGGGTCTCTTCGAGCCGGACGCCGCGCGTGCGTACGCCTCGTACGTCATCGATGTCGGCGAAGGTTACGAGAGTTACGAGAAGGTGCTGCGCGCACAGTCGCCGAAGTTCCTCAGGACCACCCTGGCCAAGGAGCGCAAGCTCGGACGCGAGGCCGGGGAGGTGCGGTTCGTCCTCGACGAGCGGGATCCGGCGGTGCTGCGGACCCTGATGGGGTGGAAGTCCGCCCAGTACCGCAGGACCGGCCGCCGCGACCGTTTCGCGAAGCCGTGGATCCGCGACCTGACGGATTTCCTCTTCCACACCCGGGCGCCCGGCTGCTCCGGGCTGCTCTCCGTCCTGTACGCGGACGACCGGCCCGTGGCCGCCCACTTCGGGCTGCGCTCGCGGACGGTGCTCTCATGCTGGTTCCCGGCGTACGACCCCGCCTTCGCGAAGTTCTCGCCCGGCCTGATCCTGCATCTGCGGATGGCACGCGCGGCGGCGGACGACGGCATCGGGATGCTCGACATGGGGCGCGGGGCGGCCGAGTACAAGGACGCGCTGAAGACCGGCGAGCTGACGGTGTACGAGGGCGCCTCGGTCAGGCCGGGCGCCGGCGCGGCCCTTCAGTGGATCGGCCGTGAACCCTCCCGCCGCGCGCACGGTTTCGTACGGAACCGGCCCCGGCTGGCGGGCCTGGCGCGGCGCGGCCTCGAACGGGCCGGCCGGCTGCGTGAACCGAAACGTCCATAGCGCCACGACCGGGGGGACCGGATGCCGTACCGGAGCGAAAAGACGTACCGGAACGAACAGCCGGCGCGCACGGAGCGGTTACCCGGCATCGACCGGCTCGCCGGTCTGTCCGTCGCCGAGCTGGAGCTCGACGCGGCCGACGGCACGGGCGCACGGCTGGGGCCCGTACCCGGCGGACCGCCCCTGGACCCCGCCCCGCGGGACGGTGACGACCAGCGGTTCTTCGTGCTCGTACGGCTGCGCGGGCGTCCCGTCGGCACGCTCGTCGGGCGCGTCAGGGCGGGTGAGGATCCGGTCTCCGTCCTCGCCCGGCAGGCCGCGGACGAGATCGTCGTCCCGGACGCTCCGGAGCGGCCGCCGGGTGAGGTGCCCAGGGCCACGGTCGTCGTCGCGACCCGGGAGCGCCCCGAGCAGCTCGCCCGTGCCCTCGATTCGCTGCTCGCCCAGGACCACCCGGACTTCGAGATCGTGGTCGTCGACAACGCCCCGGCCACCGGCGCCACCCACGACCTCGTCACGAACGCCTACGCGAGTCGCGGCGTGAGCTATGTGCGGGAGACCGTTCCCGGGCTGGCCGCCGCGCACAACAAGGGGGTCCTCGTCGCGGAGGCGGACATCATCGCCTTCACCGACGACGACGTGATCGCCGACCCGCACTGGCTCAGCGCCCTCACCCGGCCCTTCGGCGAGGACCCCGCGACGGCCTGCGTCACGGGCCTGATCCTGCCGGCCAGACTCAGCACCCCGGCGCAGGTCCTGCTGGAGAGTCACGGAGGTTTCGCCAAGGGCTTCACCGCGCGCCGGTACGACCCGGCACACCCGCCGGCCGACGATCCGCTCTTCCCGTTCACCGCCGGACGGTTCGGCTCCGGCGCCAGCATGGCCTTCCGCGCCGGGCCGTTGAAAGCCGTCGGCGGTTTCGACCCCGCCACCGGCACCGGCACCCCTGCCAGAGGGGGCGACGACCTCTACGCGTTCGTACGGCTCCTCGCCGAGGGGCACCCGCTGCACTACACGCCCGACGCGATCGTCTGGCACCACCACCGGGAGCGCTGGGAGGACCTCTGCGGGCAGGCGTACGGCTACGGCGCCGGGCTCACCGCCTGCCTCACCGCGCTCCTGGTCCGCAGGCCCGCCCTGCTGCCGTCCTTCCTGGCCCGGCTGCCCCGCGGTCTCGCCCGTGCCCGCACGATGACGGCGCGGCGTGCCACCGGCTCCGAGGGGCGCACCGGTGTTCCCGGCGCGCACGGCGCGCACACCTACCCGTGGCCCCGGCATCTTTCCCGGCTGGAGCGTCGCGGTCTGCTGTACGGCCCCCTGGGATATGCACGCGCGCGGCTCGCCCTCCGGACACGTCCCTGGGAGGAGAGATGAGCGCGCAGGGGCCCGAGGGGGACGGGGCGCCCCGGATACCCGTGCTGCTGTACCACGCGGTGATGGACGACCCGCCGGACTGGATCGCCGAATTCACGGTCGCACCAAGGGATTTCGCCGCTCAGCTGGACGTGATCCGCACCTGCGGCCGTACACCGGTCCCGGTCGGTGCCCTCGTCGCTCATCTCAGGGGACGTGAGCCGCTGCCGGACCGGCCGGTAGTCCTGACCTTCGACGACGGCTTCGCGGACCTGCCGGGGCCGACCGCCGAGGCGCTCGCCGGGCGGTCGGTGCCGGCCACCGCGTATCTCACGACGGGCGCGCTGACCGGGTCCGGCGGGGGCAGCCTGCTGCCGCCCGCGCCGATGATGAGCCTGGCGCAAGCCCCCCTGCTGGAGCAGTACGGCATGGAGGTGGGCGGGCACACCGTCACCCACGCGCAGCTGGACACGCTGCGGGGTGCGGCCCTGCACTCGGAACTCGCCGACTCCAAGCGAGCGTTGGAGGACGTCCTGGGCCATGAGGTGGCCCATCTCGCCTATCCGCACGGATACAACAGCGTGCGGGTGCGCCGCGCCGCCCGTGCCGCCGGTTACGAGAGCGCGGTGGCCGTCCGGCACGCGCTGAGTTCGGGCCGGGACGAGCCGTACAGGATCGCGCGGCTGATCCTGAGGCGGAGCCACACGGTGCGGGACGTCGAACGATGGATGGCGGGCGGGGGCGCACGCGTGGCGCCGTTCCGCGACTCCCCGCCGACCGTGGGCTGGCGGTGGTACCGGCGGGCGCGGGCCGCCGTGCGGGGGCCGGAGTTCGCGGGGTGACGCGGGAGACGAGATGAAGCGGACGAGAGCGCCACAAAGCCGCACCAGATCGCAAGTACATTCCTATACTTCGCTTAAGGGGACAGCGGCGTGACGGCCGCGACCACATCCGTGGGGGGAGTCGCACCGTGCCACAGCATGTGCCCGCGCCGGTCAAGGGGGACGCGGCGGGGAGCGCCGAGCCGGTGCCTCCTCCCGGGCCGCCGCCCGGTGCCGTGCCCGGTGGGGCGTTCCGCCGTCTCCCCGACGCACTGAGACCCCGGACACTCCTCACCTGGCTGCCGTTACTCCTGGCGGTCGCTCTCTGGATCTCCTCGCTGCCGTACATCGGGTTCCGCTCGATGGGCGAGTACGGCCTCCTGGACCGGCTGCCCGTCACCTACTACCTCTCCCTGCTCGTCCTGACCGCCGGCTTCCTGGTCAGCCTCCGCCGTGCCGGCACGGCCCCCTGGTGGCCCGCCCTGTACTGCGCCGGACTGCTGATGGCGCTCAAGGGAGTTCCCGCCGTCCTGTACGACTCGGAGCGCTACCCCTGGGCCTCCAAGCACGACGCCGTCATCAACCATCTGCTGGCGAACGGCGAACTGCGCCCGGGTGAGGGCCTGTCCGGCAACATGTCCGCCTACGACCAGTGGCCCGGCTTCTTCACGCTCAACGGCGGACTCGTCCGTGCATTCGGGGCCGACAGCGCCGCCACCTATCTGAACTGGGCGCCTGTCGTCTTCGGCCTGCTGATGATGCCGGTCCTGATCGTCGTCTACCGCACCTTCAGCGAGGACTGGCGCCTCGTGTGGACCGCCGTCTGGATCTTCCAGCTCGCCAACTGGGTGGGCCAGGACTATCTCGCCCCGCAGGGCCTCGCCTTCCTCCTCCACCTCGCCGTACTCGCCGTCGTCGTACGGCACTTCGTCCGCCCGGGCTCCGCCGGACGGCTGCGTTCCCGGGCCTGGCTGGACCCGGCGGCGGCGGCCGTTCCGCCGCCCACCGGCACCCGGCAGCGCGCGGTCTGTGTCGTGGTCCTCGCGCCCTTGATCATCGCCGTCAACGCGGTGCACCAGCTGACCCCGGTGATGCTCTGTGTCACTCTGCTCGCGCTCAACCTCACCCGCCGCTACCGCAACCCCGGGCTCCTCGCCGTGGCAGGGCTGCTCATGCTGGCCTGGGACCTCACCATGGGCCGCCCCCTGTTCACCGAGACGCTGGGCACCCTGCGCGACTCCCTGGGCGAGCTCACCCAGAACTCCCGCGCCGGGTACGCCGGTCAGCTCACCGGGGCCGGCCCGGAACTCGCGGGGCGGGCCAACATCCTGATGGTCCTGGCCGTCGCCGTCCTCGCGGGCTCGGCCCTGCTGCTGCGGCGCCGCCTGGTGCACAGCGCCCTGCCGCTGCTGCTGGCCTCCCTCGCGCCCGTACCCCTCTTCGTGGTCAACGACTACGGCGGCGAAATGCTCTTCCGGGTCTATCTGTTCGCGCTCCCGGGCGCCGCCTTCTTCGCCGCCGCGGCGCTCGTGCCGGCCGCCGGAGGCACCGGAGCGCACCGGGTCGGGCCGACGGTACGGAGAGTCTGCGCGGTCGCCCTTCCGGTGGCGCTCGTCGCGCTGCTGGCGGGCTTCATGCCCTCGTACTACGGCAAGGAGCAGATGAACTACACCCCGCCGGCGGAGACCGCGCTCGTCACCCGCGCCATCGACAGGGCCCCCGAGGGGGCGCTGATCCTGGCCACCACGGGCTCCTTCCCGCAGGCTCTGCACCGCTACGACCGGCTGGAGCACTGGTTCTTCGCCGAACAGGAGCTCCCCGAGAACGTCGAGATGCTCAAGGATCCGGCGCGCTACCTCTCGACCCGGCTGCCGCCCGGCACCACGGCCTACGTCATCCTCACACGCACCCAGGACATCTACACCGCGGGAGAGGGGCTGCTGCCCCCCGGCGGCTTCGCCGCACTGAAGCGGGACCTCACCACCTCACCGCTCTTCCGTGTGGTCGAGCGGACCGAACACGGCGTCGTCCTGCGCTACGACAGCCCCTGAGGCCCGTCCTGAGACCCGTCCCAGACCAGGAAGGCAGCCCCGTGTCCGAGAACCGGCAACCGGCACTCCCCGCCCGGCCGACCCTGATCAGAGCCGCCCTGGCGCTCTCCGGGTGGGTGGCGCTGGCCGCGACCACGCTGCCGGCGGGAGCACCCCTGCGCTGGATACCCGTGCTCCTCTTCGTCTGCTTCGGCCCCGGGCTGGCCCTGCTGTATCCGCAGCCCGGACCGCTCAGGCCCGGTGCCCGACTCGAAGCGGCCGCGCTCGCCGCACCCGTCGCGCTCTCCCTGGCCGTCGTCGTGGCCACCGCGCTGTTCCTGGTGAGGGGCTTCTCCGGGACCGTGTTCCTGATGTCCCTCGCCGCGCTCACCACCCTCGCCTCGGTGCTTCCGGGGCTTCCGCTGCCGGCGGCCACCCGGGGCGCCGTCGAGCGGTCCCGGGTGACACCCGTGAGGCGCCGGTGACCCG
Organism: Streptomyces sp. NPDC102441; assembly: GCF_044765585.1. NCBI lineage: Bacteria > Bacillati > Actinomycetota > Actinomycetes > Kitasatosporales > Streptomycetaceae > Streptomyces > Streptomyces sp. NPDC102441. The sequence goes on from NZ_JBIWKH010000015.1 coordinate 221,892, forward strand.
CCACCGCGTACCGGAGGCGCGCCGCCCGCGTACGTACGTCCTGCTCGCCCTCGCCGCAGTCGTGGCGCTGCTGACCGGACTCCTCGCCTGGTTCGGCCCGCCCTCCTCCGAGGACGAGGAGGTGCCTTCCGCCGGCGCCCTGCCCGCCGACGCCGCCACCGGCCCGGTCACCGGCGGGACGTGCGCCCCCACCGCCACGCTCGTCCCGCCGTGCGGGGCCTGGTGGGGCGCCTATGTGCCGTACGCGGAGAACGGCTCGCTCAAGGACGCGGTGTACGCCTTCGAGGAGAAGATCGGCCGGAAGCTCGACCTCCTGTACACGTACCACGACATGTCGAACACCGAGCTGGACGGGCAGCTCCTCACCCCCGACGAGCAGATCCTGGGCCGGGACCGGATGCTGATGCTGGCCTGGGAGTCCACGGTGTGGCGCGAGCCCCACCACGCCGGCTGGACCGAGGACCAGCTCGGCTGGGGGGAGCTCGCGTCGGGGGCGTACGACCGCGAGATCATCGACCCGCAGGCGCGCCGCATCAAGGCGTACGGGAAGCGGGTGTTCTTCTCCTTCGACCAGGAGGTCGACGCCCGGGTCGGCGACGCCGGCACACCCGAGGAGTACGTCGCCGCCTACCGCCACCTCCACGACCGGTTCGAGGAGCTCGGTGTGGACAACGTGGTGTGGGTGTGGACGGTCTCCGGCTACCTCGCGGCGGGGAAGCTCTTCGAACGGCTCTACCCGGGCGACGACTACGTCGACTGGATCGGCATGGACCAGTACAACTACTTCACCTGCCACGACACCACGGACTGGAAGGACTTCGACCGCAGCCAGCGGCCGGCGTACGACTGGCTGCGCGCGAACATCAGTGCCGAGAAGCCGCTGATGGCCGCCGAGTTCGCCACGGTGCCCGATCCGGCGGACGAGGACCGCCAGCGCGAGTGGTACGAGGAGATCCCGGAGGTGGCCAGGACCATGCCCCAGGTCAAGGCACTGGTGAACTGGAACCGTGCGGTCCCGGGCCGGGGCTGCGACCTCACGGTCGACGACGGCCCGGGGCTCGAGGGTTACCGTAAGGCCGGCCAGGACGACTGGTTCAAGCAGCCGGTGCCCGGCCGCTGACCCGCCCCCGTACGCCGTACGCCACCGCCGTGGCCGCGAACAGCCCCAGGAACACCGGCAGTCCGGCCGTGGCGAAGGCGTCCTGCGCGACCCACCCCGCCACCCCGAGCACCCAGAGCGCGGCGGCGGTGACCCGCCAGTGCGCCCCGGCCGTCCGCAGCAGGACAGCGGCCGCCGCCAGACACAGCAACTGGAGCGCGAACGGCAGAGCCCGCTCCACCGCGGCCGGGGAGCTCAGCCCCGCCGCCCCGGTGAGGACGCGGGCGAGCGCCCCGTGCCACTCCGGCGAGGCGGCGTCCGGCCTGACGCCGAGGAAGAGCGGCGCGGAGTGCAGCGCCGCCACGGTCACCAGCAGTGCCGCGCCCAGCAGCGCGGGCCGGGGGCGGTACAGCGCGACGGCCGCGCTGTGGACGACGATCATGAGCACCCCGGAGGCCACCGAGACCGGTGGCAGCGCGTCGATCAGCTCCGTACCGGTCAGATGTGTGTGCCCGGCGTGCGCCGAGCGCGACAACGGCACCCAGAAGAGTCCGGCCGCGAGCACCAGCAGCCCCCAGAGCCACAGCGCGCCGCCGCTCGCCGTCCGGGCGTCCGCCTTCCCGGTCGGCCGGTCCTGGGCAGGCCGCGCCGCGAGCCGGGCCCAGCTCGTCCCGAACTCCTCGCTCCCCGGCGGCGTACGCCGGGAGTGCCGCGGCGTACGCCCGGTGAGGGCCGTGCGCAGGCCCACGGCGGACGCGGTCGCCACCGCGGTCATGGCCGTCAGCATCGCCCAGCCCGCCCCCGCGATCCCCGCAGGGCCGAGCAGCACCGCCGCGGTGCCCAGGACGAGGACGCACATCGCGCCCTGCAGGACGGCGAGCGCACCGGTGCGGCCCTGCACCCGGAGGACACCGATGTACAGCTCGACCACGACCCGGGGCAGGGCCGCCGCGGCCAGCAGCCGCAGGACCAGGGTGCCGTGGGCGGCGTAGCCGGAGCCGAAGGGGCTGAGGATCTGAGGGGCGAAGAGGACCAGTACGACCACGACGGGAACCAGCAGGACCGCCATGCGGCGCAGCGCTCCGCGTACGCCTTCGGCCAGGTGGCCGGGGCTGTGCGAGGCGTGCGCGGTGAGGGAGGAGGCCATGTTGATGGCCATGAACTCCATGGTGCCGCCGACGGTGTAGGCGATGTAGAAGAAGCCGTTGTGCGCGGCGTCGAAGCGCACGGCCACCATCACCGGCAGCAGGTTGATCATGGCCAGACTGAAGAGCGCGCCCACGGAGTCCCCGGCCAGGAACCTGCCGATCTCGCGCATCCGGGGCGGTTCGCGGTCCCGTTCGGCCCCGGCCTGGCGCGGGATCAGCCGGCGGAAGACCATCCAGCCGAGCGGCAGCACGGACAGGGCGATGGCCGCGGCCCAGGACACGAAGACGCCGAGGACCGGCAGGGCGGTCGCGAACGCGGCGAGCAGCAGCAGCTTTCCGATGGAGAACACCGCGTTGCCGACGGGTACCCAGAAGGCCTTGCGCAGCCCGGTCAGCACCCCGTCCTGGAGCGTGAGGACCGCCCAGGCGACGCAGGACCCGGTGAAGACGAGCCCGGCGGACAGCGTGCCGAGCGGGGCGTACGAATCACCCCAGAGGTCCAGCGTGAGCAGGAAGACCACACAGGCGAGGGTGACGACGGCGGAGCTGACCAGGTAGGTACGGGCGACCAGGGACCCGGTGGCGCGTCCGGCGCGGGGCACGTAGCGCACGACGGCGCCGATCATGGTGGTGGCGGTGACCGAGGCGAGGAGGCGCATCGCGGCGATGGCGGCGGAGCCCTGGCCGACGGCCTCCTCGGTGTAGTAGCGGGCGGCGACCAGCCAGAAGCCCAGGCCGAGAGCGGCGGAGACACCGGTGGAGAGCATCAGGGCGTAGGCGTTGCGGAACATCGAGTCGCCGTTCGCACCGTCCGCGGGGGCGGGCGGACGTGCCGTGCCGGTCTCCGGCCGACCGGCTCTCACCGTGTCAGACACCGGGCAGCTCTCCCGCCGGCCGGGCACCCGACGAGGCCAGGATCTCGATGACGGGACCGGCGCGCAGCGGGTCCACGGGCAGGGCGTGACGGGCGAACCAGGCCGCCCCGGCGGGGGCGGGGGACGGGTCGGTGAACGGCGTGCCCGCGTAGGTGTCGAGCGGCGGGTCGTAGAGATAGCCGACGGTGACGCGGTGGCGGGCGAGCGCGGCGACGGCCGCGTCACGGTCGTCCACCAGCAACGGCACCCGGAACAGCGGTTGTACGGGGGCACCGGCGGGGACCGGAGGCGCCCAGCGGGTCGCGAGGAGGCGCTCGGTGCCCGTCCGGTGCGCGGCGAGCCGCTCGTCGAGGCCGGCCAGCAGACGGGCGACGCGACCCAGCCGTAATCGGCCCGGCGCGATGCGGTAGTCGTGCATGTCGACGCGGACCCAGGAGTGGAAGGCCGTCAGCGAGGGCGCGGATCCCAGTGCCTCCCGCAGCTCCGAGGGCCGCAACGGCATCCGGATCTCCTCCCGTTCCTGGAGACCGAGGAGCCGCAGCGCCCACCAGGCGGCCGGGGCGAGCCGCAGCCCTCGTACGGCCGACTCCGCGTACGGGCGTACGGCGTAGGCGAGTTCGGCGGTGAGGCAGGCCGGGTCGAGCAGGACGTCCCGGGCCTGCTCCAGCGGTGCGCGCAGGGCGGGGTCGGCGACGGCGAGGAAGCCTCCGGCCTTCGCGCCGACGTGTTTGGAGAGGCTGAAGACGGCCGCGTCCCCGAACGAGCCGACCGGCTTCCCGTCCGCGGTGCTGCCGATGGCGTGCGCGGCGTCCTCGATCAGCGGGACGCCGAGACGGTCGCAGCGCTCGCGCAGCCGGCGGACGGGATCCGGGTTCCCGTACAGATTGGTGGTGAGGACGGCGGAGAGGCCGTTCCACACGGCATCGGGCACGGCGTCCACGTCGATCGAACCGTCCGCGGCTGACAGCGGGGCCTGGACGGGCCGCAGGCCGGCGGCGAGGACGACGAAGAGGATGACGTCGTCGTTCACCGGGGACATCAGGACCCGGCCGCCGGGTTCGCACCAGTGGCGGAGCGCCAGATAGAGGCCCAGCCGGCAGGACGGTACGTACAGGCATTCCCGGCCGAGCCGGGCGCCCATCGCCGTCTCCATCGCTCTCGGCACGGCACGGTCCGCCGGACCGCTCTCCCCATGAGCCATGTGTTCCCCCCAGAACCATGCCCAATGTCGCCCAGTCCGTGGCACTTCGTCAACAATGCGGAAGGACCCGCCCGTCGCCCGGGTCGGGTCCTTCCGCAATGACGTACCTGTGGTGCGCGTGACGGCGGGTCACTCCTCCACGGTCAGGCCCTTCCTGAGCTTGACCAGGGTCCTGGAGAGCAGCCGGGACACGTGCATCTGCGAGATGCCGAGCTCCTCGCCGATCTCCGACTGCGTCATGTTGGAGACGAACCGCATGGAGAGGATCGTGCGGTCACGCAGGGGGAGCGAGGCGATGAGCGGCTTGAGGGACTCGACGTACTCGATGCCCTCCAGGCCGTGGTCCTCGTAGCCGAGACGGTCCGCGAGCGCGCCTTCGTTGCTCTCGGACTGGTCGTCGGGCTTGGCGTCCAGCGAGCTCGCGGTGTACGCGTTGCTCGCGGCCATGCCCTCGACGACCTCCTCCTTGCTGAGGCCGAGGCGGTCGGCGAGTTCGGCGACCGTGGGCGAGCGGTCCAGCTTCTGGGCCAGCTCGTCGCCCGCCTTGGCCAGGTCCAGCCGCAGCTCCTGCAGTCGGCGCGGGACGCGCACGGACCAGCTGGTGTCACGGAAGAAGCGCTTGATCTCGCCGACGATGGTGGGCATCGCGAATGTCGGGAACTCGACGCCCCGGCTGAGCTCGAAGCGGTCGATCGCCTTGATCAGGCCGATGGTGCCGACCTGGACGATGTCCTCCATGGGCTCGCTGCGGGAGCGGAACCGGGCGGCGGCGAACTTGACCAGGGCGAGGTTGAGCTCGACGAGGGTGTTGCGTACGTACGCGTGCTCGTGGGTGCCCTCCTCGAGGGCCTCGAGCCGCGCGAAGAGTGTCTTCGAGAGGGCCCTGGCGTCCAGGGCGCCGACCTCGGCATAGGGCGGGATCTCGGGAAGTCCCTCGAGACCCTCGAACTCCTCGCTCGGAAGGTGGTCGTCGGCGGTCAGGTCGGTGCTGGTGCGCGGGCCGGGTACGGCGTTCGCTGCAGCGGAGTCGGAATCGGTCGGTCCCTGAGGACATGCCGACGTCGCGATATGGGTACGCGATACGTCGAGCCGGGGTGACATGGTTCTCCTCCATCGTTCTCGGCATATGGCTGCCGATGCCCATACGTCTTCCTACGGTGAAGCGGCGCCTCCGAAGCCGATCGAAATGCCTGGTGTGGATGTCCCTTCTACCCTTACCCGTTTCCAGCCATGAGTTACAAGCGCCAAATCAGCCTATATGTCCGGTATGTTGAGTTCTTCGACTACCGTGTGGCGAGGGAAACGCGTAATGTTTTACGCACGTCGGCGGCAGCCACGACGAAGCCGCGTACACAGGGGCGTGGGTAGTGACGGACGGCGAAGAGAGACAGTCAATGGACCGCGGGACGGTCGGAAGTGCGAACCGGGGCCGACTGAGCGTCGGCGTCCGGACCGAGGGGCGGAGCGAGGTCGTGACGCCGGTGGGTGAGCTGGATCACCACACCGCCGATCTGCTCCGGGAACCTCTGGAGAGCGCGGTCGCGCAAGGGCGTACACGCCTGGTGGTCGACTGTTCCGGGCTCGACTTCTGCGATTCCACCGGGCTCAACGTGCTGCTCGGTGCGCGCCTGAAGGCCGAGGCCGCCGGAGGAGGGGTCCACCTTGCCGGAATGCAGCCCGTGGTGGCTCGCGTCTTCGAGATCACGGGGGCGGAGGCGGTCTTCACCGTCCATGCCTCGCTCGAAGACGCTCTGAGCAGCTGACAGCGGCGCTTCCCATGCGCATCCCCGGTCTCGGGAGCCCTGGCTGTCACGCGAGTCACGCTTACGGCGTAGGCGAAAAGGGTGTCGTCACCATTCGGCCGGGCAGGAGACATCCCGTCGGGGTCATGGAACCCGCACACTCTGTATCTGACCAGTTCTGTTCGATGGCAACACGGTGAATCGGTGAGGTGAAGCGCTGATGAGCACCACCCGGCAGCATCCGCCGGGCGGCCTCGGCCGCGAGCCGGACGGCACAGGCGCAGCCTCTGCCGTACCCGCTGACCGGCAGTGGCGCACGCTCTCGCTGAGGCAGGCCAGCGGCATCGTCCCGATGGCCCGGGACTTCGCCAGACAGGCGCTCCACGACTGGGGCTGGCTGCCCGCGTCGGGCGCCGACCGGCGGGCGGCCGCCGAGGACGTCCTCCTGGTCGTCTCCGAGCTCGTCACGAACGCCTGCCTGCACGCGGACGGTCCCGAGGAGCTCCGTATCGGCTGCTCACCCAAGATGCTCCGGGTCGAGGTCGTCGACGCCGGTGCGGGGCAGCCCTCACCGCGCAATCCGCACCGCGCGGGGCGGCCCGGCGGTCACGGCATGTTCATCGTGCAGCGGCTCTGCCTGGACTGGGGTGTGACGCGTACGCCGGAACAGCCGGGCAAGACCGTCTGGGCGGAGCTCGCCGCACCGGCGTAGCCGCCCCTCGTGCCCCGGCGCGAGCGACTCAGGGCCCCGCACCGATCCGATCGGTGCGGGGCCCTGAGTCATGCGGGCGGGGTCCGGGTCAGCGGACGTTGCCCATGAGCGCCTTGACCTTGCCGCGGTACATGAAGATCGCGACACCCGCGAGCACCGCGAGTGCGGCCTGGAGCGCGACCACCCCGTTGCCGTTGAGCTCGACCCCCGCGAGGGAGAGCAGGCCCGTGGTGCAGTCGCCGGCCGTCACGGCCAGGAACCAGACACCCATCATCTGGCTGGCGTACTTGGCCGGGGCCATCTTGGTGGTGACCGAGAGGCCGACCGGGGAGAGCGTCAGCTCACCGACGGTCTGCACGAAGTAGATCGCGACCAGCCACATCGCGGCGGCCTTGTGGCCGTCGCCGGCGATGGCCAGGGGCGCCAGGAAGAGGAAGAACGACGCGCCGACCAGCACCAGACCGGAGCTGAACTTCACGATCGTGCTGGGCTCCTTGCCCCGCCGGTTCAGCGCCAGCCAGAAGGCGGCGAAGACCGGAGCCAGCGCCATGATCAGGACCGGGTTGACCGACTGGTACCAGGAGACCGGGAAGTCCCAGCCGAGGACCGAGTTCTCCGCCGAGGAGTCGGCGAAGATCGCCAGGGTCGAACCACCCTGGTCGTAGATCATCCAGAAGATGGCGGCGGCCACGAAGAACCAGATGTAGCCGGACATCTTCGCCTGCTCGGCCTGGTCGAGCTCCTTGTCGCGCTTGATGCGCGCCAGGACCACCACGGGGATGACGAGACCGGCGACCGTGATCGGGACCAGCAGCCAGTTCAGCGTGTAGACGCCGGTGACGACCGTGCCGATGTAGAAGACGGCGGCGACGCCCAGCCAGATCATCGACTTGCGCAGCGTGGAGGCGCGCTCGTCCGCGGAGAGCGGCTTCGGCACGACGTGGCTGCGCTCGTCCAGGTGGCGGGTGCCGAGCAGGAACTGGGCGACACCGAGTCCCATGCCGACGGCGGCCAGGGCGAAGCCCAGGTGCCAGTTGACGTTCTCGCCGACGGTGCCGATCACCAGCGGGGCGGCGAAGGCACCCACGTTGATGCCCATGTAGAAGATCGTGAAGCCACCGTCACGGCGCGGGTCGTCCGGGCCGTCGTAGAGGTGGCCGACCATCGTCGAGATGTTCGCCTTCAGCAGGCCGGAGCCGATCGCCACGAGGCCGAGGCCCGCGAAGAAGGTGCCTTCGGCCGGCAGCGCCAGCACCAGGTGGCCGAGCATGACGACGCCGCCCGCGATGGCGACGGTCTTGCGGGGGCCCCAGACGCGGTCGCCGATCCAGCCGCCGGGCATGGTGAGCAGGTACACCAGCGACAGGTAGACCGAGTAGATCGCCGTGGCCGTGGCGGGGTTCATGTGAAGCCCGTTGGGAGCGATCAGGTAGAGCGGGAGAAGGGCGCGCATGCCGTAGTAGCTGAAGCGTTCCCACATCTCCGTCATGAAGAGAGTGGCCAGGCCGCGGGGGTGGCCGAAGAAGGTCTTCTCCGAACCAGGAGTACTGGCCGAGTCCTTCGTCAGGCTGGACGCCATGGTCGATCCTTGCTGGTCGGGACGCGCTCGCCTCGTGAGCGGTACGCGCCCGGTGGGGGGTGGCCGGCACCGGGGCGGACACGCCCCGACCCCCGACGCCTCGAGGGATCCGATCCGGCCGTCGCTCCGCAGGGAGCTCGAGGGCGGGATCGTGGGACAGACCGCTCCGGGATCCACGCCCGGTGCGCGTCCTCGCGCTCCGGGCCCGGCCCACAGGTCATTCACTGGTCGGGGCCGGCGGGAACCGGCCCGTACACAAAAGTGACCCCTGGCGCGAAAGCAGCCCAAAGGTCCTTCGGTGGTGCAACAGGCGTCGAGCAACCATACGACACGACACGCGGGGATATGGAAGGACTTGAGAGATGGATCACAGGTAGGCCTGGAACCACAGTCCCATATTCAAAGGAGGATGCCCGATTCGTGGCCCTGACCCGCAGGTCATGCCCAGCGCCTCACCCCGGCGGGCCTGCGCGGACTACCATCACTGCATGACCCGTGTACTGCTCGCCGAGGACGACGCATCCATCTCGGAGCCACTGGCCCGTGCCCTGCGTCGTGAGGGTTACGAGGTCGAGGTCCGCGAGGACGGTCCGACCGCCCTCGACGCCGGACTCCAGGGAGGCGTCGACCTGGTCGTCCTCGACCTGGGACTGCCAGGGATGGACGGCCTGGAGGTCGCCAGGCGACTGCGGGCCGACGGCCACGCGGTGCCGATCCTGGTGCTGACCGCCCGGGCCGACGAGGTCGACACGGTGGTCGGCCTGGACGCCGGCGCCGACGACTACGTCACCAAGCCCTTCCGCCTCGCCGAGCTTCTCGCCCGGGTCCGCGCCCTGCTGCGCCGCGGCGCCACCGAGCCCGCCCCGCAGCCCGCAACGCACGGCGTCCGGATCGACGTCGAGTCCCACCGGGCCTGGATGGGCGACGAGGAACTCCAGCTCACCGCCAAGGAGTTCGATCTGCTCCGGGTCCTCGTGCGGGACGCCGGCCGGGTCGTCACCCGTGACCAGCTGATGCGTGAGGTCTGGGACACCACCTGGTGGTCCTCCACCAAGACCCTCGACATGCACATCTCCTGGCTCCGCAAGAAGCTCGGCGACGACGCGGCCAATCCGCGCTACATCGCCACCGTCCGGGGCGTCGGCTTCCGGTTCGAGAAGAGCTGACGTACAGAACACTCATGCGCCGCCGACTGATCAACTCCACGCTCGCCGTGGTGCTCGTCGTGATCGCCGTCTTCGGGGTCTCCCTCGTCATCGTCGAGACCCGCACCATCAGCAACAGCGCCCAGGAAAGCGTCGACTCCGAGGCCTTCCGGCTGATCAGCGTCGTCGAGAGCCGGCTGCTCGGCGCCGAGCGGATCACCCCGCAGGTCCTCGCCGAGCAGGTGGACCCCAGCCGCTACGCCCGCGTCGAGATCCCCGGGCGCGCCGCCATCGAGGTCGGAGAGCGCCCCACGGACGGCAACGCCATCCGCAGCACGGAGACGGGGGAGCAGGGCGAGAAGGTCACCGTCGAGGAGTCCCGCTCCGCCGTGACCCGGGAGGTCGGCCGGACCCTGCTGATCATCGGGGCGGTGGCGCTGCTCGCGATCATCTCCGCCGTACTCCTCGCCGTACGCCAGGCCGACCGGCTGACCTCCCCGCTCACCGACCTCGCCGAGACCGCCGAACGCCTCGGATCGGGCGACCCGCGCCCCCGGCACAAGCGGTACGGGGTGACGGAGCTGGACCGGGTCGCCGATGTCCTGGACTCCTCCGCCGAGCGGATCGCCCGGATGCTGACCGCGGAGCGACGCCTCGCCGCGGACGCCTCGCACCAGCTGCGTACGCCCCTGACCGCCCTCTCCATGCGGATCGAGGAGATCTCCGTCACCGACGACCCGGACACGGTGAAGGAGGAGGCGAACATCGCGCTCACCCAGGTCGAGCGCCTCACCGACGTGGTGCAGCGGCTGCTGACCAACGCCCGTGACCCGCGCACCGGCTCCGCCGTCGTCTTCGACCTCGACGAGGTCATCAAGCAGCAGATCGAGGAATGGCGCCCGGCCTACCGCAGTGACGGCCGCGCCGTCGTCTGCTCGGGCAAGCACGGTCTGGAGGCCGTCGGAACCCCGGGCGCCGTCGCCCAGGTGCTTGCCGCGCTGATCGAGAACTCGTTGATGCACGGTGGCGGCACGGTCGCGCTGCGTACCCGTGTCACCGGCACCCAGGTCGTCGTCGAGGTCACGGACGAGGGCCCCGGCGTCCCCGCCGACCTGGGGGCGCGGATCTTCGAGCGCACCATCAGCGGCCGTAACTCCACGGGGATCGGCCTCGCCGTGGCCAGGGACCTCGCCGAGGCCGACGGCGGCCGGCTCGAACTGCTCCAGCAGCAGCCTCCGGTCTTCGCCCTCTTCCTCAGCCGGGTCGCGCCGAGCCGCAAGGAAGCCGTACGCCCGGTGCGCTGAGACGGAAGCCGACGGGCCTCAGCGGCGGCTCTGCGGGCCTCGACCGGCTCTAACGGGCCTCAGCGGGGCACGGGGCCGGGAGTCACCTCGTCGGAGGGTCGCCGCTGCTCCAGAAATCGTTCCGCGTTGAGCACGGCCTCCTTGGCGGGCAGCGCCCTGAACACCCAGGTGCGGTACGACCAGAAGCGGAACAGCGTGGCGATCCCGATGCCGACGATCTTGAAGACGTTGCTCTGGACCGGGCTGTTCCACCCGAAGCCGTACGTCGCCAGGTAGAGCACGCCGGTCTCGATCACCGCGCCGACGGCGCTGAACAGCAGGAACAGCGTCAGCTCCCGGGTCCGGCCGGTCTTGTCGCGGTCCCGGTAGGTCCAGTAGCGGAATCCGACGTAGTTGAAGAGGATGGCGACGACCGTCCCCATCAGCCCGGCCCGCACCACCGGAAAGTCCGTGGTGCGCCAGATCAGGTTCGAGACGGCGATGTTGACGACCAGCCCGAGTGCGCCGACCGCGCCGAACTTCGCGACCTCCCTGGCCAGTAGATCAAGCCGGGCCCGCAGTGCGCCCCGTTCGCTCATGGTGATCGCAGCCCCGTCCGGTCGGTTTCGTCAACCCGGCCATGCTAACCAGCCCTCCCGTGTGATGCCCGTGAGTCCATGGTGCCCGCGTGACGAGGCTTCCTTCCCCGGGGCCTGCCCGGCCCTGCCGCCTACGGTGAGGGGAGGCCTCGAACGGCCCGATACCCTGGAGGCGTGACGTTTCCTGTAGTCGGCATGGTCGGCGGCGGCCAGCTCGCCCGAATGACCCACGAGGCGGGCATCCCCCTCGGCCTCAAATTCAAGCTCCTCAGTGACACTCCCCAGGATTCGGCCGCCCAGGTGGCCGGCGAAGTCGTCGTCGGCGACTACCGCGACCTGGAGACACTGCGTGCCTTCGCCCGCGGCTGTGACGTGATCACCTTCGACCACGAGCATGTGCCGACCGAGTACCTGCGGGCCCTGGAGGCGGACGGCATTCCCGTACGCCCCGGCCCGGGCGCTCTGGTGCACGCCCAGGACAAGGGGGTGATGCGTACGAAGCTCACGGAGATCGGCGCGCCCTGCCCCCGCCACCGCATCGTCGCGGACCCGGCGGACGCCGTCGCGTTCGCCGAGGAGGTCGGCGGCTTCCCCGTCATCCTCAAGACGGTCCGTGGCGGCTACGACGGCAAGGGCGTCTGGGTGGTCCGTTCCGAGGCCGACGCCGCCGAGCCCTTCCGGGCCGGTGTCCCCGTGCTCGCCGAGGAGAAGGTGGACTTCGTGCGGGAGCTGGCGGCGAACATCGTCCGCTCGCCGCACGGCCAGGCCGTCGCCTACCCGGTCGTCGAGTCCATCCAGGTCGACGGGGTCTGTGACACCGTCATCGCCCCGGCGCCCGGCCTGGACGAGAGCCTCGCGGGCGAGGCCCAGCAGCTCGCCCTGCGGATCGCGGCGGAGCTGGGCGTGGTCGGCCACCTCGCGGTCGAGCTCTTCGAGACGCGCGGACCCGACGGCAGTCCCGGCATCCTCGTGAACGAGCTCGCCATGCGCCCGCACAACTCCGGGCACTGGACCCAGGACGGCGCGGTCACCTCGCAGTTCGCCAACCATGTGCGGGCCGTCCTGGACCTCCCGCTCGGCGACCCCCGCCCGCGCGCCCCCTGGACGGTCATGTGCAACGTCCTCGGCGGTGACTACCCGGACATGTACCAGGCGTATCTGCACTGCATGGCCCGCGACCCGCAGCTCAAGATCCACATGTACGGCAAGGACGTGAAGCCCGGCCGCAAGGTGGGCCACGTCAACACCTACGGCGACGATCTGTCGGACGTGCGGGAGCGCGCCCGGCACGCGGCCGACTACCTGCGAGGAACGATCACCGAATGACCGCACCAGGTTCCGCCCCCGTCATCGGCATCGTCATGGGCTCGGACTCCGACTGGCCCGTGATGGAAGCGGCCGCCGAGGCCCTCGGCGAGTTCGAGATCCCCTACGAGGTCGACGTCGTCTCCGCCCACCGCATGCCGCACGAGATGATCGCGTACGGCGAGAGGGCCGCGGACCGCGGTCTCAAGGCGATCATCGCGGGAGCGGGCGGAGCGGCCCACCTGCCCGGGATGCTCGCCTCCGTCACCCCGCTGCCCGTGATCGGCGTCCCGGTCCCGCTGAAGTACCTCGACGGCATGGACAGCCTGCTCTCCATCGTCCAGATGCCGGCCGGTGTCCCCGTCGCCACGGTCTCCGTCGGCGGCGCCCGTAACGCGGGCCTGCTCGCCGCCCGTATCCTCGCCGCCCACGACAGCGCGCTGCTGGAGCGGATGAAGGACTTCCAGCAGGAGCTCAAGGAGCAGGCCATGGAGAAGGGCAAGCGGCTGCGCGCCAAGACCCAGGGCGCGGACTCCTTCGGCTTCGGGAAGTAGGGCGGTCACGATGGACAACCTGGACCGTGCGCGGCTGCTCCTGGCCGCCCACCCCGTCGTCGACGGCCACAACGACCTGCCCTGGGCTCTGCGCGAGCAGGTCGGCTACGACCTCGACGCCCGTGACATCTCCCAGGACCAGACCGGCACCCTGCACACCGACATCCCGCGGCTGCGGGCCGGCGGCGTCGGCGCGCAGTTCTGGTCCGTCTACGTCCCGCCCGAGCTGGCGGGCGACGACGCGGTCAGCGCCACGCTGGAGCAGATCGACGTGGTCGGCGAGATGCTGGACCGTTATCCGGACGACCTGCGGCGCGCCCTGACCGCGGACGACATGGAGAAGGCCCGCGCCGAGGGCCGTATCGCCTCCCTGATGGGTGCCGAGGGCGGGCACTCCATCAACAACTCGCTGGGCACCCTGCGTGCGCTGCACACCCTCGGCGTCCGCTACATGACGCTCACGCACAACGACAACACCGACTGGGCGGACTCGGCGACCGACTCCCCGCGCGTGGGCGGTCTGTCGGAGTTCGGCCGTGAGGTCGTACGCGAGATGAACCGCGTCGGGATGCTGGTCGACCTCTCCCATGTGGCGGCCACCACGATGCGGGACGCGCTCGCCACCTCCGTCGCGCCGGTGATCTTCTCGCACTCCTCGGCCCGGGCGGTCTGCGACCACCCGCGCAACATCCCTGACGACGTGCTGCGGATGCTCGCGGCCAACGGCGGTGTGGCCATGGCGACCTTCGTACCGAAGTTCGTCCTGCCCGCCGCCGTCGAGTGGACGCTCGCCGCCGACCGCAACATGCGGGAGCACGGCCTGCACCATCTGGACACCACCCCGGCCGCCATGCGGATCCACGCGGACTTCGAAGCGCTCAACCCGCGCCCGATGGCCACCGTGGCCACGATCGCCGACCACCTCGACCACATGCGCGAGGTCGCCGGGATCGACCACATCGGCGTCGGCGGAGACTACGACGGCACGGCGTTCCTCCCGCTGGAGCTGGAGGATGTCTCGGGCTACCCGCACCTGATCGCGGAGCTGCTCACGCGCGGCTGGTCGGACAGCGATGTGGCCAAGCTGACCTGGCAGAACGCGGTCCGGGTCCTGCGCGACGCGGAGGCGGTGGCCGGCGAGCTGCTGACGCGCGTCGGCCCGTCCCACGTGACGATCGACGAGCTGGACGGCCCGGCGGCGTAGCAGTACAGAACCGCCGGGCGGGCTACATCAAGCCCGTCCGGCGCCAGGGGCAGATCAAGCCCGTCCGGCGCCAGAAATCAAGCCCGTCCGGCGATTGAGGACAAGACGCCCCCCGGGCGGAACCGGTCATCCCGCCGGGGCCCGGGCTACGCCTTCGGGCGGCCCATCGCCCGGTACGTCCAGCCGGCCTCGCGCCACACCGCCGGGTCCAGCGCGTTGCGGCCGTCCAGGATGATGCGCCGCCCCGCGGCCTCGCCCAGCGCCGCCGCGTCCAGCTCCCGGAATTCGCGCCACTCCGTCAGGTGCAGCACCACGTCCGCGCCGCGCACCGCGTCCAGGGCCGTGTCCGCGTATCCGAGCGTCGGGAAGAGCCGCCGGGCGTTGTCCATGCCCTTCGGGTCGAAGACCGTCACCTGGCCGCCCTGCAGATGGATCTGCCCGGCGACGTTCAGGGCCGGCGAGTCGCGTACGTCGTCCGAGTCCGGCTTGAAGGTGGCGCCCAGCACCGCGACGCGGGTGCCCAGGAACGACCCTCCGCCCACGGCCTCGCGGGCCAGTTCGACCATGTGACCGCGCCGGCGCATGTTGATGGAGTCGACCTCCCGCAGGAAGGTGAGCGCCTGGTCGGCGCCCAGCTCACCGGCGCGCGCCATGAAGGCCCGGATGTCCTTGGGCAGACAGCCCCCGCCGAAGCCGATCCCGGCCCGCAGGAACTTCTTCCCGATGCGCTCGTCGTGGCCGATCGCCTCGGCGAGCTTCATCACGTCGCCGTCGGCGGCCTCGCAGACCTCGGCCATCGCGTTGATGAACGAGATCTTGGTCGCGAGGAAGGAGTTGGCGGAGGTCTTCACCAGCTCGGCGGTCGGGAAGTCCGTCACGACGAAGGGCGAGCCCTCGGCGACCGGCCCGGCGTACACCTCGCGCAGCAGCTTCTCGGCCCGCTCGCTCTCCACACCGATGACGATCCGGTCCGGGTGCAGGGTGTCCTTCACCGCGAAGCCCTCGCGCAGGAACTCCGGGTTCCAGGCGAGCTCCGCGTCCGTGCCCACCGGCGCCAGCTCGGCCAGCCGCGCCGACAGCCGTGCGGCGGAGCCCACCGGGACGGTGGACTTGCCCACGACCAGCGCGGGCCGGGTCAGCTGCGGGGCCAGCGACTCGAAGGCGCTGTCCACATAGCTCATGTCGCAGGCGTACTCGCCGTGCTTCTGGGGAGTGTTCACGCAGACGAAGTGCACATCGCCGAACGCGCCGATCTCCTCCCAGGAGGTGGTGAAGCGCAGCCGCCCGGTGGACCCCTCGATGCCCGCGACGTGCTTCTGCAGGATCTCCTCGAGCCCCGGCTCGTACATCGGCACCTTGCCCGCCGACAGCATCTCGATCTTCTCGGGCACGACATCGAGCCCGAGGACTTCGAAGCCCAGCTCCGCCATGGCCGCGGCATGGGTGGCGCCGAGGTAGCCGGTGCCGATCACGGTGATCCTGAGGGCCATGGGTGCTCCTGAACGATGCGGACAGACGTGCGGAGCCGAGCATAACCGTGCGTGCGGGAGGCTGTTTTCCGGCGGTCTCCGGGGCCGTCCTCACGGCTGTCGGCAAGCTCACGTGGCCCGCCCGTATGCCTCCGCTCGGCAAGGCCACTAAAATCAGGTTACTTAACGGTAGTTAGCATTCTTGGGGAGTGAACGTCTTGGCGGGTTCGACCGATTTCGACCTGTACCGTCCGGCCGAGGAGCACGACATGCTCCGTGAGGCGATCCGTTCGCTCTCCGAGGCGAAGATCGCTCCGCATGCCGCCGCGGTGGACGAGGAGGCGCGTTTCCCGCAGGAGGCGCTGGACGCGCTGGTCGCCTCGGACCTGCACGCGGTGCATGTTCCGGAGGAGTACGGCGGTGCGGGCGCGGACGCGCTCGCCACGGTGATCGTGATCGAGGAGGTGGCCCGCGTCTGCGCGTCGTCCTCGCTGATCCCGGCGGTGAACAAGCTGGGCTCGCTCCCGGTGATCCTCTCCGGTTCGGAGGCCCTGAAGAAGAAGTATCTGGGCCCGCTGGCCAGGGGTGAGGGGATGTTCTCGTACGCGCTGTCGGAGCCGGACGCCGGCTCGGACGCGGCGGGGATGAAGACCAAGGCCGTGCGCGACGGCGACTTCTGGGTCCTGAACGGTGTGAAGCGCTGGATCACCAACGCGGGCGTCTCCGAGTACTACACGGTCATGGCCGTCACCGACCCGACGAAGCGCTCCAAGGGCATCTCGGCGTTCGTCGTGGAGAAGTCCGACGAGGGTGTCTCCTTCGGCGCCCCGGAGAAGAAGCTCGGCATCAAGGGCTCCCCGACGCGTGAGGTCTACCTCGACAACGTCCGTATCCCCGCCGACCGCATGATCGGCGAGGAGGGCACCGGCTTCGCGACCGCGATGAAGACCCTGGACCACACCCGCATCACGATCGCGGCCCAGGCCCTGGGCATCGCCCAGGGCGCCCTGGACTACGCCAAGGGTTACGTCCAGGAGCGCAAGCAGTTCGGCAAGCCGATCGGTGACTTCCAGGGCATCCAGTTCATGCTCGCCGACATGGCCATGAAGCTGGAGGCGGCCCGCCAGCTCACCTACGCGGCGGCGGCCAAGTCCGAGCGCCTCGACGGCGACCTGACCTTCTTCGGCGCCGCGGCCAAGTGCTTCGCCTCCGACGTCGCGATGGAGGTCACCACCGATGCCGTCCAGCTCCTCGGCGGTTACGGCTACACCCGTGACTACCCGGTCGAGCGCATGATGCGCGACGCGAAGATCACCCAGATCTACGAGGGCACCAACCAGGTCCAGCGCATCGTCATGGCACGCAACCTGCCGTAACGGCCGCCGCGTTCCGCGCGGCAGGACCACCGGGGGTGTCACCGACGGCAGTGGTGGCACCCCCGCCCGTTCGGTCGGCGTGCCGGTCTTCCTCAACGTGCCCTCACCGTGACGAAGTTGCCGCACAGTCTCGGGCGTCAGGCTGATTACACCGGTGAATCCGGGGTAGGTGCGGCAGCTGAGTCATCGGTCATCCGCACGGACAGGACCCCGTCAGTGTCAGATTGCGCGCCTGAGTTACCGGACCGCGATGTCGCGTATGTCGACAGGTACGGCCCCCGCCTCCTGCTCTGGGTATGGGACAGGGCGGAGGGAGAGCTGGAACACCATGTGTCCTGCGCCGGCTTCGGCTCCCTCCAGAGCATCCCCATGAGCGCGGTCCGGCTCGTCGTCGACCACCTGTGCGCCGAGGGGATGCTCGATTCCGTCGGCGGCACCGGCCCGGCCACGGGGGCACCCGTGGTCACGCTCCGGTCCGACGGGGCGACACGGGCCCGCCGGCTCCAGGCCCTGCGTGCGAACGCCGCCGAGCGGACCCGCCACGCGGCGCGAGCCGTACTGCACTGGATCCACGCGAACACGCACCGGCAGCCGTTGCGGATCAGCGGCTTCCTCGATTCGCCGGACGTCTTCTTCCTCGGTGACGCACTCTCCCGGAGCGAGGTCGCCCGTGCCCTCAGCTATCTGGCCGCGGAGGAGCTGATCACCTGCGAGGGGCCGCCGTTCCACCATGACGTCGGTTCACATGTCGCGCTCACCTCGCAGGGCGTGGCAGCCGTGCTCACCGGAGCCACCGACATCGGCGCGTACGTGGCACAGCAGCGTGAGTTCCGCCGGCCCACCCAGCACACCCACATCGAGGCCGGGACGATCGAGCACCTCACGCAGGGCGACTCCGACCACAGTGTGCACACCACGATCGAGATGCACACCGCACTGCCGCCCGCCGGCCTCGCCAGACTCATCTCGGAGCTGGCGCCGGCCCTCGATCTCGATCCGGAGTCACTCGCGACCCTGCTGCGGAGCGCGCATTCACTGGCGGGCGGCGGTGTCCCCGACGACGAGCCGCCCCCGGACCGGCAGCGCGGCCTGATGGAAGGGATACGGCGCAGTCTCGGTGCCGCTCCCGACACGGTCGGCCGACAGCTCCTCCTGGACGCGGTCGGCCAGGCGCTGAGCAGGATGCTCGGCGGCTGACACCCATGGCCGGGGGGCCGCGTAGCCGGGGGAGCGGACACGCGGAGCCGGGCCGCACAGGACGGAGAAGGACGGCGGAACGGGGGGATGGGCGATGAGGACGTCTTTGTACGCACGGGATCCGATCGTGCGGGGACTGGTTCCCCGGCTGGTGGGCATGGCGCCCGACCGGCGGGAGCTGGTGCCGCAGGAACACCGGGACGACCTTCCGGTGACGCTGGTCTCCGGGCGCCACGGCATGGGCAGGACCGCGGTCCTCGACGCCCTGGACGAGTCCTACCGCGGGCGGATCCCGCTCGGCAGGGTCGATGGAACGCAGATCGAACAGGCACGCAGGTCGGGTCCCGCGGTGGCCAACACGTCGGCGGTGGTCGAGATCCTGGAGCGGCTGGTCCGTGAGCTGGCGCCGACGGTCCCTGGGGCGGCGAGGCTCCGCTTCTCCCGCCTGCTGCCGGGGCTGTTCGCCGTGTCCAGCTGGCACCGCGGCGACGAGGAGGAGCAGGCGCTGGCCCGTGACAGGATCGCGCGCCTGCTCGTCGCCTGCGGCCTGAGGAAGGGCACGGAGGGAGCCGAGGGGGACGGCACCGACTGGACGTACGACGTCAGTGAGCGCCTCGCGGACCCGGACCGGCGGCAGCACGATCTGGCCCCTGTCGCCGAGGCGGTGCTCCAGCAGTACTTCGGGCGTCATACGAGGTCCCGGGCCGAGAAGTCGGTGCAGGAGTGGTACCGGAGCCGCTCCAGCGGCTCCGAGGACGGTGAGGCCGCCCTCATCCGGCTGAGTCTGCGCTTCCACCAGGGCGGTGACTTCCAGGATGCCGTCGAGCGCACCCTGACCGCGGCCTTCCTCGAAGATCTCGCCGACGCCTACGGCCGGTGGCAGCGGGTCAACCGGGCGCCCCGGCCGCTGGTCCTGCTGGACAACGCGCACACCGCGGCCGGGCGGCGCTTCCTCGGCCTGCTGCTCGACCACCGGGCCGTGCCCGGATCCGGAGCCCAGGACCCTCTGGTCGTCGTGGCGACCGGACTGGGCGACGGCGCGGCCCTCTACCCGGACGCGACGACCAGGGAGCTGCCCGAGCTCACCCATGAGTCCGGCTGGGAACGCACCGTCGCCTCGTCGCCGTCGGCCGGCATGCTCACGGTCCCGCTGACCCCGCTGGGCCGCGGAGACCTGCTGCTGATGCTCGACGAGGCCCAGGGGCCACTGCCCCGCCATCTTCCGTCCGCCCTGTACTCCCTCACCCGTGGGCATCCGCAGGGAAGCAGAGTGCTCTGCGAGGCGGTCGTCCGCGCCGGACACCCCGTCACCCCCGAGACCCTGCTCGACCTGCCCGCCGTGGAGGGGAGGCCGGCCGGCGAGGTACTGCTGGAGCGGCTCGTGCCCCAGCCCCAGCTGCGCTCCCATCTGGCACCGCTCGCCCTGGCACGGGACCGGGCCGCCGCCCAGGTCCTGACGGCCGTTGTCGTCCCGGCGGACGGCGGACTGCCCGGCGCGGGGCTTCCCACCGCGGCCCGGTATCTGGAGGAGGAGCACTGGACCGACGGTGCGGGGGCCGGGGGCGACGCGGACGGACCCGGTGCGGAGAGCGGATTCGTGGCCGACCCCTTCCTGCGGGCCCTGCTGGTCCACGAGGCCCGCCGCGCCTGTGCCGCGGCCGGGCCGGGACGGCGCTGGGCGGACCTGCACGGCCTCCTGCGGCAGCATCACGAGGAGCTCGGGGCGGGTCACGAGCCGGACGCCCTGCGGCACGAGCTCGCCGTCGGGGACGCGGAACCGGTGGTGAACACACTGACGGAGTACTTCGGCAGCTGGCCGGCCGGCCGCTGGCTGGACGCACTGCCCCATGTCGCATCGGCCCCGCACCCTCCGTGGGAGGAGTGGACCGACCACCGCGCCGAGATCGCCCGAGGCGCCCACGACCACCTGTACGACGAGGCCGACGACATCCACCGGTCCGTCAACCGGCTGCTGCACGCGCTCTGGTACCTGTCCGAGACGTACGCGGAGCCGCTGGACGACCTGTGCGAGGACATCGGCTCGGAGCTGGCTTTCCTGTCGATGCGTCATCCGTCGGGCCGCGTGGTGCTCAACGAGGCGGCACGCTCCTGGCCTGCGGCCGTACGCGAGCGAAGGCCCTGCCCGACGTTCGGACCCGAGTACGGACGCGGCCCTCTCCGCGGCGAGGAGTGAGACAGTGCTGAACCGTTTCCGGAACCGGGCGTTCGGCCCGGGGGACAAGATCATCGCCCTGGCTGTGGGCGTCCTCCTGCTCGCGGCGGCCGCCTTCGCGGTCGTACGGCTGCTGCCGGAGAAATGCGGTGAAGGCTTGGAGGAGGCCGGGGAGGAGTGCGTCGGTGTCACCGCGGGGGTCCTGGACGGCGACCCGGAACTGGACGGTCTGATACGCGCGGTGGCGGACGAGAACGCCCGTGTGGAGAAGGGGTGGAAGGATCCGGAGAACGGCCAGGCCCGTATCCCGTATGTGCGTATCGCCCTGATGATGCCGTTCACCACGGATGCCACCAGCGCGATGAGCACCGCGCAGATCGCCCGCTCCCTGGCGGGGGCCCATGTGGCACAGCTCCGGGCCAACGCGCAGGCCGGGCCCCGGTACCAGCTCCTTCTGGCCAACGACGGGAAGGACCTCGACCACTGGCAGCCCGTCGTCGACCGGCTCGCACCGATGGTCGACGACCCGTCACCGCTGGTCGGTGCGTTCGGCATGCCGAGCAGCGTCCCGGACACGCTCGCAGCCGCCGAGACCCTCTCGGGGCACCGGATCCCGGTGATCGGGCCCGTCCTCACCTCGACCACGATGCAAGCCGAGTACTTCTTCAAGACCTCACCGTCGAACGACCTCCAGGTCCAGTCGCTGGGGGCGTACCTGGAGAACAACCCGGGAGACGGGACCGGCTTCCTGGTGACCGACCGGCGGGAGCAGGACAGCTACTCCGCCGACCTCAGAGACGTCTTCCTGAAGGAGTTCGGCCAGAAGTACGGACTGAAGCAGCGCCAGGCGTCCTACCTGGGACTGACCGGCGACGACAAGGGCGTTCCCCAGCGCTTCGCCGACGCGGCCCGGAGCATCTGCCTGACCGAGGCGGACACGGTCTTCTTCGCGGGCCGCGACCATGACCTGCCCCACCTGGTGAACCGGCTGGCGAACGAACCCTCCTGCAACCACACGAAGCCGACGCGCATCCTGAAGGTGGGCATCGGCATGGATCCCGAGTCCACCGGGACGGAGATCACCGCGCAGCTGAGGGACTCCCGGATCACCCTCGTCGCCGCCGCCTCGGTCGACACCCTGTCGTGGGGGGACGGCAAGCAGCTCCCGGCCGGGCCCCGGGGCTTCCTGGAGGGCTTCGAGAAGCTGAAGAGCGTGCCGGCATGGGGCGAGAAGCCCCTGGACGACGGTTACGCGGTCATGTACCACGACGCGTTCACCGTGCTCGCCCAGGCCACCGACCGCGCGTACGACGACATCAACGGCGCGGAGAAGCCGTCCGCGAAGGCAGGCGCCATGAAACTGCCGAACCATGACGACGTGTACAACACCATCATCAACATGAACATCCTCGGTACCGACGCCGGTGCGAGCTGTGTCAACTGTGTACGCGGCGCCGGCGGCACCTTCGGTTTCGACGACTCCCCGGACACCCGGAAGTGGGCCGTCTGCAAGCCGGTCCCCGTCATCGAGTACCCGGCCGCAGCCGTCGGCCAGGGCAAGAAGGCCGACCGGGTCTACCGCACCTACGAAAACATCTTCGACGGATCCTGCCCCTGAAACGGCGTCGCCGGTGTCCGCCGGGGCGCGCGATGAGCGAGCGAGTCGCAATCGGGTCCCGGCGTGTGCGTCCCCTTACGATTCCGATGCCTGCCGATAAGGGCTCGAAACCGGACAGATGGGAATCGCCATGCCGAACCAGTTCGCCCTCGACGTCACCAAGATCCGCGAAGAGGCCCGCAGGAACATCTCCAAGGGCCCGGTCACCCCCGCGAACACCGCCGACCTGGAGCGGCTCATCGACGTACTCAACCAGGTGGTCGCCACCGAGATGGTCTGCTATCTGCGCTACACCCAGAACGCGATCGTGGCCCAGGGGATCCACCGGGAGCAGGTCGCCGACATGTTCCGTGAGCACGCCGGCGAGGAGCTCGACCACTTCCAGCGCGTGTCGGACCGGATCAGCCAGCTCGGCGGCAGCCCTGACATGGACCCGGGCACACTCGTGGCCCGCTCCCACACCGAGTACGAGACGCCCGCGGAGACCGATCTCCAGGGGATGATCCGGGAGAACTTCGTCGCGGAGCGGATCGTCATCGAGACGTACACCGAGATCGTGCGCTGGATCGGTGAGAGCGATCCCACCTCACGTCGGCTCATCGAGGACATCCTCAAGGAGGAGGAGGACCACGCCGACGAACTCAACGACCTGTACCAGCCGTCGGGATCCGGGAGCGCGTGACGCCTGCCGGGGGTGCCCCTGCCGACGGAGCCGGAGAGAGCGGACAGCGGCCCCTCGTCCCGGCGGAAGCCGGGGCGAGGGGCCGCTGCGGGCCCGGTGCCGGGGGCGTCAGCTGCCCTTGACCGTGACCTTCTCGTCGTTCTTCAGCTGCTCCACGAGCTGCTTGACCTTGTCCTTGTCCCAGACCAGGTTGCCGTTCACGCTCCCGCCGGTGAGCGGGATGTTCATCGACGTACCCTCGCCGCCCGTGACGCCCTTCATCGCGAAGAACATGTTGCCGAGCGACCAGAGCGACATGTCCTTGTCGACGATCAGTGTGTCCAGGCCCGCGCCCATCGTGGGGTAGAGCTTGAACGGGTTGAGGATCGTCGAGGGGGTCGCCGTCTGGGAGGCCAGGGCCGCGAGGAACTTCTGCTGGTTCTTCGTGCGGTCCAGGTCGCTGCCCGCGAACGCGTACCGGGTGCGGACGAAGGCGAGGGACTGCTCGCCGTTCAGTGTCTGCTTGCCGGCCTGGAAGTCGGCACCGGAGTTCTTGTCCTTGAACGCCTTGGGGATGTCCAGCTCGACGCCGCCGATGGCGTCGACGATCTTGGCGAAGCCACCGAAGCCGATCTCGACGTAGTGGTCGATGCGCAGCCCGGTGTTGAACTCGACCGTGCGGACCAGCAGCTCGGGGCCGTCCTCCGCGTAGGCGGCGTTCAGCTTCGTGGTGCGGCCCGTCCCCTCGAACTTCTTGCCGGACTCGGAGCCGACGAAGGAGGGGATCTCGACGTTCGAGTCACGGGGCAGGGAGATCAGCGTCGGGCCGTTGGAGCCGTCGTGCAGGATCATCATCGAGTCGGTCCGCTTGCCCTCGGCGGAACCGGTGTGCAGCTTCTTCTTGTCCTCGGCCGTCATGCCCTCGCGGCTGTCGGAGCCGACGACCAGGTAGTTCGTGCCGTCGCCCCCGTCCGGCCGGTCGATGACCTTGGAGAGGTCGACCTCGCGCTTGAGCTTTCCGTCGGCCCAGAAGTACGTGCCGACCGAGACGGCGAGCACCACGACCACGAGGGTCAGTACACCGACCTTGATGCGCCGGCCCCAGTTGGGTGTCGCGCGTGGCTGGACGTATCCGCTGTCACCGCCGTAACCGCCTCCGCCATGGCCGCCCCCGCCCCCGCCGCCGGGGCCACCGCCGCGCTGTCCGCCGCCGTAGACCTGGCCCGTGCTGTAGCTGCTGTCGTAACCGGGTCCGTCCTCGTAGCCCTGTCCCTGCTGCGGAGGGATGTGGGGCGGGGACTCCGGCGGCGCGGGGCGCCGCCGGACGTGCGGCATGGCCTGTGCGCTCTCGGGCCGGGGGTTTGCGCTGCCCCGCCCGTAGCGTTCGCCTTGTCCGCCGTTCCGTCCTTCGGGCCATTCGCTCATGCGGACCAGTGTGCCGTCCGGACCTGTGGCACTTACAGGGTGTACCGGGGATCGGGGCAGGGCTGTTGCGAACCTGATGCAAAGCAACCAGGTGCAAGCCCCCGCATAAGGTGGACGGCATGACAGATCAACCCCAGCCACCGGAGGGCGATATTCCGGGCAAGCCGACCTCGGCCTCCCGTACGACCCTCAGCCACATCATGACCGGCAACGACACCAACCTCCTGGGCACGGTGCACGGCGGCGTGATCATGAAGCTGGTCGACGACGCGGCGGGTGCCGTCGCGGGCCGGCACTCCGGCGGACCGGCCGTGACGGCCTCCATGGACGAGATGGTCTTCCTGGAGCCCGTCCGCGTGGGTGACCTTGTTCACGTCCGTGCCCAGGTGAACTGGACCGGCCGTTCCTCGATGGAGGTCGGCGTCCGCGTCATGGCCGAGCGGTGGAACGAGTCGACCCCGGCCCAGCAGGTCGGCAGCGCCTATCTGGTGTTCGCGGCGGTGGACGAGGACGGCAAGCCGCGCCGCGTGCCGCAGGTGGTCCCGGAGACGGAACGCGACAGGCGGCGCTACCAGGAGGCCCAGATCCGCCGCACCCACCGTCTGGCCCGCCGCCGGGCGATCAAGGAGCTGCGGGAGCAGCGATCCGCCGAAGGCATCGACGACCGCGGGTCGCTGTGACGTCGTCGCAGTGAAGTTGCGGACAGGCGATACGGGCATATCGGGCCGCCTGCTGTCCCTTACTTCCCAGTGACCCGATGCACGCGCAGCCGCTCCAGCAGGGCGTCCTCGGCCTGCTCCGCGCGAGGCTCCTCCCAGAACGTCACGGGCACACCCCGGATGTGGCGGCCCAGAGGGTCCAGGAGATGGCCCGCGATCTTGAGCTGCCAGAGAGCGACCGCCCGGTCGGCGACTGTGAGCTCGGGGAAACGATCCGCCAGCCTGGCCTCGAAGGCACCGATGTCCTCGGCGGAGCGCAGCCACACCGTGAGCATCAGATTGTGCGGGCCGGTGAGCGACGCGCAGAGCCGGGTCTCACGCATACGGATCAGCTGTGAGGCGATGCGTGAGGTCTCACCGGCCGGGGCGACGCCCCACAGCGTGACCGAGATCGGCCAGCCGGAGAGGTGGCGGGCCACCTCGCAGCGGTAGATCAGCGCGTCCTGCCGGTGCATGCGGTCCAGCCTGCGGCGCACGGTGGTGGGGCTGACCCCGAGGCGTTCGGCGAGGCGGGCGGCCGGCTGGCGGAAGTCCTCGCTCAGCAGCAGATAGAGCTGGGTGTCCAGCGCGTCCGGGGCGGGCAGCCCGCGCCGTGGCACGGCCGGCCCCCGGTCCTTCGCCAGCAGGTCCTGGCTGTCCGGGTCCAGCCGGTCCAGGCGCCAGCGGCTGCCCTCGGTGTGGACGGCGGTCGCCGTCTGGGACCTGGTGGCCGACACCCCGGGCAGCCGGCCGAGGCGGAAACCGACGTAACGGGCCAGCATCGCCAGGTCGGGGAAGGCGGCGGTGAGTATCAGGTCCCGGGCGCCGGTGACGTGCTCGATGGTGATCAGATGCGGGTCGTCCGCGATCTCCGCCGCCACCTCGTGCAGCGCGCCGGCCGCGCAGTCCACCTCGATGAACGCGATGATCGGCACCGAAGGCCCCACCGCCACGGTGTAGCAGCTGAGCCAGGCGTGCCCGGCCTCGGTGAGCCGGTTCCAGCGGCGGGCCGCCGTCGAGGCGTCTATGCCGAGGACCTTCCCGATCTGCGCCCACTCCGCCCGCGGGGAGGTCTGGAGCGCCGTGATGAGGAGGTAGTCCAGCTCGTCCAGCGGCTCCGGCTGCTCCGTGCGCAGCAGGCGCTCCGGGTGCCCGGCGGATTCGTGCGTCGATCGGCTCATGTGGAGCGCTTTCCTGCGGAAGATCAAGGCTGAGGGGATTCTCTTCGCACGATACGCGTATGTCCTTGCTCCACGAGGCCCGTGACCTCGCCCCCGCCCTGACCGAACTGCGCCATGCCCTGCACCGGGAACCGGAGCTCGGCCTCGGCCTGCCACTGACCCAGGCGAAGATACTCGCCGCGCTGGAAGGACTGGGTCTGGAGATCCGGACCGGCAAGGCGCTGAGCTCCGTGACCGCCGTGCTGCGCGGCGGCCGCCCCGGCCCCGCCGTTCTGCTGCGCGGTGACATGGACGCACTCCCGGTCCAGGAGGACACCGGGCTGCCGTACGCCTCCGTCATCGACGGCCGTATGCACGCGTGCGGCCACGACCTGCACGTCACCGGGCTCGTCGGTGCCGCCCGGCTGCTGGCCGCCCGGAGGGAGGAGCTGGCCGGGGACGTCGTCCTCATGTTCCAGCCCGGCGAGGAGGGCCAGGGCGGCGCGCAGATCATGATCGACGAGGGTGTCCTGGACGCCGCGGGGGAAGGCGTCGTCGCCGCGTACGCCCTGCATGTGATCTCCACCGGCGCGCCCACCGGGTTCGCCGCGACCCGGCCGGGACCCATGCTCGCCGCCTCGGACGCGGTGGAGGTCACGGTGCGCGGGCGGGGCGGGCACGGCTCCTCACCGCACTCGGCCGCCGATCCGGTGCCGGCGCTGTGCGCCATGGTCACCGCGCTCCAGACGGCCGTCACCCGCGAGATCGACGTCTTCGACCCGGCCGTCGTCACGGTCGGGAGGATCGAGGCGGGCACGGCGGCCAACGTCATTCCGGAGACCGCCTCGTTCTCCGCCACCGTACGGACCTTCTCCGACGTGTCCCGGGCCCGGGTGCGCGCCGCCTTCGAGCGGACCGTGCACGGGGTGGCCGCCGCCCACGGGGTGAGCGCCGGGATCGACTACGTCGAGCAGTACCCGCCGACGGTCAACGACGCGGGCGAGGCGGCGTTCGCCCTGGAGACCGCGCGGCAGGTCATGGGCGAGGAACACGTCTTCGAGGCACCCAAGCCGATGGCCGGGGCCGAGGACTTCTCCTTCGTCCTCCGGAAGGTGCCCGGCGCCTTCGTCGGTCTGGGCGCCTGCCCGCCCGGCACCGACCCGGCCACCGCCCCGATGAACCACTCCGCGCAGGCCGTCTACGACGACGGCGCGCTGCCGCACGCCGCGGCTCTCCTCGCCGGACTGGCGCTTCGCAGGCTCGGCACCCCGCTCGTCCCGGAGCCCGAAGTCACCTACGCCCGCTTCGCGCAGGAGTAGCGCCATGACCGCCACCGCCACCCCGCCGCCGGCCGCCCCCACCGGGCAGCCGCTGCCCGCGTCCGTCACCGCCGTCGTCGGACTCCTCGTTCTCTTCGAGGTGACCAGCGGTTTCCTCCAGGTCGGGCTCGCCCCGCTGCTGCCCGACCTGGCCGACCACCTGGGCATCGGCTCGGCCGCCCTGAACTGGGTGGTCTCCGTGCAACTGCTGGCCGCGGCCGTCTGCGTCCCGTTGTTCGGGCGCCTCGGCGACCTCTACGGCCACCGGCGGATGCTCCGTATCGCCCTCGCGACGATCGCGGTGGGCACCCTCGTCGTCGCGCTCGCCCCCGGCTACGGGACGCTTCTCACCGGCCGGGCGCTCCAGGGGCCGGTCGCCGCCCTGCTGCCCCTGGAGATCGCCCTCGTACGGGACCGGCTCCCGGTCGCCGACGCGCGACGGGCGATCGCCCGTCTGGTCGGAGCGCTGACGCTGGGTGCGATGGCCGGCGGGGTCGTGATGGGGCTCGTCGACTCCGCTTTCGGCAACCTGCGGCTGACCCTGCTGGTGCCCGCCGCGCTCGCCGTGGTCTGTGTGCCCGTCTCCTTCGTCGCGGTGCCGGAGTCGCGGAACAGGGCGGGCGGCCGGGTCGACTGGGCCGGGGTGGTGCTGCTCGGCGGCGCGATGGTCGCCCTGCTCGGCGGGGTCTCCGGGGCGGAGAGCGGCTCCTGGGGTTCCGTACGGGTCCTGGGGCCCGTGGTTCTCGGGGCGGCGCTCCTGGCGATGTGGGTGCTGGTCGAGCTGCGCAGCTCCGAGCCTCTGGTCGACGTGCGGGCGCTGGCCGCCCGGACCACCGCCCCGTTCTACTGCGCGGCGTTCCTTTTCGGAGTCTTCTACTTCGGGAGCCAGGCGCCCAACTCCACCTTCTACGCGTCGGATCCGGAGGTAACCGGGTACGGGTTCGGGCTGAGCGCGCTGTCCATCTCGCTGGCCCTGCTGCCCGGTGCCGTCGGCAGTGTCATCGGTTCGCTGGGCACGGCCGCCGTCGCCCGGCGGATCGGCTACCGGCCCACGCTGATGGTGGCCTTCGGGCTGGTCGCCGTGACCTTCCTTCAGTTCGCTCTCCTGCACGAGGAGATCTGGCAGATGGCGGCCGGGTCCGCCTTCACCGGCCTGGGCATCGGACTGGCACTCGGAGCGATGCCGACGGTGATCGTCGAGGCGTCCGATCCGTCCCGCACCGGCATCGCCGCCGCGCTCTACAACAACGTGAAGACACTGGGCGGGGCCGTGGCGGGCGGTGTCTTCGCCGCCCTGCTCGGCGCGTTCCTGTCGGGGTCCACCGGCGAACCGGGCGAGGGCGGTTACGCGGCCCTCTGGACGACCGCCTCCCTCGCGGCGGTCATCGCCCTCGTGGCGACCGCGTTCTCGCGCCGCCGCGAGGGATGACCGCACCCTCGCGGCGACGGGAGGGACGGTCTCCGGAAGGCACGGTCACGGGCAGACCACCTGGTCGCCCGTCACCGTGTCGAACTCGCCGGTCTGCGGGTTCTCGGCCTTCACGCGCTGCACCTTGGAGAAGTCCGTGCCCGCCGTGACCCTCATGGTCGCGCCCTGTCCCTTCTCCGCCCTGAGCTCGCATCCGGGCAGCGCGGTGGCCAGGGACTTCGCCGAGCGGTCCCAGCGGGGGTCGTAGGTGATCAGCGTCCGCCGCAGATCGTGCGGTCCGCCGTTGAGCGGGGAGCGGGTGGTGTTGAAGCCGGTGGAGCGCAGTGCCGCGTCGACGTCCTGGCCGAGCCCGTCCTTCGGCGTCCCGTTGTAGACCTGCACCCGGATCTGTTCCGGGGCCACCTCGACGGGCGTCGCCTTGGGCTGCTTCGGCAGGTGCGGGGCGAGCGGCTTGTCCTCGCGCAGGGCCTGGAACATCTGCTTCGACTTCACGGCGTCCCACTTCACGGTGGAGCCGATGCCCTTGACCTGGTAGCCCTTCTCCTCCAGGGGCACCGAGGCGAATTCCGAGGAGGCCGGGGTGAAGCCGCGCATCGCCTTGCCGAGCTCCAGCATCTGGTCCGTGCCGAAGCCCTTGTCGGCGCGGACCGATTCGAGCATCGACGAGGCGACCTGCTGGAACTTCATCGGGTTCATCAGCACACCGCTGCTGGTCGTCTGCTTGATCAGCGCGGCCATGAACTTCTGCTGGCGCTGCATCCGGCCCAGGTCGGCCGCCCCGTCGAGGTGCCGGGAGCGCACGTACTGGAGAGCCTGCCCACCGTCCAGCTTGTGGGTGCCGGCGGCCAGGTCCAGGCCGGTGTACGAGTCCTTGAGCGGCTTGGCGGTGCAGATCTCCACCCCGCCCAGGGTGTCGACCGTCTTCATGAAGCTGGTGAAGTCGACCTCCAGATAGTGGTCGATCTTGACGCCCGTCATCTGCTCGACGGTCCGCACCGTGAGATGGGGCCCGCCCTCGGCGTAGGCGGCGTTCAGCTTCACCGGATGGGCGGAGTGCTCCTTGCCGGTGGTCCCGTCGGTGTGGGCGGGGAGCTCGGCGTAACTGTCACGCGGCAGGCTGACGACACTGGCCCGCTGCTTGTCGGCCGAGACATGGACGAGCATGAGGGTGTCGGTGCAGTGGCAGGGTGCGCCGCCCAGTCTGTACTTCTTCTTCTCCGCTGCGGTGATCTTGTCGCGCCCGTCGGTGCCGACGAGCAGGAAATTCATGCCGTGACCGCCCTGGGGACGGTTCTTCATGTCCTTGAACGGGTCGACCCGGTCGATCCCCGTCTCCAGACCGCTCACCACGGCGTGGCCGATGCCGCCGGCACCGAGCACCAGTACGGACAGCCCGGTGACGACCCGCATGCCCCACCGGGGTGGCGGTTTCCGCTTGCCGGTCCGGTTGCGCCGAGCGGCTCCACCGGCTCCTGGCTGCCGTGAGGGCCTGCGCTGCGAGGAAGCCGTGCGGGGGTGCGGTGGACGGGGCGATCGGTGCGGCGTGGGCACGAGGGACACCTCCGCGGTGCGAGTAGGACTTTCGCACGGTAGGCCCATACGATCTGCGGACCGGGGCAAGACATGGCGGCGCGCGCCGCTGTCCCCCGTTCGCGGTAACGTGGCGGCCGAATCACGCCGCCTCCTGGGGTGCGAAATCCCCCGGAACCCCGGCACCCCCGAGGACCCACCGAGGACCACATGTCTGCCGCGCAGTACCCCGCCGTCTCCGTGATCATGCCGGTGCTCAACGAGGAACGCCATCTCAGGAACTCGGTCCGGCACATCCTGGAGCAGGAGTACGCCGGCGAGATGGAGGTGGTGATCGCCCTCGGCCCCTCGAACGACCGTACTGACGAGATAGCTGCCGAGCTGGTCCGGGAGGACTCCAGGGTCCACACCGTCCCCAACCCGACCGGCCGTACCCCTGCCGCGCTCAATGCCGCGATCAAGGTTTCACGTCACCCGATCGTGGTACGCGTGGACGGCCACGGCATGCTCTCGCCGAACTACATCGCGACCGCTGTCCGCCTCCTGGAGGAGACGGGCGCGCAGAACGTCGGCGGCATCATGCACGCAGAGGGCGAGAACGCCTGGGAGCAGGCCGTCGCCGCCGCGATGACGTCGAAGATCGGTGTCGGCAACGCGGCCTTCCACACCGGAGGGAAGGCGGGCCCGGCCGAGACCGTGTATCTGGGGGTCTTCCGCCGCGAGGCGCTGGAGCGCGCCGAGGGCTACAACGTGGAGTTCATCCGCGCCCAGGACTGGGAGCTGAACTTCCGGATCCGTGAGTCGGGCGGCCTGGTCTGGTTCTCGCCGGAGCTGAAGGTGCAGTACCGCCCACGGCCCAGCGTCCGCGCGCTCTCCAAGCAGTACAAGGAGTACGGCCGCTGGCGCCATGTGGTGGCCCGCTACCACTCCGGCTCGATCAACCTGCGTTACCTGGCCCCGCCGGCCGCGGTCTGCGCGATAGCGGCCGGGATCGTCGTGGGCGCCGCCGTCACCCCGTGGGCGTTCGTCGTGCCGGCCGGGTACGCCGCGGCGATCGTCGCCGGATCGCTGCCCGCCGGGAAGGGCCTGCCGCTGAAGGCGCGCGCGCAGATCCCGGTGGCGCTGGCCACCATGCACATGTCCTGGGGGTACGGCTTCCTGACCAGCCCCCGCTCGCTGGCGAAGCGGGTCATCGCCAGCCGCCGCCCGGCGGTGCGGGAGCGGACGGCCTGACCGCCGTGGTCACGGGAAGGGGCCCCGCCGTCGCCGGCGGGGCCCCTTCCCGTTTTCACGACGTCACCAGGTGTAGTTCGGGTTGACGTGCATGCACGCCTCCTCGTCCGCGCCGTTGAGCGGGTTCGCCGAGTCCGGTGTCTTCTCCTCGGCGGCCTTGGCGGGGTACGCCTCGTCCTTGCGCCAGTCGGCTCCCACGGCCAGGACGACGCCCGAGACGTCGGTCGACTTCTTCACCTGGGACACCGGGATCCCGAGCGCCTTGGCGACCGCCTGTGCGTCGCCCTCCAGGTCCGCGCTGGGGTACAGGATGCCGGTCCTGTCGGCAGGCTCGACGTTCTCCGAGTCGACGGACGTCTTGGCGAAGCCCGCATCCGTCAGCAGTTCCTGGACCGTGGTCGCACGGCCCTGGGCCGGCCCGAGGGCGTCCGTGGAGGTCGCGTTGCGCACGGTGACAGCGATCTCGGCGTCGGGGGCGGCCTGGTCCTTGGTGACGGGCGTCTTGCGCTTGGACGCCCTGCCGTCGAGCGGGACGTCCTCGCGGACCATCCGGAAGACCTGCTCGGCCTCGTCGGCCTTCGGGTACACCCGGCCGCTGAACTGACCCGTGCCGTAGACGTTCGGCATGGTCGTCATGGTGATGCGGTCGGTCGGGGCCTTCTTGAGTTCCTCGGCCAGGTCGTACAGCTTCTTGACGGTGTCGAGGCCCTTGTCGACCGTCAGCGCGCTGGTGGCCGCCTCGGCGAGGTCCATCAGCTTTCCGGGATCGGTGAGCTTGGTGCCCTTGCGCAGCTCACGGACCATCGAGTTCAGGTACTGGTGCTGGGCCTTGGTCCGGCCGAGGTCCGTGTTGTCCTCGAAGCCGTACCGCGTGCGCAGCCACTGGAGGGCCTGCTTGCCCTGGACGGAGGTGGTGCCCTCCTCCAGCTTCAGCCCGGACCCCTTGCCGTCGCTGGTGTGCGAGTAGACGTTGGCGTCGACACAGACGGGGACGCCGCCGATCGCGTCGGCCATGGAGACCACACCCGCGAAGTCGATCATCATGAAGTGGTCGATGGTGATGCCGGTGAGCTCGTACCAGGCGGCCACCGTGCACCCGGGGCCGCCGCGGCCCAGACTCTCGTTGGTCTGGACGTCGACGGTGCTCGCCGGATACACCTCGTCGGTGTCGGGGTCGGTGCACTTGGGCATCTTCAGCATGGTGTCGCGCGGCATGCTGATGACCGAGATGTTGCTGCGGTCCGCGGAGAGATGGAGCAGCATCTGCACGTCGGCGAGCGGCGTGCCTCCGAAGGTCTCCTTCGCGCCGCCCAGCTTCTGGTTGGCCTTGGAGTCCCGGCCGTCGGATCCGATGAGCAGGATGTTCAGAGGCGTCTGCCCGGCGGAGTTGGCCTTGTGGTCGGCCATCTCCTTGTCCCCGAGCGTCAGGTCCTCTTTCTTGATGTTGCCGTTGAGGTGCTTGTAGTACAGATAACCGGCGCCGCCGGTGCCGAGTATCAGCAGCGCGAGAACGGACGCCACCCAGCGCAGGGCGCGCCGCTTGCCGCCCTTCGCGGCGGCCCGCCGCGCACTGCGGCCGGGCCTCGCCGGACCGTCGCCGCTGCCGGCCGGGGCGGACCGGTCCCACCGGCCGCGGCCCCTCCGCCCGCCGTCGCCGGGCGCGTCGCCCCCGCTCTCCCCGCTCGGCCCGTCATGCCGGCTGCGTGGCCGTGTCCCCTCCCCGCGCGTGCTGCTCCGTCCCACCAGGATCCCCCTGCTCCTCTGAATTCAGCTGTGGCGCGACGATCCGTCGTCACTTCGCGCATTCCGCCTTGTCGGCGCTTGCCCTCTGTATGTCTTCCGGCGCCTTTGCCGGACCGGTGACGGGCACGCCCGCACCCTTGAAGTCCGCTCCCAGGGTCAGCACCATCGCCTGACCGCCCTCGGCCGTTCCCTGCTCCAGCGCGGTGGCGGGCAGGCCCACGATGTCCGCGAGCGCGCGGGCCTGGTCCGCCTGGCTCGGTGCGTACGTCAGCGTCGTACTGCCGGCCTTCGCCGGGGCGTTGCCCTTGTTCGCGGACTCCGCCACGCCCTGCTCGTCCTGCAGCCAGGTGACGGTCGCGTCCGCCGCACCGGCGATGTCGCCGCCGTTGAGGACGTCGACGCGTATGTCGGCGGCGTCGGCCCTGCTGCCCTTGAGGACCGCTTCCTGCTTGTCCTTGGCCGCCTGCTCCTTCTTCTTCACCTCGGTGAGGGAGGTGTCGGAACGCATCATCGAGAACAGCTGCTGGGACTTCTCCGGGTCCACGACCACGGTGACCGGCGTCGGCTCGGCCGGGTTGTCCTTCACCGGCATGGTGACGAAGGTGATGTTCTTCGTGTCGATCTTGCCGAGCTCCTGCGCCAGCGAGGTCAGCTTCTTGATCGACCCGATGCCGGAGTCGACGGTGAGCGCCTTGGTCGCCGCGTCGGCGAGCTTGAAGAGCTTGCCAGGGTCGGTCAGTGTGTCGTCGGACTTCATCTGACGGATCATCGAGCCGATGAACTGCTGCTGGACCTTGATCCGGTCCAGGTCGCTCTGGTTGCCGAAGCTGTGCCTGGTGCGGACGAAGGCCAGCGCGTCCTCGCCCTGGATGGTGGACTTGCCGGCCGGCAGGTCGAGATGCGAGTCGGGGTCCTTGACCGCCTTGTCCAGGCAGACCTCGACGCCGCCGACCGCGGTGGAGAGGGTCTTGACGGCGTTGAAGTCGACCATCATGAAGTGGTCGACCGACAGGCCGGTTATCTCCTTGACCGTGCGCATCGTGCAGCCGGGGTCGCGTCCCTCCTGACCGAGGCTGACGTTGAAGCGCACGTTCTGCGAGCCGGGTATGTCCTTCTCCGAACCGTCCTCCTGCTTGGTGGTGCAGTCGGGTATCTCGGTCATCAGGTCCCGGGGGATGCTCATCGCCGTCGCGTTGGTGCGGTCGGCGGAGACGTGGAAGAGGATGTTGGTGTCGGCGTGGCCCGTGCTGCCCTTGTCGCCGTAGCCCTCGTTGCCCTCGCCGGTCCGCTTGTCCGTGCCGATGATCAGGATGTTGAGCGGGCCGTCGGCCGTGACGCTCTTGCTGCCCGCGTCACCGACGTCGACGGTGTCGAGGTTGCCGTTGAACTTCTGGTAGAGCGCGTAGGCTCCCGCCGATCCGGCGACGATCACGAAGGCCATGACCCCACCGGTCCACAGCAGGGCCTTCTTACGCCGCGAGGCTCGCTGCCCACGCCCCCGGCCGGCGGCCGGCTGCTTCCGGTCGCCGCCGTTCCCGGCCGGGTGGCGGCCCCGCTGGGCGGGTATCCCGGTGTGAGGTGCTTCGGATTCGCCCCGGCTGCCGGAGTGATTCGTCGTACGGGAAGGTCTTGATGACTCTGTTCCGGAGTGGTTCAGTCGCAATTCGTAATTGCCGGTCTGCGGGTTGAGCACCCATTGGTCGGCGGGATCGATTTCATCCGCCCGCCCACGGCTATGCGCGTCCACGGTTTCCTGAATCCTCCGTCGGTGCCACGCGAGGCGCCTCCCCCGGCCGGGCGCTCGGTCGTCCGTTCCGGCCGTGTGCGGCCTGATGGCCGCGAGCACCGGATCGCGTCACACTATCCGGCGGAATCGGCCACAGGGGACGCGCGTGACACATTCCACGCTCTTTACAACCGGGCATTACGCCCATTCCGTTCCGGATTGCCTTCCCTGTCTGTTGATGTCTTGGGGATTGCTTTACGAGCCGCACAGGTCATCTGCCGCATTCGACCCCGAATAGGTGGGGGCGGGGGTCGGGCTCGCGCCCGTATCGCCCGACTTCCGGCCGGCCGTGTCGTTTCCGGAGCTGTGATCCGGCTGTGAATCCCCGGATTTGATTTCGTCGGCGGGGACCACGGCGACGAGTTCGTCCTTGCGCAGCTGCGCGAACAGCCGGTCCGCGTCCGGCTGTACGAGTTCGTCGCGGTTCGGGTCGGCGCGGTACTCCCTCCGGGGCACCGTCAGGAACTGCACCTTCTCCGTGGGGACGTTCCGCATCCCGCGCACCAGGTCGTACAGGTCCCTCAGGGAGTCGAGGCCCGGGTCCGTGGTGAGCGACTTCGTCGCCGCGTCCAGCACCGGGTAGAGCCGCGTCGGGTTCAGCAGCACGCCGTTGCTCTGCATCTTGTTGACGAGGGCCCCCAGGAACTTCTGCTGACGGTCCATGCGCTCGGTGTCGCTGCCGTTGCCGATCGACTTGCGGGCCCGCACGTATCCCAGGGCCTTCTCGCCGTCGAGCTTCTGCCGTCCCGCGGGGAGCTTGAGATGGGCGTCGGCGTCGTCGACCGGCTCCTTGAGGCAGACCTCCACACCGTCCACGGCGTCGACCATGTCCTTGAAGCCGTTGAAGTCGATGACCATGTGGTGGTCGATGCGGACGCCCGTCATCTTCTCGACCGTACGGATCGTGCAGGCCGTGCCGCCGAGCTCGAAGGCCGAGTTGAACTGGGCGAACTGCTCCTTCGTGGCCTTGCCGCCGCCGGTGTGGCAGCTGGGGATCTCGGCCATCAGATCGCGCGGGACCGACATCGCCGTCGCGCTCCTGCGGTCGGCCGCGAGGTGCAGCAGGATCGTGGTGTCCGAGCGCTGGCTGCCGCCGTCGTCGCGTCCGTATCTGCTGTTGTCCCCGGAGCGGGTGTCGGAGCCGATGAGCAGGATGTTCCGGGCGCCTCTGGCGGTCGGCCGCGGGCGCTCCTTCTCGTACGCCTTGAGCTCGGCGGCCGCACTCGTGTCGGTCGTGATGTTGCCGTCGAGCTTGTTGTACAGCCACCATCCGACCCCTGCGGCGACCAGCACGAGGAAGGAGGCGGCGAGGGCGGTCCAGCGGAGCCAGGGGCGCGGGCGGCCCGGGGGTCCCTGCCGGGGGCGCTCGCCCCAGGTGCCGTCCGTGGTCCCGCCGGCGCTCCCGTCCGCCCCCGATCCGCCGGCGGAGGCGTCGTCCTGCGGGGCCGCCCCGGGCGTGTCCTGCGACCCGTCCGCCGGACCGCCCCCGGCCGGGTGGTCCGGGCGGTCCGGTTCGGCCGGGGTGCCGGGGCTGTCGCTCACGTCTGCGTCCATCCTTCACGTTCGGCGGCGCGATGGGCCGCCGGTCGCAGGAGTAGACGGCTGAACCTCACGCTTGGTTGTGCGTCCGGACGGCGTTCCCGGCGGTGCTTCGTACCGCCCGATCATGTACCGCCGCCGGCGCTCTTCCCCGAGGGCTCGGCCCGCTGTGGGCCGGACGAGTGTCCTTCGGGGCGCTTGTCATACCGCGGTGCCGGTGATCCGCTCGCTTTCGACGCGCTTGGCCAGCCCGTCCTCGTCCAGCCGGTCCAGGTGACGGCACAGGACCACGGAGCCCCCCGCGGCCAGCGGCGCGAAGAGCCCTGCGGACAGCCCCTCCCAGGTGTCGTACGTACGGCCCGTCAGGAGCCTGGACCCCGGGACAAGGCCCAGCTCCGCCGCGTCCTCGCGGGCCCGTGCGACGAGCTGGTCCGCCGTCAGTCCCACGCCGCCCACGGTCAGGGCGGGGGCCGCCGGGTCCACCGGGGCGTACGGGGCGAAGCGGTCGCCCTGGCCGGGCACCTCCACCGCGTAGTCCGCGAACCCCTCGGGAGGCTGCGGGAAGCGGCCGCCCAGCGGGCGCAGGGCCAGCGCGATCCGTTCACCCCGGCACGCGCGCGCCCGGTCTAGCGTGTCCGGTCCGCTGACGACCAGATCGGCGGAGACCGGGTCGCCCTGGACGTCGGCGACGACTCCCACCGACGAGCAGGCGAGCAGCCAGACGGCCGACTGCCAGTGAGCGGGGAGCAGCAGGGCGAGCCGGTCGCCGGGTTCGGCGGCCAGCTCGCCCTGGAGCAGATTGGCGGTCTTGGCCACCCAATTGGCGAAGGTGGCCACCGACAGTTCGACGCGCTCTCCGGTTGCGTCGTCGTAGAAGGTGACGAGGGGACGGCCGGGGTCCGCGGCGAGCGCGGATCGCAGCAGGTCGGCGGGGGTGCGATCACTGGCGTTCATCCGCGCAAGGGTACGCGGCGGGCGCCCGCCCGACGGGGCGTCACGAGTGCTTCGTACACCGGTTCGGCAGACGGTGCGTCAACTGTAGGCGGGCTTACTCCAGTAGCCGGGAATGCCGGAATCTGTCAAGGATTTCCTGTATGCGTGCACTTCTTGCAACCTCGATCGGCGTCACCTGCGCGACGGCACTCACCCTCCCGCTCGCCGCGCCCGCTCCCGCCGCCCCCGTCAAGGCCCCGTCCGCGCAGGCGCCCGCGGCCGCCCCGGCCGAACCCGCCGGTTCGACCCAGTCGATGCCCCTGCGGCCGCTCACCGACACGCTCCCGCGGGCCACCGGCACACCCACCGAATCCATGGACCCCGCAGCCGCGCAAGGGCTGCTGCGGCGTGACTCGCACCGCTTCTCGCTGGTCGGCGTCGTCTGGGACGACGCCGACGCCGAGCTGCACGGCACCGTCCAGGTCCGCACCCGCGCGACCGGCACCACCACGTGGTCCGGCTGGCAGTCCCTGGAGACCCACAACCACGACCACGCCGCCGACTCCGGCACTCCCGAACGCGAATCGGGCACGGTGCGCGGCTCCACCGCCCCCCTCTGGGTCGGCGACTCGGACGGCGTCGAGGTGCGCGTGCGCTCCGAGGACGCCGGGCCGCGAACCGGCGCGGCCGGCACCGAGCCCCTCCCCAAGGGCCTCCAGGTGGAGCTCGTCGACCCGGGCGACGACCCGGAGCAGTCGCGCGCCGAGGAGACCCCGGTCACCGGGACCCCGTCCGCGGTCACTCCCTCGCCGGGCACCGCGACGCCCGCCACGGCCCCCCAGCCCGGCGCGCTCCCGGAGTCCGCCGGCCTCACCATGGCCGCTGCCGAGAGCTCCGCGGTCAACGCCGACCTCGCCCCGCTGGGTGCCACCGAGATCCCCGCGCTGAGCAAGGCCGAGTCGGAGGAGCAGGCGGTCGTCGGAGCCGGCGCCAAGCCGTTCGTGGGACCGCGGCCGCGCATCGTCACCCGCAAGGGCTGGGGCGCCGACGAGAGCCTGCGCGAGCGCACCTTCGCCTACACCTCGACCGTCAAGGCGGCCTTCATCCACCACAGCGCCACCGGCAACAACTACACCTGCGCCCAGGCGCCCTCAGTCCTGCGCAGTATCTACCGCTACCACGTCAAGAGCAGCGGGTGGCGGGACATCGGCTACAACTTCGCCGTCGACAAGTGCGGAAACATCTACGAAGGACGCGCGGGGGGCGTGTCGAAGGCGGTTCTCGGGGCCCACACCCTCGGTTTCAACACGAACAGCATGGGCATCGCGGTACTCGGGTCGTACAGCTCGAAGAACCCGCCCGCCGCGGCGGTCACCGCCATCGCCAAGCTCACCGCCTGGAAGCTCGGCCTGTTCGGCCGCAACCCGAAGGGCAAGGTCACGCTCGTCTCCGGCGGCAGCGGCAAGTACAAGAAGGGTGCGAAGGCCAAACTCAACGTCATCTCCGGGCACCGCGACGGGTTCGCAACCGAATGCCCAGGAATCCGTCTCTACAAGAAGCTCGGCACGGCCCGGACAAGTTCGGCGAAGCTGCAGGGCCGCTGACCGGGAGGCTCCGAACGGTCTGCATACACTGGCCAGCCGAAACGAGGCCGGGCCCCAGCAGGAAGCAGAGACGGTGCTGTGACAGAGGCAAAAGAAGCGATCCTCCTGGTCGGTGGCAAGGGCACCCGGCTGCGTCCGCTCACGGTGCACACCCCCAAGCCGATGGTTCCGGCGGCGGGGGTGCCGTTCCTCACCCACCAGCTGGCGCGTGCCAGGGCGGCCGGGGTGGAGCACATCGTGCTCGCGACGTCCTACCTGGCGGAGGTATTCGAACCGTATTTCGGTGACGGTTCGTCGCTCGGCCTCTCCATCGAGTACGTCACCGAGGACGAACCCCTCGGTACCGGCGGAGCCATCCGGAACGTGGCGTCGCGCCTGGCCTCGGGCCCGGACGAACCCGTCATCGTGTTCAACGGGGACATCCTCACCGGCCTCGACATCCGGGCCCTGGTCTCGGCGCACGCCACCTCGGGGGCGGACGTCTCCCTGCACCTCACCAGAGTGGAGGACCCGCGCGCCTTCGGTCTCGTACCGACGGACGCCACGGGCAGGGTGACGGCCTTCCTGGAGAAGCCGCAGACACCCGAGGAGATAGTCACCGACCAGATCAACGCCGGGGCGTACGTCTTCCGCCGGTCGGTCATCGACACGATTCCGGCCGGCCGGCCCGTCTCCGTGGAGCGTGAGACGTTCCCCGGCCTGCTGGCCGGCGGTGCCCATCTCCAGGGCATGGTGGACTCCACCTACTGGCTGGACCTCGGCACCCCGCAGGCGTTCGTCCGCGGTTCCGCCGACCTGGTCCTCGGCCGTGCGCCGTCCCCCGCGGTCCCCGGTCGCTGCGGCGACCGGCTCGTCCTGCCCACCGCCTCCGTGGCCGCCGACGCCAAGCTCACCGGCGGTACGGTCATCGGCGAGGGCGCGCTGATCGGCGGGGGCGCCAGGATCTCGGGCTCCACCGTGCTGGACGGCGCCGTCGTCGAACCGGGCGCGGTGGTCACGGACTCGCTGGTCGGAGCCGGTGCCCGGATCGGCAGCCGTTCGGTGCTCACGGGCGCGGTGATCGGCGACGGCGCCCAGGTCGGCGCCGACAACGAGCTGAGGGACGGAATCCGGGTCTGGTGCGGCGCGGTCCTCCCGGACGCCTCGGTCCGCTTCTCGTCCGACCAGTGACCGGGCCGCCCTCCGGTCCGTGAGAGTTCCTCGTCGGCCTGACGGCCTCACCCGGCCGTTACCCTCGACAGGTACCCCGACGACCGAGGACCTCACCCGTGGCAGGACGCTTCGTACCCCGCACCACCGCCGCGCCCCGGCCGGAGCCGGCGGTGACGGACGCGTCCGCCCCGCCGCTGACCCGGACCTGGACACCGCCGGACCCGCTCGACCTGCGGCTGGTCCTGAGCCCGCTGCGGCGCGGCCCGGCCGACCCCACCTACCGGGCGCTGCCCGACGGATCCTTCTGGCGGGCGACCCGCACCCCGGCCGGCCCCGGCACCCTGCGCGTCTCGGCGCCCCACGACGGCCGGATCTCGGCCGCGGCCTGGGGGCCGGGCGCTCAGTGGCTCCTGGACGGGGTCCCCGCACTCCTCGGCGGGGGCGACACCCCGGAGGACTTCCGCCCCCGCCACCGGCTGATCGCCCTGGCCCGGCACCGCCGGCCGGGCCTGCGCCTGCTGCGTACCGGGCTGGTCATGGAGTCCCTGATCCCTTCGATCCTGGAACAGAAGGTCACCACCGACGAGGCCTACCGCGCCTGGCGGCTGCTGGTCCGCACCTACGGGACCCCCGCCCCCGGCCCCGCCGACGCGGCGTTCGGCTCGTACGGCCTGTACGTCATGCCGGATGCCAGGACCTGGTCGCTGATCCCGTCCTGGGAGTGGCACCGCGCGGGCGTGGACGCCAAACGCTCCGCCACGATCCTGCGCGCGGTCCGGGTGGCCCGGCGCATGGAGGAGGCGGCCGCCATGGAACTCCCCGAGGCGACGGCCCGGCTGCAGCTGATCCCGGGCATCGGTCCCTGGACCGCGGCGGAGACCCTGCAGCGTTCGAACGGCGCGGCGGACGCGGTGACGGTCGGCGACCTCCACCTGCCGGGCATCGTGGGCCACGCGCTCGCGGGCAACAGGAACGCCGACGACGAGGAGATGCTGGCGCTCCTCGCCCCGTACGAGGGGCAGCGCCACCGTGCGACGCGCCTGATCATGCTCTCGGGTCACGTCCCGGCCCGCCGGGCGCCCCGTATGACGCCACGCGACATCGCCCGGCTCTGACCGGCAGTCCCGGGGCCCGCTTCAGCGCACCGCGATGAACGCCCCGGCGTCCCGTGCGGCCCGCGCCGGAGGTGTCCCCTTCGGGTGCCCCACAGCCACCGCGCCCAACGGATCCCAGGAGTCCGGCAGGTCCAGCACCTCACGCACCACGGACCGGCAGAACATCGTCGAGGACACCCACGCCGAGCCGAGCCGCTCGCCCGCGAGCGCCACCAGGAAGTTCTGCACGCCCGCACCGGCCGCGACCACGAACATCTCGCGCTCCGCGGTGTCCCGGCGCTCGTCCCCGTAGGTGTGCGAGCCGTCCATCACGAGGCACGGCACCGCCAGATACGGGGCGTCGCGCAGGACGTCGCCCCGCCGCACCCGCTTGGCGACCGACTCCTCACTGCGCCCGTCCCGCCGCAGATCCTCGATCCACGCGTCCCGCATGGCGTCCAGCAGCCGGTGACGCGATCGTGCCGACTCCAGCAGCACGAACCGCCACGGTGTCGTGTGGTGGGGCGCCGGAGCCGTGACCGCCGCCGCCACCGCTCGTCGCACGGCACCGGGGTCGACCGGCTCGTCCGTGAACTCCCTCACCGTGCGCCGGAGATTCAGCGCTTCCCGTACCGCCTCGGACGTACCCAGCCGGAACATGTCGTCTGCCGCGACCCGCACCATCGCGCGGGCGCCCTCGTCCCCGGGCGTGTCCGCCACCACGTGGGGGAGCCCGCGCACCACCGCGACCGGCAGTCCGGACGCCTTGCCCTTCACCAGGTCACCGGCGGAAGCCAGTTCGTCGGCCGTGGCCACGACGGTGGCGCTCAGCGGATTGCCGTATCCGTCGGTGCCGCCCCGGAGGTCGTCCAGGACCTTGATCCCCGCCGCTCCGATCGCCACGTCCGTCAGGCCGTTGCGCCAGGGACGCCCGAAGGTGTCCGTGACGACGACCCCGACATCGACCCCGAGCGCGTCCCGCAGCCCGTCCCGGACCAGCCGGGCCGACGCGTCCGGGTCCTCGGGGAGCAGAAGGACCGTCCCGGCCGGGGTGTTCGAGGCGTCGACCCCGGCCGCGGCCATGACGAGCCCCTGCCGGTTCTCCACGATCCTGAGCGTCCCGCGCCGGGCGACCACCCGGACGGTCTCGGCGTCGATCGCCGCCTCCCGGTCGGTGGCCTCGACGATCCGGCCCTCCGCCTTGGAGACGATCTTCGAGGTGACCAGCAGGACATCGCCGTCCACCAGGCCGGGCTCCGTGGCGGCGATCAGCTTCGCGAGGTCGTCGCCCTCCCGCACCTCGGGCATCCCGGGCAGGGCCCAAACCCGGTACGAGGGTGCCGCGCCGTCCGGCCCGCCTCTCATGCCCGTACCTCCCCGGCCAGTACCAGGGCCTGCCGGGCCATCTCGGTGGTGGCGTCGAGGTCCGTCATCATCAGCGGAACGGCGCGGCAGCGGATCCCCGCCGCCTCGACCTCGTCGACCACTCCCGCGTCCACGCTGTCGACGAGCCAGCCGTCGAGCAGGCCGGAACCGTAGTGCTGGGCGACGGCCGCGGCGGTGGACTCGACGCCCACAGCGGCCAGCACCTTGTCGGCCATGCCCCGTACGGGCGCGTCGCCGACGATGGGGGAGAGCCCGACGACGGGAACGCCGGCCTCGGCGATCGCCTCCCGGATGCCGGGCACGGCGAGGATGGTGCCCACCGAGACGACGGGGTTCGACGGCGGGAAGAC
Organism: Streptomyces sp. NPDC102441; assembly: GCF_044765585.1. NCBI lineage: Bacteria > Bacillati > Actinomycetota > Actinomycetes > Kitasatosporales > Streptomycetaceae > Streptomyces > Streptomyces sp. NPDC102441. The sequence goes on from NZ_JBIWKH010000015.1 coordinate 265,213, forward strand.
GATGACGTCGGACTCGGCGATGGCCTCCAGGACGCCCGGTGCGGGCTTGGCCTGCTCGGCGCCCACCGGCACGACTGCCTGCGCGGGCACGGAGGCGCGCATCTTCACCCAGTACTCCTGGAAGTGGACGGCCTTGCTCTCGCCGTCGACGTCCACCGCCACATGCGTCTCGACGCGGTCGTCGGACATCGGGATCAGCCGGACTCCCGGATTCCACCGGGCACAGAGGGCCTCGGTGACGGCGCTCAGCGGATAGCCCGCGCCGAGCATCTGCGTACGGACGATATGGGTCGCGAAGTCACGGTCGCCGAGGCCGAACCACTCGGGCCCCACCCCGTACGCCGCGAGCTCGTCCTTGACCCGGAAGCTCTCGTCGGTACGCCCCCAGCCCTGCTCCTCGTTGATGCCACCGCCGAGGGTGTACATCACGGTGTCGAGGTCGGGGCAGACCTTCAGTCCGAACAGATGGATGTCGTCGCCGGTGTTTCCGATCACCGTGATGTCCGCGTCGGGCGCGGCCTGTTTGAGGCCACGCAGGAAACGAGCACCACCGATACCGCCGGCCAGAACCACAATGCGCATGCCCGACAGTGTGGCAGGCGGAGCCTGATCGTTGTGGGGGGTGGTGTCAGGCCGGGACGGCGTCCTGGGCGGCCGGGGCGCACTGTGCCGCATGCATGGGCATGTCCGTCAGGCCGGGGAAGTAGATGTGCAGGCTGACGGAGGGTTCCAGGGAGTCGTTGACGACCTCGTGGACGTACCCCGGGGCGAAGACGCGCTGCGCGCCCGCTTTCAGGGCCTGCGCCCCCCGTGCCGTGTGCTCGGTCAACTCGCCCTCCAGGACCGTGAGTACGCCGGAGGAGAGGCCGTGGTCGTGGCGTCCGCTGCCCTGGCCGGGGACCCAGCTCAGCAGCCATACCTCGTAGCCCATCGGGGCCTCCCCTGCTCGAGCGGAGCCGAGAGCTCGGGGAACCTCCTGGAGGCGGTGGTACCAGCGGGTCGTGGTGTCGTACCGGACGAGGGGCGCCCACCGCGCGCGGTCCGCGGCGATGGACCGGGCCAGTCCGGCGAACCCGGCCACGGTGGAGGGATGGGGGGCGGCCGGCTGGAGAAGGTGCTGGACCTCAAGGATGTCGCCGGCGATCGAAAGGTCGCTGTCGCTGTTCATGGGTGCGGTGGTTCCTCGGCATGTGGGTGCGCGTGCGGGGGGTCGCGGAGACCGGAATGCGATGAAACGAAGCTGGATCAGAGCTGGAGCGCTACGGCTTCAACAGCTGTGACAGCTGGAACAGCAACAGCGGGCCTGGACAGCCGTACGGAACCCACGGGTGTGGGTCGGGTACGTCACTGCGGTCGCCTGCATACGGTCAAGAAGACCGGCTGCGTCCGCCCCTTGTCAACCCAATGCCCGATTTGGCGGCAATGTTTCACCCCATCCGGTTGCGGCGGATGGAGAAAGGTTTTGGCACCCATGGTCGGGGCAAGGTGGCGCATCGAGTGTGTCCGTAAACGCGGCTGAGGGTCCGTGACCCTACTGTGATCTTGGTCGCTCCGGTGATCAAATCGAAACATCCGGACCGCCTCGCTCGTCTCACCCGGTGGGAAGCGGGACTGGATGACGCCGATGGCATATGTCAGGTTTTTGGCGATTTGAACACTTACCGCATAGGCTTGGTTCCGCAGAGTGAATACCGAGGCCAATAGCAGATCTTCGCTTGACTGGCCCGAAGCTACACACTTGTAATTTCACTCGTGTCGTTCGGCCGGGATAACGGCCGCATCACGGGGACGCAAGAGACAGACGAGGGGCGCACATGACCGAGCTGTTCCAGCAACTGCTGGTCGAGGACGCGGACGAAGAGCTCGGCTGGCAGGAGCGCGCGCTGTGCGCCCAGACCGACCCCGAGTCCTTCTTTCCTGAGAAGGGCGGCTCCACCCGCGAGGCCAAGAAGGTCTGCCTCGCCTGTGAAGTCCGTTCCGAATGCCTTGAGTACGCCCTCAACAACGACGAACGGTTCGGGATCTGGGGAGGCCTCTCCGAGCGTGAGCGGCGGCGCCTGAAGAAGGCAGCCATCTGACGCCGCGCACTCGGACGCGCACTCGGATGCCGGACCGCGATGGCCCGGTGGCCGCACCCTGTACGCAGGGTGCGGCCACCGGGCCATCGGCATGTGGGGCCGTCTCCGGGTGCCTCCGGTTTCCGCCGGTCAACCGCCCGGCGCGGGGCGGACATCCGTACCGTTAGTGTGGGGCCCCGTCCGAGAGACGCGCCAACGCCCCGCCGGGGCGGGCGTGTACACCGATGCAGCCCCCGGGGGGAACCCCCTCCGGACCCGGCCGGAGGGCCCGTACCCCGATGTCCGTGCACAGCCACTCGGCGGCGCCGAACGAGGCCGCCGCCGCCCCAGAGTTCCCCCGGCATGTCGTCACCGCCGTGCTCGTCTCGCACGACGGCGCACGCTGGCTGCCCCATGTGCTCGGCGGCCTGCTCGGGCAGGAGCGCCCCGTGCAGAACGTCGTCGCAGCCGACACCGGCAGCGCCGACGACTCCGCCCGCCTGGTCACCGAGGCGCTCGGCGGCGAGCGCGTCCTCCACCTCGCACGGCGTACGAGCTTCGGCACCGCCGTCGAGGAGGCGACCCGCACGGCCGGTGTCCTCACCCCCGACGACCTGCCTTACCTGAAGCGCCCCAGCGGCTGGGACCCGGTCACCCGCAGCTGGCGCGACGACGCGTACGACCTGCCCGAGCTTCCGCACGGCGAACCCGTCCAGTGGCTCTGGCTGCTGCACGACGACAGCGCTCCCGAGCCTGACGCGCTCGCCGAGATGCTCCGCGTCGTCGACAACGACACGCACGCCGCGATCGTCGGTCCGAAGCTGCGCGGCTGGTACGACCGCAAGCAGCTCCTCGAGGTCGGTGTCTCCATCGCCAACAGCGGACGCCGCTGGACCGGCCTCGACCGCCGCGAACAGGACCAGGGCCAGCACGACCAGGTCCGTACCGTGCTCTCCGTCTCCTCCGCGGGCATGCTGGTGCGCCGCGACGTCTGGGAGGAGCTCGGCGGATTCGACCGCAGGCTCCCGCTGATGCGCGACGACGTCGACCTCTGCTGGCGCGCCCACATGGCAGGACACCGGGTGCTCGTCGCCCCCGACGCCGTCCTGCGGCACGCCGAGGCCTCCGCCAGGGAACGCCGCCCGATCGACTGCGCCGGACGCTCCGTCGCGAGCCCGCACCGCGTCGACAAGGCCGGTGCCGTCTACACGATGCTCGTCAACGCACGCGGCAAACAGCTGCCGTGGGCCCTGCTCCGCCTGGCCGTGGGCACCCTGCTCCGCACCCTCGCCTACCTCGTCGGCAAGGTGCCGGGGCAGGCGCTCGACGAGGTCGCCGGACTCTTCGGCACCCTGCTGCGCCCCGGGCGGATCCTCGCCGCGCGCCGTGCCCGCAAGGGAGGAGCGGTGGACGCGGCCGAGCTGCGGTCGCTCTTCCCGCCGCCCGGTGCCACGGTCCGGGCCACCGTCGAACAGGTCGCCGGCAACTTCGGCAGCAGCACCGACTCCGACTCCGGCGGCTCACGGCACGGAGCGGTCGAGTCCGGTCCCGGCGGTGACGACGCCGACTTCCTGGAGATCGAACAGTTCGCACGGCTCAAGAAGATGGGCCGCAAGCCCGGCCCCGTGCTCTTCGCGCTCCTCCTTCTCGTCTCGCTGGTGGCCTGCCGGGGTCTGCTCGGCAGCGGGGCTCTCGCGGGCGGTGCGCTGCTGCCCGCCCCCGCCGACGTCTCCGACCTCTGGGGCCGTTACGCGGACGGCTGGCACGCCGTCGGTACCGGCGGAACCCAGTCCGCCCCGCCCTACCTCGGTGTCATCGCCGCCCTGTCGGCGCTGTTCCTCGGCTCCACGGGCTTCGCGCTCACCCTCCTGCTCGTCTGCTCGGTCCCGCTCGCCGGGCTCACCGCGTACTTCGCCTCCCGGCCGCTGATCGAGTCCCGGCTCCTGCGGGCCTGGGCGAGCGTCGCGTACGCCTTCCTGCCCGCCGCCACCGGAGCGCTGGCCACCGGGCGGCTCGGCACAGCGGTCCTGGCGGTCCTGCTTCCGCTGATCGCCCGCGCGGCCGTCGCCGCGCACGGGATGCGGGGCGACGGCTCCACCGCACGTGGCAGCTGGCGCGCCACCTGGGCGTACACCCTGCTGCTCACCTTCACGACGGCCTTCACGCCGATCGTCTGGCCGCTCGCGGTGGTCCTCGGCCTCGGGGTGCTCGTGCTGCGCCGGAGCGACATCACCGCGTACGGACTGCGCTTCCTGGCCACCATCGGCACCCCGGTCCTGGTCCTCGCGCCCTGGTCGCTGTCCCTGCTGACCAGCCCGTCGAACTTCCTGAAGGAGGCCGGGCTCGACATCGGCACGGGCACGGCGTCCGCCCTCGACCTGCTCGGCATCAGCCCCGGCGGCCCCAAGGCCGCCGGCGGCGTCCTGCTGCTGGGCATCGTGCTGGCGGCGCTGGCCGCCCTGCTGCGCGGCGAGCGGCAGTTCGCGATCCGCGCCGCCTGGGCCGTCGTGCTCGTCTCCCTGGTCTTCGCGGGGATCTCCAACGGCTCCACCTGGGCCGGGCCCGCCACGCTCGTCTACGGCATCGCACTGCTCACCGCCGCGCTGCTCGGCGCGGACGGCGCCCGGGTCCGGGTCGCCGCGCTGAGCTTCGGCTGGCGTCAGCCGGTCGCCGCGCTGATCGCCCTGGCCGCCGGGCTGGCCCCTGTCCTGGCCGCGGCAGGCTGGATGATCGGCGGCGCGGCCGGTCCGGTGGAGCGCCGCGACCCGGTGCAGGTGCCCGCCTTCGTCGCGGAGGAGAGCAGCACCCGCGACCAGGCCCGCACGCTGGTGCTCGGGGGCACGTCCCCCGCCGCCGTCTCCTACACCCTGGTCCGCGGCTCGGGCGCCCGGCTGGGCGATGCCGAGCTCACCGAGGCCGGCGGCAGCAACACCCACCTCGACAAGGTCGTCGCCAACCTGGTCGCGGGCTCCGGCGCCGACCAGGGCAGCCAGCTCAGCGGCTTCGCGATCCGTTACGTACTCGTACGGGACGGGGCGCCCCGTGAGATGAGCCGGGTGCTGGACTCGACCCCGGGTCTGAGCCGGCTCAGCCAGCTGGACGGCAGCGCCCTGTGGCGGGTCGACCGCCAGGTCTCCCGGCTCGCGATCATCCCCTCCGGCGAAGGCGACGGCGCCGAGCCCGTATCCGTCGGATCGCTGGCCGTGGAGGCGCACAGTGAGATCCCCGCGGGCGGCTCCGGCCGGGTTCTGCGGATCGCCGACGCCGCCGACCCGGGCTGGCAGGCCACGCTGGACGGCCGGGCGCTGACCCCGAAGACCGTGGACGGCTGGGCACAGGGCTTCGAGCTGCCCGCCGGGGGCGGCACGCTGGACCTCACCTACGACGCGCCTGTCACCCACACCGCCTGGGTCTGGGCGCAGGTGGCGCTCGGTGTCGTCCTGGTGGTGCTGGCCCTGCCGGGCCGCCGCCGCGAGATCGACGACGACCTGCCCGAGGAGCCCGAGGCCGTCGCGGCCGAACCGGTCGCCGGAGAGGGGCGGCGGGCCCGCAGGCTGCGCGCGGCGGCCCAGGCGGAAGGTACGGCGGCGGGCGACGACGCCGTGGGGACGGCGTACGCGGAGGACGGCACGATGCCCGGGTACGACGGGGCGGAGCCGGTCGTTCAGGGACAGACGCCGGGGGAGTACATCCCGGCGCAGCAGAGCGCCGACCCGTACGCGGCGGTCCCGGATGTCCAGGACGGCGTGGATCCGTACGCGGCGGTCCCGGCGGGCCAGGACGGCACCGGCACGTATGCGGTGATTCCGGGGGACCAGGACGGCACCGGCACGTATGCGGCGGTCCCGGGGGACCAGGACGGCACCGGCACCTACGCGGCCGTCCCGCAGCAGAACTACGGGGAGTGGGACGCGCAGCAGTACCAGGGCGCCGACTACGGCCAGTACCAGGGCGGGCAGGACGCCGGCCAGTACTACCAGGCCGATCCCTATCAGCAGGACCCGTACCAGCAGGACCCGTACCAGCAGCAGGGCGCCTACGACCCGTACGGCTACCCCCAGCAGCAGCCCTACGCCACGGGGACGGGCGAAGCCGCCCCGTACGACGGGCATGACGGGCACGACGAGAACGCGACCCCGGGCCAGGACCCGTGGCCGCCGCACGGCAACGGCAACGGCAACGCATCGCGAGGCGAGTCCGAGTGAAGTCCACCCCCCTGTCCCTCATCGCGGGCGTCGTCGCCCTCGCCGCCGTCACCGGTTTCGCCGCGCTCACCGTGCCCGGCGACGAGGGCGCGACGGAGGCGAAGGCCGCTGCCCGGCTTCCCGTCGAGCGCTCCAGTCTGCTCTGCCCGGCACCGAGCACGTCCGAGCTGGCCGAGACGACGTACACGTCCTTCACCCCGGCGGGGAAGAGCGGCGCGGAGGCCGGCGCCGCCGAGCTGAAGGCGGCCGAAGCCCTTCCCGCGGACGCGGAAAAGGACGACAAGGAGAAGGACGACAAGGACGAGGAGAAGGCGGCGGCGGACAGCAAGCCTGTCATCTCCCTGAAGGACCTCGGCAAGCCGTCCACCGCCGAGACCGCGAAGTCCGGGGCCCCCGCGCTGGTCGGCACCGCCACCGGCGCGTTCGCCCCCGGCTGGACCGCCCAGCAGACCACCATGGCCGCCGCGGGCAGTGCCCGAGGTCTGCTCGGCGTCAGCTGCACCGCTCCCGACACGGACTTCTGGTTCCCGGGCGCGAGTACCGGCAAGACCCGTCAGGACTACGTCCACCTCACCAACCCCGACGACACCGCCGCCGTCGCGGACATCGAGCTGTACGGCGCCGACGGCCCCCTCAAGTCCGATGTCGGGGAGGGGATCACCGTCCCCGCGCGGTCGAGCGTCCCGATGCTGATCTCGACCCTGACCAGCGAGGCCGCCGAGAACGTGACCGTCCACGTCACCACCCGGTCGGGGCGGGTCGGCGCGGTCGTGAGCGGAGCCGAGGACGAGGTGGGCAGCGACTGGCTGGCCGCCTCCGCCGACCCGGCGGGCACCCAGATCCTGCCGGGGATCCCGGCCGACGCCACCTCCGTAAGGCTGGTGGCGTTCGCACCCGGGGAGGACGACGCCGATGTGAAGGTCCAGCTCGTGGGTAAGAGCGGGACCTTCTCACCGGCCGGGCACGACACCCTGCACATCAAGTCGCAGATGACCGCGAGCGTCGACCTCAAGGACGTCACACGGGGCGAGCCCGGCTCGCTCCGTGTGACCCCCGCCGACGGCGGTACGACGCCGGTGGTCGCCGCGCTGCGCGTGGTGCGGGGCACCGGTGCCAAGCAGGAGGTCGCGTTCATCCCGGCCACCGGCCCAGTGGGCGAGCGGGCGAGTGTCGCCGACAACAGGGCGAAGGGCTCGGTGCTTTCCCTGACGGCGCCGGGTGAAACGGCCAAGGTCAAGGTCACGGCGTCGGCGGGCAGCGGGGGTGGCGAGGCGACGGTCAAGACGTACACGGTCAAGGGCGGCACGACACTCGAGGTCACGCCCCAGGCCCCGGCCGGCCTCAAGGGCGGCTACGCCCTGACGGTGGAGACCGAGTCGGGCGGCCCGGTGCACGCCGCCCGCACGCTCACGGTCGCGGAGGACGGCATCGACATGTTCACCGTGCAGACGCTGCCGGACGACGGGGGCACGGTCGAGGTGCCCGAGGCGGAACAGGACCTGTCGGTCCTGGACGACTGAGAGCGGGAGCGGCGGCTCAGTCCTGCCCGTAGCGCGGGTCGACCGACTCGGGCGAGAGGCCGAGCAGCTCCGCGACCTGCTCCACCACGACCTCGTGCACCAGCAGAGCGCGCTCGTCGCGGTTCTTGGTGCGGATCTCGACGGGGCGCCGGTAGACGACGATCTGGGCGGGCTGTCCCTTCGCGGCGGGCCGCGCGCGCCCCAGGGGCACCGTCTCGTCGAGCGAACCCGGCACATCGAGGACCAGGAAGTCGACGTCCGTCAGCTGCGGCCAGCGCCGCTCCAGCCGCTCCACCGAATCCTGGACGAGATCCCGGAAGCTCTCGGGCCTGCTGACGGACAGCGGCACCTGCGGCGGGGCGACCGGTCCGCGCATACCGCGGCCATGGCGGTCGCGGCGGCGGGGCCGCGGCTCGGACGGGTGGGGCGGTACGGGACGGTCCATCACCGACGCAGCGTAACCCTCCTCGGGCCGGGGCGATCACGGCTTTCCAGCCGGGCCGCCGTGTGTCCCGACATGAACATTTCGGCCAGGATCGAGTGCGGTTCCGGTCCGTACTCCGATCGCGTATCCCCGTCGAATGACCGCTCGTGTTCTCCCCGGCGGGCCCGGCCCGGCCCGCGCGCACCGGCTGCCGCGCAGGTCGGAACGGTTGCGCCGAGCAGCTCCGGGGCCGTCCCGCGGGGCGACACGGTGGGGTGAGCTGAGGGAGAGTCGTCGCAGCCCGTTCAAGAGTGCGGTACCGTCCAACATCGTGAGCCCTGTACGTCGCTGTTCGCGAACCGCGTGCGGCCGTCCCGCCGTCGCGACACTGACGTACGTCTATGCCGACTCGACCGCGGTCCTCGGCCCGCTCGCCACCTATGCCGAGCCCCACTGCTACGACCTCTGCGCCGAGCACGGTGAGCGGCTCACCGCGCCGCGCGGCTGGGAAGTCGTCCGGCTCTCCGACCCCTCGGCCCCCACCCGGCCGAGCGGCGACGATCTCGAAGCGCTTGCCAACGCCGTGCGCGAGGCGGCCCGGCCCCAGGACCGGCAGCAGGGCGGCAGGGGCCCCCGGGCGGCGGACCCGGTCGAGGTCGCGCGCCGTGGGCATCTCCGGGTGCTGCGCTCCCCGGACTCCTGACACCCCTTCCGCCCCACCGGTCCCACCCGCCACTCCCGGTCCTGAAGAAGTTTTCCGGTACGGAGCATTGACGCTGCCTTGTCGCGGACACGACCATTCCCCCACCCGTGAGAGATCGCTTCCGCATCACGGAATCCGGGGAGGTCTGTGTGTTTGTCCAGCAACTCGAACCCGTAGCCGATTCGCTCGGTCTGTCCGCTCTCGTCGCTTCCCTGCCACTGGTGACCGTCCTGGTTCTGCTCGGTGCCGTCCGTATGAAGGCCCACCGCGCCGGACTCATCGGGCTCGCCGTCGCCGTGCTCGTCGGCTGGCTGGCGTTCGGCATGCCCGTCGGGCAGACCCTGTCGGCGGGGGCACAAGGTGTCCTCTTCGGGCTCTTCCCCATCATGTGGATCGTCGTCAACGCCCTCTGGGTGTACCGGATGACCGTCCGCACCCAGCACTTCGACATCCTGCGGCGCTCCTTCGGCCGGGTCTCCGACGACCCCCGCATCCAGGCCCTGGTCATCGCCTTCTGCTTCGGCGCGCTCCTGGAGGCGCTGGCCGGCTTCGGCGCCCCCGTCGCGATCTGCTCCGTCATGCTCGTCGCACTCGGCTTTGACCCGGTGAAGGCCGCCGTCGTCTCCCTGGTCGCCAACACCGCGCCCGTCGCCTTCGGTGCCATGGGCACCCCCGTGGTGACGCTCGCCCAGGTCACCGGCCTTCCGCTGGACGACGTCGCCACGGTCGTCGGCCGCCAGACCCCGCTGCTCGCGCTCGTCGTCCCGCTGATCCTGGTCTTCCTGGTCGACGGCAAACGAGGGCTGCGGGAGACCTGGCCGCCCGCGCTCGTCTGCGGAGTGGCCTTCGCCGTCGCACAGTTCGCCGCGTCCAACTTCGTCTCCGCGCAGCTCGCCGACATCGCGGCGGCGCTCGTCGGCGCCGGCGCGCTGATCGCCGTCCCCGCCGCTCGCCGGCCCGCCGACGAACCCGTACGCGCGGCCGTGCTGACGGGCGTACGCAGCGAGGACCTGGACCAGGAGGACCCGCGCCGCGAGGTGCTGCGCGCCTACGCCCCGTACGCGCTGATCGTCGCGGTGTTCTCGGCCGCCCAGATCCCGCCCGTCAAGCGGCTGCTGGCCGAGGCGACGCGCGTCTTCGACTGGCCGTTCCTCGACGTCGCGGGACCCGACGGCGAACCGGTCGGCGCCAACGTGTTCTCCCTCCCGCTCCTCGGCACCGGCGGCACCCTCGTCCTGTTCGCCGGCCTCATCACGGCCGTCGTCATCGGCGTACGGGCCGGCACCGCCGCGCGGGAGTGGGCGGCCACCGTGCACGAACTGCGCTACGCGATCCTCACCGTGACATCCGTGCTCGCCCTCGCCTACGTCATGAACCTCTCCGGACAGGCCGCCACCATCGGCCAGTCCGTCGCCGCGGCAGGTGCCGGACTCGCCTTCCTCTCACCGGTGCTCGGCTGGTTCGGCGTCGCCGTGTCCGGATCCGACACCTCGGCCAACGCCCTCTTCGGCGCGCTCCAGGTGTCCGCCGCACGGGAGTCCGGACTCTCCCCGGAGCTCCTCGCCGCCGCCAACAGCTCCGGGGGAGTGCTGGGCAAGATGATCTCCCCGCAGAACCTGACGATCGCCTGCGCCGCCGTCGGTCTCGCCGGGCGGGAGGGCGATCTGCTGCGCAAGGTCCTGCCGTGGAGCCTCGGCCTGCTGCTGGTGATGTGCCTGGTCGTGATGGCCCAGAGCACGGCGGTGCTGGGATGGATGCTCCCCTGACCGGCTGTCCGGGGGCGCCGGGTAGTTTGGGCGGTCCGTAAAGACCCCCAGGAGGACCGGCCGTGGTTGCTGACCTGTCGCAGCTCGTGAAGGCGTACGACGTGCGCGGAGTCGTGCCCGACCAGTGGGACGAGCCGCTCGCCGAACTGTTCGGAGCCGCGTTCGTCCAGGTCACCGACGCGGACGCCATCGTGATCGGCCACGACATGCGGCCGTCCTCACCCGGCCTGGCCGCCGCGTTCGCCCGCGGTGCGACCGCACGCGGCGCCGACGTGACCCTCATCGGGCTCTGCTCGACGGACCAGCTGTACTACGCGTCCGGGGCACTGGACCTGCCCGGAGCGATGTTCACGGCCTCGCACAACCCGGCGCGGTACAACGGCATCAAGCTGTGCCGCGCCGGGGCCGCGCCCGTGGGCCAGGACACCGGCCTCACCGAGATCCGCACGCTGGTCGAGCAGTGGTCGGAGCACGGCCTCCCCGGCACGGCCCTCACCACCCCCGGCACGGTCAGCGAGCGCGACACCCTCACCGACTACGCCGCGCACCTCCTGGGCCTCGTCGGCCTCTCCGGGATCAGGCCGCTCAAGGTCGTCGTGGACGCGGGCAACGGCATGGGCGGCCACACCGTCCCCACCGTCTTCGCCGGCCTCCCCCTCGACCTCGTACCCATGTACTTCGAGCTCGACGGCACCTTCCCCAACCACGAGGCGAACCCCCTCGACCCGAAGAACATCGTCGACCTCCAGGCCCGCGTCCTCGCCGAGGGCGCCGACCTCGGCCTCGCCTTCGACGGCGACGCCGACCGCTGCTTCGTCGTCGACGAGCGCGGCGAAGGCGTGTCCCCGTCCGCGATCACGGCCCTGGTCGCCGCCCGCGAGCTGGCCCGCAACGGCGGCAGGGGCACCGTCATCCACAACCTGATCACCTCCTGGTCGGTCCCCGAAGTCGTACGCGAGAACGGCGGAACCCCCGTCCGTACCCGCGTCGGCCACTCCTTCATCAAGGCCGAGATGGCGGAGCACGGCGCGATCTTCGGCGGCGAGCACTCCGCGCACTACTACTTCCGCGACTTCTGGAACGCCGACACCGGCATGCTCGCCGCCCTCCACGTCCTCGCGGCACTCGGCGGCCAGGACGGCCCGCTCTCCGGGCTCCTCGACCAGTACGGCCGGTACAGCGGCTCCGGCGAGATCAACTCCACCGTGGCCGACCAGGCGGGCCGGCTGGCGGCGATCAGGGCGGCGTACGACCACCGCGACGACGTGCGGTTCGACGAGCTCGACGGCCTCACGGTGACCAGCACCGACTGGTGGTTCAACCTCCGCGCCTCCAACACCGAGCCGCTTCTGCGCCTGAACGTCGAGGCACGGGACGCGAAGACCATGACAGCTGTACGCGACGAGGTCCTCGCCCTCGTCCGCGCGTGACCGGTACGCGTCGGGGTACACGTGTGCAGGGAGCACGCGTGTGCGGTGCGACCACGAGACCCGCCCCGTCCGCCGCGTGCACGCCGCCGACGCATGCCCGGTCGGACGGGGCCTGCCGGGCCGCGACCCTCCCGGCCCGGCGGTAGGCTGACCAGGCCCTAGCTCCGCGGACCCGAACCGGGTCCGGACCGGATCCGCACCGCATGCCCGAAGGGACCCACCCCATGCCGCTCGAAGCCGGCCTTCTGGAGATCCTCGCCTGCCCGGCCTGCCACGCCGGGCTCGACGACCGGTCCGCGGCCGAAAGCCCCGAGCTGGTCTGCACCGGCGCCGACTGCGGTCTCGCCTACCCGGTGCGGGACGGCATCCCGGTGCTCCTCGTCGACGAGGCCCGCCGCCCCGCGTAACCCGCACCCTGATCAGCACGGTGATCGGAGGCCCACCACCATGCTCGACGAGTCGCTGCTCGACGCACCGGAAGCCCTGGCCCGAGCCGACCGGCGAGGTCTGCTGCGCGGTGCCGCCGAGGCCGGAGCCCGCGTCCGCACCGCCACCCGGCACGCCGCCGAGGCGGGAATCGGCGCTCTGGCCCCCGAGGGCCGGCCCCGCGCCGTCCTCGTCGCGGGGCCCGGCACCGCCGCGTCCGGCGTCGCCGACCTGATCGGCGCCCTCGCGGGCGCCTCCGCGCCCGTCACCGCGATCCGGCCCACCGGGGTCGCGGCCGCCGCCGGAGCACTGCGCTGGGCGCTGCCCGGCTGGGCCGGATCCGTCGACCTGCTGCTCATCGCCACGGCCGACGGTTCGGAACCCGGCCTCGCGCTGCTCGCCGAGCAGGCGTACCGCCGCGGCTGCACGGTCGTAGCCGTCGCGCCCGTACGGTCCCCGCTGCGGGAAGCCGTCGACGGGGCCCACGGACTCGTCGTGCCCATGGCCGCCGCCCCGTACGGCGAGTACGACGCCGAGACCTCGGCGGCCGGCCCCGGAACGCTCTGGGCCCTGCTCACCCCCCTGCTCGCCCTGCTGGACCGCGTGGGCCTGATCGAAGCTCCCCCGGAAGCGCTGCAGAAGGTCGCCGACCGCCTCGACCGCACCGCGGAGCGCTGCGGGCCGGCCGTCGCCACGTACAGCAACCCGGCCAAGACACTCGCCGCGGAACTCGCCGACAGCCTGCCCCTCGTCTGGACGGAGGGTGAGGCCGCCGGCCCCGTCGGGCGCCGGTTCGCCGCCGTCCTGGCCGAGCTCGCGGGCCGCCCCGCCCTCGTGGCCGAGCTGCCGGAGGCACTGCCCTCCCACGGAGGGCTGCTCGCCGGAGCGTTCGCCGCGGGGGCCGACCCCGACGACTTCTTCCGGGACCGGGTGGACGAGCCCGAAGCCATGCGGGCCCGTGTCGTCCTGCTCCGTGACCGGCCCACCGGCGGCCTGACCGCGAGCCCGGCCGCTCGTGAACTGGCCCTGAGCCACGACACGGCCATCAGCGAGCTCGAACCCGAGGAGGGCAGCGAGCTCGAAGCCCTCGCCGAGCTCCTCGCGGTCACCGACTTCGCCGCCGTCTACGCCTCCCTGGCCTCCGACAACCGGGCCTGAGGCCCGCCATCCCCTGGGCGTCCACGCCCGCGCATCCCACGAGGACACATCTCCATGGACCGGCTCTCCAACACCGTGCGCCCCTACGCCTGGGGCTCCACCACGGCCATCCCCGAGCTGCTCGGCACGCCCCCGACCGACGAACCGCAGGCCGAGATGTGGATGGGAGCCCACCCGGGCGCCCCCTCCCGCCTCACCCGCCCCGCCGGAGCGGGCACCGGGGCGGACGAGCGGCCCCTCACGGACGAGCGATTCCTCACGGACGAGCGGCCCCTCACGGACGTCATCGCGGCCGACCCCGAACGCGAACTCGGCGCCGCCGCCGTCCGCGCCTTCGGCCCCCGCCTCCCCTTCCTCCTCAAACTGCTCGCGGCCGGCGCCCCGCTGTCCCTCCAGGTCCACCCGGACCTCGCACAGGCACAGCAGGGCTACGCGGACGAGGAAGCCCGGGGCATCCCGGTCGACGCACCGCACCGCACGTACAAGGACGCCAACCACAAGCCCGAGCTGATCTGTGCGCTCACCCCCTTCGACGGGCTGTGCGGCTTCCGCAGGCCCGCCGAAGCCGCCGACCTCATGGAGGCCCTCGGCGTGGACTCCCTCAAGCCCTACGTCGACCTCCTCCGCGCCCGCCCGGAGGAGGGGGCGCTGCGCGAGGTCCTCACGGCGGTCCTCACCGCGGACCCCGACGAGATGGCGCACACGGTCGCCGAGGCGGCCGAGGCAGCCGGACGGCTCGGCGGCGCCCACGCCCCGTACGCCCAGATCGCCCACCACTACCCCGGCGACCCGGGCGTCATCGCGGCCATGCTGCTGAACTACGTACAACTCCAGCCCGGCGAGGCCATGTTCCTCGGCGCGGGTGTCCCGCACGCCTATCTCGGCGGCCTGGGTGTCGAGATCATGGCCAACTCCGACAACGTGCTGCGCTGCGGTCTGACCCCCAAGCACATCGACGTCCCGGAACTCCTCCGCATCGTCCGCTTCGAAGCCACCGAGCCCGGCATCCTGCGCCCCGAGGCCGCGCCCACCGGCGAGGAGGTGTACGAGACGCCGGTCGACGAATTCCGGCTGTCGCGTTACGTCCTGCCGTCCGGCGGCGGCCCCGTCGACCTCACGGCGGCCACCGCGCAGATCCTGCTCTGCACGGCAGGCTCCCCACGGGCGGGAGAGATCGCTCTCGCCCCCGGCGAATCCGTTTTCGTCCCGGCGGACGAAACGGTAGAAGTGGCCGGTACGGGGACGCTCTTCCGTGCGACCGTCGTGGTCTGACGTACCGTCCGCACCAGCGGCTGCAACAATGTCCGGCCGTAGCGCGGCGCCCGTGCCGCAGCACCGAGGAAGGGACACCACGCACCCATGAGCGCGTCAGGCGGAACCAAGGCGATCGTGGCGGCACTCGCCGCCAACCTCGCGATCGCAGTGGCCAAATTCGTGGCGTTCCTCTTCAGTGGCTCTTCATCGATGCTGGCGGAGAGCGTCCACTCACTGGCGGACTCCGGCAACCAGGGACTCCTGCTGCTCGGGGGCAAGAAGGCCCAGCGGGAGGCGACTCCCCAACACCCCTTCGGTTACGGGCGCGAGCGCTACATCTACGCCTTCCTCGTGTCCATCGTGCTGTTCTCGGTCGGTGGCATGTTCGCGATCTACGAGGGCTACGAGAAGATCAAGCACCCGCACGAGATCGAGGCCTGGTACTGGCCGGTCGGCGTGCTGGTCTTCGCGATCATCGCCGAGGGCTTCTCCTTCCGTACGGCCATCAAGGAGTCCAACCAGACCCGCGGCAAGCTGTCCTGGACCCAGTTCGTCCGCCGCGCCAAGGCGCCCGAGCTCCCCGTCGTCCTCCTCGAGGACCTCGGCGCGCTCGTCGGCCTGGTCCTGGCCCTCGGCGGTGTCGGCCTGGCGCTGGGCACCGGCAACGGCGTGTGGGACGGCATCGGCACCCTGTGCATCGGCATCCTGCTGATCGTCATCGCGATCGTTCTCGCCGCTGAGACGAAGTCGCTGCTGCTCGGGGAGGCGGCCGGTGTCGAGGACGTCGAGAAGATCCGGGCCTCGGTGGTCGACGGGGACACCGTCACCCGCATCATCCACATGCGCACACTCCACCTCGGCCCGGAGGAACTCCTGGTGGCGGCCAAGATCGCGGTGCGGGCCGAGGAGTCGGCAGCCGAGGTCGCGGAAGCGATCAACGCCGCCGAGAACCGGATCCGCGAGGCCGTCCCGATCGCCCGGGTCATCTATCTCGAACCCGACATCTACGACGAGGCGGCAGCAGCGGCCGGCACCAACCCGGGTAAAACCCCGGGCGGCCCCACGTCTCCCGATCCCGACGACGCTCCGGCGGGATCCGGCCACTGACCCGCTGAACATCAGCCCCGAACGGCCCCGTACCTCACGCCGCCCCCCGGGCGGGCTGGGGTTCACTGGGCCGTTCGGTGTAGATTCGGGGAAGTACCAGACGTCGCTGCTGATGGCGGTCGATCGGCCCGCGGAAGCGGACCGGCCGAGGGAGAGAGGGCCTCCGACGGACTGCACTGCGGATCGCCCGGGCATTGGTGTGCCCGTGGCCGCCGCAGAGCCAGCCGCCCACCCTCGACCCACTACGAGGAGCAGCCCGTTATGACGACGGCCGCCAATCGCCAGGACTTCAAGGTCGCAGACCTTTCCCTCGCCGCCTTCGGGCGCAAGGAGATCACCCTCGCCGAGCACGAGATGCCCGGCCTGATGTCGATCCGTAAGGAGTACACCGCCGCCCAGCCGCTGGCCGGTGCCCGGATCACCGGCTCCCTGCACATGACCGTGCAGACCGCCGTGCTCATCGAGACCCTGGTCGCCCTGGGCGCCGAGGTCCGCTGGGCCTCCTGCAACATCTACTCGACCCAGGACCACGCCGCCGCGGCGATCGCGGTCGGTCCGGACGGCACCCCGGAAGCCCCCGCCGGCGTCCCGGTCTACGCCTGGAAGGGCGAGAGCCTGGAGGAGTACTGGTGGTGCACGGAGCAGGCCCTGACCTGGCCCAACACCCCGACCGGCGGACCGAACATGATCCTCGACGACGGGGGCGACGCCACCCTCCTCGTCCACAAGGGCGTTGAGTTCGAGAAGGCCGGTAAGGCTCCGGACCCGTCGACCGCGGACAGTGAGGAGTACGCCTACATCCTCACCCTGCTGAACCGCACGCTCGGCGAGTCCCCGCAGAAGTGGACCCAGCTGGCGTCCGAGATCCGCGGCGTGACCGAGGAGACCACGACCGGTGTGCACCGGCTGTACGAGATGCACCGCGACGGCACCCTCCTTTTCCCGGCGATCAACGTCAACGACGCTGTCACCAAGTCGAAGTTCGACAACAAGTACGGATGCCGTCACTCGCTGATCGACGGCATCAACCGCGCCACCGACGTCCTCATCGGCGGCAAGACCGCCGTCGTCTGCGGCTACGGCGACGTGGGCAAGGGCTGTGCGGAGTCCCTTCGCGGCCAGGGCGCACGGGTGATCATCACGGAGATCGACCCGATCTGCGCCCTCCAGGCCGCGATGGACGGATACCAGGTCGCGACGCTGGACGACGTGGTGGAGACCGCGGACATCTTCGTCACGACGACGGGCAACAAGGACATCATCATGGCCTCCGACATGGCCCGGATGAAGCACCAGGCCATCGTCGGCAACATCGGCCACTTCGACAACGAGATCGACATGGCCGGCCTGGCGAAGATCGACGGCATCATCAAGGACGAGGTCAAGCCGCAGGTCCACACCTGGAAGTTCCCGGAGGGCAAGGTCCTGATCGTGCTGTCCGAGGGCCGTCTGCTGAACCTCGGCAACGCCACCGGTCACCCCTCGTTCGTCATGTCCAACTCGTTCGCGGACCAGACCCTGGCCCAGATCGAGCTGTTCACCAAGCCCGAGGCGTACCCCACCGATGTCTACGTGCTGCCGAAGCACCTGGACGAGAAGGTCGCCCGGCTCCACCTCGACGCGCTGGGCGTGAGGCTCACGACCCTGCGCCAGGAGCAAGCCGACTACATCGGCGTCCCGGTGGAAGGCCCGTACAAGTCCGACCTCTACCGCTACTGAGCCGGCCGTCGGCCGACGGCCGGCGCAGCTCTCAGCAGCAGGTCCGAGCGCAGGCCCCCGCACCCCCGTGCCGGGGGCCTGCCCCGTACCGCACCCGCACAGCCCGAGGAACCCGAAGGACCCCATGCCCCGCGGCCGTTATTCGCTCCACGATCTCCACGACCACACCCCCCTCGGCGAAGAACACTTCCACTGCGCGCCCGGCCCCTCCGGCTGGCGCTATGTCTCCCAGACCACGGCCCCCTCGGGCGCCCACCTGGGTTCCGTCGATCTGGTCCTGGACGAGCTAGGCCGCACCATCCGCCTCGAACTGCACGCGGCGAGCTGGCAGATCCGCGGTGCCGCTCTCGACGGGGTCACCTGGGTACGGACCGATCCCACCGGCACTCACGCCACCGAAGGCAATGTCCGCGCCCACACCTTCTCCGGCACATCCCCCGCTTTCCTCGTCGCCACTGCCCGGCTCCTGCGCCTCACCCCCGCTTCCCCCGCGACCCGTGTCCGTCTGGTCACCTTCACGGACCCGGTTCTCGCCCCCCGCACCGTCGACCAGTCCTGGTCGCTGCTGAACAGTGAAGCGCACGCCACTGACAACGGGCCCCTGATCGTGGACGAGTACCAGGTCAACGCCCTGGACACCGGTGATCAGCACGCCGTGCACATCGCGGGCGACGTGGTGCTGGCGGCACCGGGCATCGAACTCGAGCACCTCGAGTCCCCACCCTCGGCCAAGCCCGGTGCGACGGACGGAGCTTGAGGCAGGGGGCTTGAGGCAAGGCTGGGGGTAGGGCCGGAGGTAAGCCCTGCGGCCGGCCGGCCGGCCGGGCTCAGGCGGGCGGGGCGAAGCCGGTCGCGGCCTGCCCCTCGGTACCGGTCCCCTTCTTCTCCGCGGGGGCCGTCGATGGCGCGGCTGCCCCACCCGGCCGGAATTCTGCCGACCGGTCATCGGGGAACTCCCGGTCCACGAAGGCGGGTACGGGGCCGGCCACGGGCGCCCCGTCCTGGCTGCCGCGGCTCGCCGCCGCGGCCACCCGCCGGATGTCCCTCGCCTGCCGCTCGTTCACCACGGCCGCCAGATAGGCGGCCGCCGGCACCCCCTGCGGCACCGGAACGCCCGTACTCGCGACGAGGTCCGTGGAGAGACGCTCGCCCATGGACACGCCCACCGCGGCGTCGAGCTGATTCATCCGCGTCAGGTACTGCCGTACGGCTAGCCAGAGACCGTCCGGCACCCCCGAGAGATCCAGCTGCGCGAAACGTCCCACCAGCCAGGGCGGGGGCGGAGGCACGGCCAGAGCCCGGCCGGCCGGCACCCGCTCACGTACGACGAGCGTTCCCGCGAACACGTCGCCGAGCCGACGGCCACGAGCGGACACCAGAGAAGCGATACAGCCCACGACTCCGAATGTCCCCAGGATCTCGACGAGTCCCATCGCACCTCGCACCAGCGCGTGCCGGAACCGGATCGGCCCGCCGTCGTCCCGCACCACGCGAAGTCCGCAGGCGAGTTTTCCGAGCGAACGGCCATGGCTGAGCGTCTCGACCGCGACCGGACCGCCCACCAGCACCAGGAGAAACGTGGCGACGGCGATCGCGGCGGACGCCGCTTCGTCGAGCGTCACGGTCGCCACCGCCAGACCGATGGACAGCAGGACGAAAACGGTCAGGAGCACCGCGAGATCGATGGAGATCGCCAACGCCCGGCTGGGGAGCCGCGCCGGCTGCAACCCCAGTACGACCGCGTCACCGGTTACGAGCTCATTCATCGCCACCCACCCCTCGTCGCCCTTCCCTGCCCCTCGGGACCACAGTCTGCCAAGCTGGCCCGCAGCGCGCCGCCGTAGTACGGACCCGTACGCACCCATGCCTGGAGCAGCAGCCGACCATGGATCTCGACGTCTTCGTGAACACCCACCGCACCGAGTGGGACCGTCTGGACCACCTTCTGCACCGAGGGCGAAGCCTGACAGGTGAGGAGGCGGACGAACTCGTCGCCCTGTACCAGCGCACTGCCACTCATCTGTCGTTGATCCGGTCCAGCGCCCCGGACCCCATGCTGACCGCGCGCCTCACGCAGCTCGTGGCCCGCGCGCGCTCCACCGTCACGGGGACCCGCCGCGCTTCGTGGCGCGACGCCGCGCGCTTCCTGACAGCGGGCTTTCCCGCAGCCGTATACCGCTCGCGGCACTGGTGGATTCCGACGGCGGTGCTCTCCGTACTCCTGGCGGCGGTCATCGGGTGGTGGATCGGCGCCCATCCGGAGGTCCAGGCGTCGATCGCGGCCCCGGACGAGCTGCGCGCCCTGACCCGGCCCGGCGGCGAGTACGAGACGTACTACTCCAGCCACCCGGCCGCCTCGTTCGCCGCCCAGGTCTGGACGAACAACGCTCAGGCGGCGGCCATGTGCCTGGTGCTGGGAGCGTTCCTCTGTATACCGGTGCTCTGGATCCTCTTCGTCAACGTGCTCAACCTGGCGGTCGGCATCGGGCTGATGTCCTCCGCCGGCCGTCTGGACACCTTCCTCGGACTCGTCCTGCCACACGGCCTGCTCGAGCTCACCGCGGTCTTCGTGGCAGCGGGCACGGGCCTGCGTCTCGGCTGGACTGTCATCGACCCGGGTCCGCGCACCCGGCGCTCGGCGCTGGCTCAGCAGGGGCGAGCCGCGATAGGCATGGCCATCGGTCTGGCGCTGGTCCTGTTCGTCTCTGGAGTCATCGAAGGTTTTGTCACCCCGTCGGGCCTTCCGACCTGGGCTCGCATCACCATCGGCATCGGCGCTGAGCTGGCGTTCCTCGTCTACGTCTATGTCCTCGGAGGCCGCGCGTCCCGAGCGGGGGACACGGGAGACCTCGAAGCCGGAGAGCGCAGTGCGGAGCTTCCCGCCGCGGCCTGAGGGCCGATGTGCGTCTGGAGCCGCTGACCTGCTAGCCTTCAGGGCGCCCACAAAGTCTGTTGACACAGCCTGTGTGGAGAGGTAGATTTTAACGGTTCGAGCGAGTTGGACAACTCGCTCAGGAACGTCTAAAGTTCATCTCGCTCGTGCGGAGGATGTTGTCCTCGCAGAGCCGATCGATTCTTCTCTTTCAAGCAGTAAGCCGGATTCGCTTCGGCCGAATTGCTTCTGATAAAGTCGAGTCAGCCGAAAGGCAAAGGCCACTCCGCAGGCCGCTGGAATCAAATTCGGACCGGAAACGGGACGGAAAAGAGTCTGGTAAAGTCGGACTCGCCGGAAAGGGAAACGCGAAAGCGAAGAACTGGAAAGCGAATCAGTAGGATCCCGCTTCGGCCGGGAATCGGACACGAAAGAGTCTGATAGAGTCGGAAACGCAAGAACGAAGGGAAGCGCCCGGAGGGCCCCGGTGAAACGG
>NZ_JBIWKH010000016.1:0-204117 GCF_044765585.1 Streptomyces sp. NPDC102441
TTCACCGGCCCCTGAGCCGTGGTCCGCACCTTGCGGATCTCGAAGTCCATCGCACCCCTTGAGCTGGGGTGTTGCGACAACCACTAGAACCTAAGGGTGCGCCGGGCCCTTCGGACGTCAGGTCGGGGGAAGCGGCATCGGGGGGACAAGCCGCTTCCCCCGGTGAGAACGGGGACCGTAGGTCCTCGCCGCGGTCGGGGGAAGTCACGCGGTGGGGACCTCGTGGAGGTCCCGTTCCTCGGCCCGCGCATTCCTGCCTGAGCTGCGGGCTCACACCCCATCCTCCTCCCTGCCGTAAGCCGCACCCGACGACAAAGGGCCTGAATCGACGGGTCCTTAGACCCTAAAAGCCTCATCAGTGATCGGAAAACGGCCAGCGGATACGGCCATACGTGCGGCTAGAATCACCCGACTGCACGAGTGATCGAAAGGGAGGGGCGGACCGTGGTGCAAGCAAGGAAGATCGCGCTCTACATGATTGTGGTCTTCGTGCTGTACACGATCATCACCTCTCCCGAGCGGAGCGCCGACCTCGTTCAAATAGGGTTCGAGGGTGTTTCCAGCGCCGCGCAGAGCGTCGGAGACTTCATGTCCGAGCTCGTGAAGTAGGAGAGCCACCATGATCCGCCACCTGGTCCTGTTCAAGCTGAACGACGGCGTCGAGCGGGACGATCCGCGCGTCGTCGCGGGCGCGGAGGCCTTCCGGCAGCTCGAAGGGAAGATCCCCGAGCTGCGGTTCTGGGAGTGCGCCTGGAACATCACCGACCGGCCCATCGCCTACGACTTCGCCATCAACTCGGCGGTCGCCGACGAGGACGCGCTCAAGCGGTACATCGAGAACCCCGAGCACCAGGCGGCGGCCGGACAGTGGCGCGCGTTCGCCACTTGGGTGATCGCCGACTACCCCTTCTGACCCTTTCGGATCACCGGCCCCGCAGGCCCCTCCCCCACAGGAGAGGGGCTTTTCGGCATGTTTAAACCAAAACACCCTCAACACGACTCCATGCGGTGCTTGCACACAGTGGACATGTCTTGTGATGCTATGACCGCTTTTGACGGATGAGTTGACCGTAGTTGACCGCAAAGGGGTGGCGACACCGTGCCGGCCAGTACAGCGCCTCAAGTCCCGCCCCAGAACGTCCAGACGGACGACATCCAGACCGAGACCCCCGACCCCACCGCACCGGCCAGAACCCGGGGCGCGGACACCAGGGCACTGACCCAGGTGCTGTTCGGACGGCTCAAGGACCTGGAACCCGGCACCCCGGAGCACCACCGGGTGCGCACGGCACTGATCGAGGCGAACCTGCCGCTCGTGCGGTACGCGGCGGCCCGCTTCCGCAGCCGCAACGAGCCGATGGAGGACGTCGTCCAGGTCGGCACCATCGGCCTGATCAACGCCATCGACCGCTTCGACCCGGAACGCGGTGTCCAGTTCCCCACGTTCGCCATGCCCACCGTGGTCGGCGAGATCAAGCGCTACTTCAGGGACAACGTACGGACCGTGCACGTGCCACGGCGGCTGCACGAGCTCTGGGTCCAGGTCACCGGTGCCACGGAGGACCTGACGACCGCTCACGGCCGCTCACCGACCACCGCCGAGATCGCCGAGCGCCTGAAGATCTCCGAGGACGAGGTCCTCGCCTGCATCGAGGCGGGCCGCTCCTATCACGCGACCTCGCTGGAGGCGGCCCAGGAAGGTGACGGGCTGCCAGGACTCCTGGACCGTCTCGGTTACGAGGACCCTGCGCTGGCCGGTGTCGAACACCGCGACCTGGTCCGGCATCTGCTCGTCCAGCTGCCCGAGCGCGAACAGCGGATCCTGCTGCTGCGCTACTACAACAACCTGACGCAGTCCCAGATCAGCGCCGAACTGGGTGTCTCCCAGATGCATGTGTCAAGGCTTCTGGCCAGAAGTTTCGCCCGACTGCGATCCGCAAACAGGATCGAGGCGTAACCGGAACGGGTAGACCCCGGGAGGACGGGATCCGGGGGCGTAAAAGCCTCACACCCCCTGTTTCCTGCACAGTTTCGGCGCTGAGTTGTCGACAAGTCACTACAGCGTGTTGCCGACATGTGACATTCTGCTGGAACCGCGTTTGCCGCAGCCCCACCTCCGGTATTCAGGTGGAGGCTGCGTTCCTCCGATGGTCGTGGCCACCGCGACCGTCCGCGACCTCAAGGGGGTGGCATGTCCGCAGAACAGGGCAGCTCGAAGGTGCTCACGCTCACGAAGAGCGTGCCGGCACCAGCCGTGCTCACCAGCTCGCCGGAAGCCATCGACACCCGCACCCTGTCCCGCTCCCTGTTCCTGCGGCTCGCCGCGCTGGGTCCCGCCTCGGGCCCCGACGGAACGGACAGCCCTGAGCGGGCCTATGTGCGGGACACACTCATCGAGCTCAACCTCCCGCTCGTGCGGTACGCGGCGGCGCGGTTCCGGAGCCGTAACGAACCGATGGAGGACATCGTCCAGGTCGGGACGATCGGCCTGATCAAGGCCATCGACCGCTTCGACTGCGAACGGGGCGTGGAGTTCCCCACGTTCGCGATGCCGACCGTCGTGGGGGAGATCAAGCGCTTCTTCCGCGACACCTCATGGTCGGTGCGGGTGCCGCGCCGGCTCCAGGAGCTGCGGCTCGCCCTCACCAAGACCAGCGACGAGCTCGCCCAGAAGCTCGACCGCTCACCGACGGTGCCGGAGCTGGCCAAGGCGCTCGGGGTCTCCGAGGAGGACGTGGTCGACGGCCTGGCCGTGGGCAACGCCTACACGGCCTCATCCCTGGACTCACCGTCCCCCGAGGACGACGGCGGCGAGGGCTCGCTGGCGGACCGTCTGGGGTACGAGGACGCGGCGCTGGAAGGCGTCGAGTACCGCGAGTCCCTGAAGCCGCTGCTGGCCAAGCTCGCCCCGCGCGAGCGGCAGATCATCATGCTGCGCTTCTTCGCCAACATGACCCAGTCGCAGATCGGCGAGGAGGTCGGCATCTCGCAGATGCACGTCTCCCGGCTGCTGACCCGGACGCTCACCCAGCTCAGGGAGGGGCTCATCGCCGACTGACCCCTGACGGGTCGGCACGCACCGACCGAGGCCGCCGGGACGCCATGAGCGCCGCCCCGGCGGCCTCGGCATGTCCGGCCTTCCGAGGGGCGGGCGGGCAGCCCGTGGACGCGGAACGCTCCCGCGCCGACGGGCGGCGCGGGAGCGGCGAGGGCGTACACGCTCACGTGGACGCCTGGCCGGCCCTCGGGCCCCGGAGAGGGGCCACGCGGTCCGGCCGTCGAAGGGGACGGGCGGTGGTCAGCCGAGCGCGAGCCAGGCGACCGCGCCGAGGACCACGATGACCGCGACGACCGCGACGATCACCCCGGTCTTCGAGCCGGACGAGGCCGCGACGGGCTGCGGCATGCGCTGCGGCTCGCCCTCGTCGACAAACGCGCGGAACATCTGCGTGCTGCCCGCCGGGTCGTGAGTGCCCTCGGGGCCCGGCTGCGGGGCGTGGGGGTTGTGTGCCATGGGCCAGGACACTAGCGAACGCAGGCCTTCCGCCCAACCCCTGGGTCCATGGGGCCTGATGCCCTTCCTCCGCGCACACGGCCCCTTCACCCGTCCGCCGGAGCGCTCCGTGCCGTCCCCATGCGCCCCCGCACACCTCTCGGCCTGTGTCGAGGAACACATTCGACGGGGCTCCGGCGCTGTGGTCTGCAGGCTTGACCCGGCACCTACACAGCCTTTTGCGTTCCTTTACTTCTGCAAGGCCCATTTCGTTTGCCTGCGGCAACCAACCGCTTCTATCGTTGCCCTAAGCAACAAGATGACCTCGCGAAACGCCTGGAGGGCCAGTGGCAGCACGGAGCCAGTACGAAGAACTGGCCCGGCAGCTCAGCGCCGTCGGAGCCGTCAAGCGGGGACTCGCCCGCATCCTGCCCGCCGAGTGTCCCGGTGGCTCGGCCACCGTGTTGATGCTGCTGGCCAAGTACGGCGAGATGCGGATCTCCCGGCTTGCCGAGCTCCTGTCCGTGAACATGTCGGTGACCAGCCGCCATGTGACTCACGTGGTGGAGAGCGGCTGGATCGAACGGTCTCCGGACCCGGCGGACAAGCGGTCCCGCATCCTGCGGCTGACCCCCGCGGGAAACGAGCTGATCGACGAGCTGAACCGGCGGACGACGGAGATGTTCGCCGACCACCTCATCGACTGGTCCGACGAAGAAGTCGGTCAGCTCAACACGTTGTTGTCCCGGCTGCGCGACAGCTTCTCCTGCCGCGGCTCCGGAGGGTGTACCCCCGGACGGCACAGCGGCGACTGCCGCACCGAGCCCTCGGACAACTCGCACACCCGTACACCCGTGTAACAGAAGCAAAGAGAAGGAATTCAATGGCTACGACCACACCATCCGGTGTGCGGGGCGGCCACGCCAAGCACGGGGCTCCAGAAGCCCCCGCAGGCACGCCGATGACACACCGGCAGATCATGGAAGCGCTGACCGGGCTGCTGCTCGGCATGTTCGTCGCGATTCTGTCGTCGACGGTCGTTTCCAACGCCCTGCCCGAGATCATCTCCGACCTCGGCGGCGGCCAGAGCGCCTACACCTGGGTCGTGACGGCCTCGCTGCTGGCCATGACGGCCACCACCCCTCTGTGGGGAAAGCTCGCGGACCTCTTCAGCAAGAAGCTGCTGGTCCAGATCGCCCTGGTCATCTACGTGGGCGGCTCCATAGTCGCCGGCCTCTCGACCAGCAGCGGCATGCTCATCATCTGCCGTGTGGTGCAGGGCATCGGCGTCGGCGGTCTCTCCGCCCTCGCCCAGATCGTGATGGCCGCCATGATCGCCCCGCGCGAGCGCGGGCGCTACAGCGGCTACCTCGGCGCGGTCTTCGCCGTCGCCACCGTGGGCGGCCCGCTCCTCGGCGGTGTCATCACCGACACCAGCTGGATGGGCTGGCGCTGGTGCTTCTACGTCGGTGTGCCGTTCGCGATCATCGCCCTGATCGTGCTCCAGAAGACCCTGAAGCTCCCCGTGATCAAGCGCGAGGGCGTCAAGATCGACTGGACCGGCGCGTTCTTCATCAGCGCCGCGGTCTCGCTGCTGCTGCTCTGGGTGACCTTCGCCGGCGACAAGTACGACTGGGTGTCCTGGCAGACCTACACGATGCTCGGCGGCACCGTCGTCCTCATCGCGCTGTTCCTGTTCATCGAGTCCAAGGCCCGCGAGCCGATCATCCCGCTGCGCCTCTTCCGCAACCGCACCATCACGCTGGCCTCCGCGGCCTCGCTGTTCGTCGGTATCGGAATGTTCGCGGGCACCGTCTTCTTCAGCCAGTACTTCCAGCTGGCTCGGGACAAGTCGCCGACGATGTCCGGCGTCATGACCATCCCGATGATCGCCGGTCTGTTCCTCTCCTCGACCCTGTCGGGCCAGATCATCACCAAGACGGGCCGCTGGAAGGCCTGGCTGGTCACCGGTGGCTTCCTGCTCACCGCGGGCCTCGGAATGCTGGGCACCATCCGGTACGACACGGACTACTGGCAGATCGCGATCTTCATGTTCGTGATGGGTCTCGGCATCGGCATGATGATGCAGAACCTGGTGCTCGCCACGCAGAACCAGGTGGCCCCCGCCGACCTCGGCGCGGCCAGTTCCGTCGTGACGTTCTTCCGTTCCCTCGGTGGTGCGATCGGCGTCTCGGCGCTGGGTGCCGTCCTGGGCAACCGCGTCACCGGCTACGTCAAGGACGGCCTCGCCGACCTCGGACCCGAGGGCGCCGCACTGGGCCACGGCGGTACGGGTGGCGGGGGCATCCCCGACCTGGACTCGCTCCCCGGTCCGCTGCGTACGGTCATGGAGGTCGCCTACGGCCACGGTGTCGCCGACGTCTTCCTGTTCGCCGCGCCTGCCGCGCTGCTCGCCTTCCTGCTGACGATCTTCATCAAGGAGGTCGCCCTGAAGACGAGGGCCGGCAACGACAGCGCACCCGCCGAGACGGAGTCCGTCGAGGCCATCACCGGCGCCGCTTCGACCGCTGAGGGAACGGCCGGGGTCGCCTCGGTCGGCACCCCGGCGGAAACGGCCGTCACGAAGGAGCTCACCATCCAGGGCACGCCCGTACGCGGTGTGGTGCGGGGCGCCGAGGGCGCACCCGTCGCCCGTGCCGCCGTCACGCTGATCTCGCTGGGCGGCCGGCAGCTGGGGCGCTCCGTCGCCCAGGCCGACGGCGGCTACGTACTGGACGCGCCGGGTTCCGGCAGCTACGTCCTGATCGCCTCCGCCGACGGCTTCCAGCCGCAGGCGTCCACCGTGGTCGTCGGCGACGAGCCGCTGGCCTACGACATCCTGCTCGCCGGTACGAGCGGTCTCTCCGGGACCGTAAGGACCGCCGAGGGCAGCACCCCGGTCAAGGGCGCCATGGTCGTCGTGACCGATGTGCGCGGTGACGTGCTCGCCACGGGCGTCTCGGGCGAAACGGGTGAGTTCACCTTCGGTGAGCTGATCCCCGGCTCGGTGACCGTCGCCGTCACGGCCGCGGGCTTCCGTCCGATGGCCCTGCCGGTGGAGGTCGGCGGCCAGGGTGTCACCCGGGTCGAGGTGGCCCTGCGGTCCGGTGCGCTGGTGCGGGGTGTCGTCAAGGCCGGCTCCCGCCGGGCGCCGCTGAACGACGCCCGGGTCACGCTGGTCGACGCGGCCGGCAACGTGGTCGCCACCTCGACGACCGGGGAGGACGGCGTGTACGCCTTCACCGACCTGGACGCCGGTGAGTACTCCGTGATCGCGACCGGCTACCCGCCGGTGGCCGGCTCGCTGACCGTGAGCGGCGGCGGGGTCGACGGTCACGACATCGAGCTCGCCCACCCGGGCGAGTAGGAACGTAAGTTCCACAAGGACCCCTGGCGGGACGGCGCTTCGAGCGGAGAGGCTGTCTCCGCCGGTGGAAATGGGCCCCGTGGCGGGAACGGCAGGCAGGGGACGGCCTGCCGATCCCGCCCCGGGGCCCGACTCATTGAGTCGCTGCTTCAAGCAAGTGATTTGAGCAAGGAGAGAACACGGGATGGGACTTCGCGCACAGGTACGTACGCGGGACGGCTGGGCGGTCCAGCACGCCGTCGTGACGGTGACCGACATGACGGGCACCCAGGTGCTCCGGGCCGCCGCCGACGAGGACGGGGCCGTCCGCACCGACGACCTCCTGCCCGCCGGCGCGTACACGGTGATCGTCACAGCGGTGGGTTACGCCCCCGCCGCGTCGACCGCGCTCGTCACGGCCAGCGGCCGCGTCGAGGCCGGGACCGTGGTGCTGGCCAGGCAGGGCGGGGTGGAACTGCCGCCTCCGGGCATCTGGTCGCTGGACCCGGTGCACTCCTCGGTGGCCGCGGTCGCACAGCACCTGGGGATCTCCAGCGTGCACGGCCGGTTCACCGATTTCGGGGGCCGCATCGAGATCGCCGAGAACGTCCAGAACTCCAGGGTCGAGGCCTTCATCGCCTCCACCAGCATCGACACGGGCAACGCCATGCGGGACAAGCACCTGCGCTCGGCGGACTTCCTGGACGTGGAGACGTTCCCGGAGCTCACCTACCGCTCCAGCGCGCTGACCCCCGCCGGGCCGGACCGCTGGACGGTGCACGGCCTGCTCACGATGCACGGCATCGCGCGGGAGGTGGACCTCGACCTCAGCTACCTGGGCACCGGACCCGACCCGTGGGGCGGGGTGCGGGCGGCTTTCAACGCCACGGCGGAACTGCGCCGCGACGACTTCGCCATGAACTACAACCAGGTGCTCCAGGCGGGTATCTCCGCGATCGGCACGACCCTGCGCGTGGAGCTCGACATCCAGGCGGTCCAGGGCGACGCCGTCCCCGGATAGGTCCACCCGAACTAGGGTTGGCCGTATGGCACCCAACATCGCGACCAACACCGCCGTGGAACTCGGGGAACTGCTGGACTTCGTGCGGCCCAGGCACCGGGCGATCCTGCTGACCACCCGGTCCGACGGCCGCCCCCAGGGTTCCCCGCTCACCTGCGGGGTGGACAGCGCGGGGCGGATCGTCGTCTCGACCTACCCCGAACGGGCCAAGACCCGTAACGCCAAGCGGGACCAGCGGGTCAGCGTGATCGTCCTGTCGGACGAGTGGAACGGACCGTGGGTCCAGATCGACGGCTCGGCCGAGGTGATCGACTCACCGGACTCGGTCGAGCCCCTCGTCGAGTACTTCCGCTCCATCTCCGGCGAGCACCCGGACTGGGACGAGTACCGGGCGGCGATGATCAAGCAGGGGAAGTCCATCATCCGGATCACTCCGGAGCGCTGGAGCCCGGTCGCCACCGGCGGCTTCCCCGCCCATCTGGCCGGCGGCTGAGCGTACCGATGATGCCGCCCCACCCGGACCCGCTCGCGCGGGCCCGGCTGCTGACCTCCCCGTCCGTCGGCCCGGCCGTGGTCCGTGAGCTGGAACGGATCACCGGGCGACCGGCCGTGCCCGCGTACACCACGCCCGGCGGCCCCTTCGTGTACGTGGGGGACATGCTGCCCGAAGCGCTGCGGGCCGCCCCGGGCCTGTTGTGGTTCCACAGCGTCAACGCGGGCACGGACGCGCTGCTCGCCGCCGGGCCCTGGCCCGAGGAGGCCCTGCTGACGCGGACCGTGGGGCGGATGGGCGAGCGGATCGCCCAGTACACGCTGGCCTGGGTGCTCGCCGAGTGCCAGTCGGTCCCGGAACACACCGCACAGCACTCCAGGTCCGAGTGGCGCCGCCTCCCGTCCGAACTCGCCGCCGGACGGACCGCCGTCATCCACGGCACCGGGCACATCGGGTCCGCGGTCGCCGGCCTGCTGCGGGCCTGCTCCGTACGCACGGTGGGCGTGGGCCGCACTCCCCGTGCGGTGCCGGCCGGCTTCGACCGCGTGGTCATGGCCGGCTCGGACGAGGAGACCGTGGCGCTGGCGGACGCCCGGTGGGTGGTGTCCACCCTGCCCCTGACGAGCGCCACCGAGCGCTTCTTCGGCACCGCCAGATTCAGTGCGATGCGGGGCGCCGGCTTCGTCAACGTGGGCCGGGGCGCGACGGTGGACATGGCCGCGCTGGAGGCCGCGCTGCACAGCGGGTCGGTCCGCCGCGCCGTACTCGACGTGCTGCCCGACGAGCCCGCGGGCCCCGGCGACCGCGCCTGGCGGCTGCCGCGCACGGTGGTCACGTCGCACTCGGCCGGAATCACGGCCGACGAGGACGTCGTCGCCGACTTCGAGTCCTGCTGGGAGGCGGTCGCCGAGGGGCGTACGCCCCCGCTGGCCGTGGACACCCGGCGCGGCTACTGAGCGTCCTACGGGTGGCGCGCCTCGCGTTCGCACGTCGCCTCGATGCCCGCGATCAGGAGGTCCAGCGCGAACGTGAATTCGCGGTCGCGCATCTCCTCCACCGTGTCCCCGCCGCGCGCGTCCATCAGGTTCTCCGAGGGCCGCATGGCCCGGTGGGCCTCCGGGTCCGCGCGGATGGTACCCATCGCCCGCTCCAGGTACTCGTCCTGGGTGAGCCCGGCCTGCACGGTGCGCTGCACGAAGTGCCCCTCGATGGTGCCGAATCCGTAGACGAACTGGAAGACGGCCGCCATCGCGCCCGTCCGTCGCTCCATCGGCAGTCCGGTGGCCCCGACGACGTCCTGGACGGCGTACGAGAACAGCATCGAGTGCGGTCCGATGTTCAGGAAGCTGCCGATCAGTGCCGAGACCCAGGGGTGGCGGACGAACATCTTCCGGTAGCTGGTGGCCAGTTCGCGCAGCCGGTCGTGCCAGTCCGCGTCCTCCTGCGTGGCCGGGATCTCGCCGAAGACGGTGTCCAGGGCGAGTTCCAGCAGGTCGTCCTTGGTGTCGACGTACCAGTAGAGGGACATGGCCGTGACATCGAGTTCGGCGGCGAGGCGCCGCATGGAGAACTTCGCGAGGCCGTCGGCGTCCAGCAGCCGGACACTCGCCGTCGTGATCCTTTCCCGGTCGAGGCCGGCCGGCTGATCCGCCTTACGGGTGCGCGAGGGTGTACGCCGGTCCAGCCACACACTGACCCTGGATGGGTTCTTCACACGGTCTGCCGCGGACCCCATGCGCACACTCCTTGTCTTGCGGGAGCACTCGCGTACCGGCGCTCCTCCTCGATGCTATGCCCGTCCCCTGGCACCCTCGGCCCGCTCCGCCCGCCTCAGCAGGACCGCGGCGAGCAGACCCCCGGCCAGGACAGCCGCCGCGCCGACCAGCTGGCTGGTCTCCAGACCCGAGGCGAAGGCGTCCGTGACGCGCTCCCGGCCCGCCGCCCCGTCGGCGGCGGCGAGCGCGGCGGGCAGCGAGGCGGCCCCGGCGACTCCCGGTACGAGCGCGGCGAACCGGGAGTTGAGCACGGCTCCGAGCACGGCGACCCCGAGCCCGTTGCCGAACTCGGCGAGCGTGCCGTTCACCCCGGCGCCGACGCCCGCCTTCTCCGGGGGGATGGCACTCATGATCGCGTTGGCCATCGCGGGCATGGCGAGCGCGACGCCCGCCCCCATGACGACCAGGCCGAGCAGCATGCCGCCGTAGTCACGTCCGCCCAGCAGCGCGATCGCCCCGAGTCCGGCGGCCAGCAGGCTCATCCCGGCGGCGATGACGGCGGGCGTACCCAGCTTCCCCACCAGCCGGGCGCCGAGCCCCGTGAGGTTGAGCGCGACGACGGTGAGGGCGAGCGGAGCCGTCCGCAGGCCGGCCTCCAGCGGCTCGTAGCCGAGGACGAACTGCAGGTGCTGGGTGAGCAGGAAGAGTGAACCCGTCATCCCGAAGGCGACGAGGATCGCGCCCGCGACCGCACCGGTGAACCTCTGGTTGCGGAAGAAGCGCATGTCCAGCATCGGGTACGGGACATGGAGCTCCCACAGGACGAACCCGGTGAGGACGGCGGCACCGGCGAAGGCCGTCAGCAGGACCGGGCCCGAGCCCCAGCCGTGCTCAGGTCCGGAGATGATCGCGTACACGACCGATGCCATGCCGAGGGTGGAGAGCAGCGCCCCGACCAGGTCGGGACGGTCGCCCTGGGGGTTCCTGGACTCGGGGACGAGCCGGACGACGGCGATCAGGCCGATGACCGCCACCGGGATGTTGATCAGGAAGATCGCGCCCCACCAGAAGTGGTCGAGCATCGCCCCTCCGATCAGCGGACCGGCCGCGAAGCCCAGCGAGCTGACGGTGGACCAGATACCGATCGCCTTGACGCGCTCGGTCTCGTCGAAGATCTGCACCACCACGGCGAGGGTGGTCGTCATCAGCAGCGCGCCTCCGACCCCCATCCCGGCGCGGGCGGCGATCAGCTGTCCTGAGGACTGCGCGAGCCCCGCCGCCAGTGAGCCGGCGCCGAACAGCGCGAGTCCGGCGACCAGCATCTTCTTGCGGCCGTAGCGGTCGGCGGCGCTGCCCGCGGTGAGGACGAGACCGGACTGGACGAGTGCGTAGGCGTTGATCATCCACTGCACATCGGCGGTCGAGGCGTGGAGGTCGGCGGTGAGTGAGGGGATCGCGACGTTGAGGACGGTGTTGTCGAGCAGCACGGTGAGCTGGGCGAGGCAGATGACTCCGAGGATCACCCAGCGCCGCGCGTGGCCGCTCCGGGGGGTGAGGTCGTTCTGTTCGGCGGTGGTCGCCGTCATGCGGGCTCCTGGTTCCGGTGCACTTGTACGGTGTATGGGGCGCGTTCTTGTACACCGTAAGGCATCCCTGTACGCCGTACAACACTTTTCCGGTGGCCATCGGAAGCGCGAAAGGGCGGTGGCCCCGGAGCCTTGCTCCGGGGCCACCGCCCTGCGCTGATCCGTCGCTGCGCTCTCAGCCCTTCGGCTGGGTGAGGTCGTAGAAGGTCGCGCTCCCCGCGGTGACCTCCTTGAAGTTCTCCTCCACCCACGTCGTGATCCGGGAGGAAGAGCCTTCGCCACCTCCACCGCCCATGCCTCCGCCGCCGGAGCCGCTCGAGATCAAGTAGTGGATCTTGCCGTCCTCCACGTACTTCTTGAACTGGGCGAGCGTCGGGGACGGGTCGCTGCCGTTGAATCCGCCGATCGCCATCACCGGGTCACCGGTGGCGAGCTGGTAACTCGCGGCGTTCTGCGAGCCGATGGCCGCGGCGGCCCAGGTGTAGGCGTCGGCGTTCTGCTTCAGGAGCGTCTTCGCCTCGGAGTCGACGGAGGCGCCGTTGAGCAGACCGCCCATGCCTCCACCGCCGCCCATGCCGCCTTCGCCCGCGCCGCCGCCGGGCATGCCGCCCTGCTGACCGCCGGGAGCCTGACCCTGCTGGCCCTGACCCTGCTGGCCCTGACCCTGCTGGCCCTGGCCCTGCTGGCCCTGGCCCGGCATCCCGCCGCCGGGCATGCCGCCGGCCTGCGCGTTGCCCTGTGCCTGGCCGCCCTGCTGGGTGCCCTGGCCGGGGGGCTGCATGCCGCCGCCCTCACCGCCGCCGGGACCGCCGCCCCGGCCGCCACCGGGGCCGCCCATGCTCGCGCCCGACGGGCCCGCCGTGACGATCGAGCCCTGGTGCCCGGTGTTCAGCGTGCTGATCGTGTACGCCGTCGGGCCGGCCAGCGAGGCCGCGAGGCCCAGACCCGCCACGCCCAGCACGAGCCCCCGGCCCAGCCGTGGAGCCAGCAGCAGCCCCACCGCGGCCAGGAGGCCACCGATCAGGACGGCCCATCGCAGCCACGGGAAGTAGTCCGGCGTGCGCCCCAGCAGGACGTACGACCAGACGGCCGTCGCCGCGACGGTCACGCCGAGCGCGGCGCCCGCCCACCACTTGCCCCGTTCCTCCCAGAGGATCGTGGCACCCATGCCGACCAGCGCCGCGATATAGGGCGCCAGGGCCACCGTGTAGTACTGGTGGAAGATGCCGGCCATGAAGCTGAAGACGAAGGCCGTCATCAGCAGCGACCCGCCCCAGGCGAGGAACGCCGCACGGGTCGTGTCGGTCCGCTTCGCCCGCCAGGTCAGCCAGACACCCGCGACCAGCAGGATCAGCGCCGCGGGCAGCAGCCACGAGATCTGGCTGCCGATCTCGGAGTTGAACATGCGGCCGACGCCGGTCTCACCCCAGCCGCCGCCCATGCCGCCGCCACCGCCGCCACCGCCACCGCCACCGACGCTGCCGGTCTCCTCGCCGTTGATCCGGCCGAGTCCGTTGTAGCCGAAGGTCAGTTCAAGGAAGGAGTTGTTCTGCGAGCCTCCGACGTACGGGCGCGAGGAGGCCGGCCACAGCTCGACGATCGCCACCCACCAGCCGCCGGAGACGACCATCGCCAGGGCCGCCAGACCGAGCTGGCCGAACCGCTTCCGCACGGACACCGGCGCGAACACCGCGTACAGCACGGCCAGCGGCGGCAGGATCAGGAAGGCCTGCAGGGTCTTCGACAGAAACGCCAGACCCACCGCGACACCCGCCCAGACCAGCCACTTCGTCCGGCCGCCCTCCATCGCGCGCAGCACGCAGTAGACGGTGACGGTCATCAGGAGCGCGAGGAGCGCGTCCGGGTTGTTGAAGCGGAACATCAGCGCGGCGACCGGCGTCAGCGCGAAGACCGCCATCGTGATCAGTCCGGCGGGGGCGCTGAAGCGGCGGCGTACGGCCCCGTAGAGGACACCGGCCGTGGCGACGGCCATCAGCACCTGGGGCGCGAGGATCGCCCAGGAGCTCAGGCCGAAGATCCGCACCGACAGGGCCATCGGCCAGAGCGTGGCCGGGGGCTTGTCGACGGTGATCGCGTTCGCGGAGTCCAGCGAACCGAAGAAGAAGGCCTTCCAGCTCTGGCTGCCGGCCTGCACGGCCGCGGAGTAGAAGGAGTTGGCGTAGCCGGACGCGCTCAGATTCCACAGGTACGCGAGCCCGACGACCAGCAGCAGTCCGAGGAAGGCGGGCCTCGCCCAGCGCGGGTCCTCGGGCCGGCCCCGGCGGATGCGCCGCGACAGCGGCTCCCGCCTGCCGGCGGCGTGCGCGGGCGCCCCTGGGGTGTCGGGCGGGGCCTGGAGATGGTCGGAGTGGGTGGCGGCGGTCATCGGACGTTCCTCAGTTCGTGTGCGGCACCCTGGCGGGCGTCCTGGTGGTCGGTGCGCCGGTCGGGGAAGACCCAGGCACGGAAGAGCAGAAACCGCAGCACCGTTGCCGCGAGGTTGGCCGCGATCAGCACGGCGAGCTCGGTGCCGTGCGACGCCGACCCGGACGCCGTGCCCAGGGCGGCGAGCGAACCGCTGGTGAGGGCGAGCCCGATCGCGAAGACGACGAGCCCCTGCGCCTGGTGGCGCACGGCACCACCCCGGCCGCGTACGCCGAAGGTGAGCCTCCGGTTCGCGGCCGTGTTGGCCACTGCGGACACCAGCAGTGCCGCCGCGTTGGCGAACTGCGGGCCGACGCCCAGCCGGAAGAGGGAGTACAGGGCGAGATAGGCCAGGGTGGAGAGCGCGCCCACGACGCAGAACCCGACCAGTTGCCTGGCCAGTCCGCGCGGCACCCCTGGCACCGCCCGGTCGCGGGGGTCGTCACCGAAGGGCCGCGCCAGACGGTCCAGCGGAAGCGCTCCGGTGGCCAGGGCCCGGCCCACCCGCCAGACACCCCTGAGGTCCTCGGTCGCGGTCCTCACGATGTGCACCGTGGAGTCGGGGTCGTCGACCCAGTCGACCGGCACCTCGTGGATGCGCAGCCCGGCCCGCTCGGCGAGCACCAGCATCTCGGTGTCGAAGAACCATCCGGTGTCCTCGACCATCGGCAGCAGCCGCTGCGCCACCTCGCCCCGTATGGCCTTGAAGCCGCACTGGGCGTCGCTGAACCTGGCGGCCAGCGAGGAGCGCAGGATGAGGTTGTAGGCCCGCGAGATGAACTCCCGCTTCCCTCCCCGCACCACCCGCGAACTGCGCGCCAGACGCGAGCCGATGGCCAGGTCGGAGTGGCCCGAGATCAGCGGGGCGACCAGGGGCAGCAGGGCGTTGAGGTCCGTCGAGAGATCGACGTCCATGTAGGCGAGGACCGGGGAGTCCGAGGTGGACCAGACCGTCCGCAGCGCACGGCCCCGGCCCTTCTCCTCCAGCCGGTACGACCGCACCTCGGGGATGAGGGCCGCGAGCCGGGCCGCCACCTCGGGCGTACGGTCGGTGCTCGCGTTGTCCGCCACGGTGATCCGGAATCCGTAGGGGAACGTCCGCGCCAGATGGTCGTGCAGGCGCAGCACGCACGTTTCGAGGTCCTTCTCCTCGTTGTAGACGGGGACCACGACGTCAAGTACGGGAGCGCCGACCGCTGCGGCCAGGAGATGTTCCCGGGCCGGCAGGGTGCTCCAAGGAGTGTCGGTTCGCATGACACCCACACTCGCCAGCCGCGCTGTCACATCCGTGTGCTGGGCCTGTGGCCGGCCTGTGAGTGCCCCACGGAAGCGTCGTGGGCTGTATCGCCCCGGTTCACCGGCGTGTCACGAAGCCGTTCCCCCCGGGTGCCGCAGTGGTTCTCCGTCCCTTCTCCGTACACCGCGTCGGCCGGCAGATGGACCGCGAACACCGTGTTGCCGGGCACCGAACGCACCTCGGCCAGCCCGCCGTGGGCGGAGACGACGGCCTGCACGATGGCGAGGCCAAGACCCGTCGACCCGGCGTGCCGTGAGCGTGAGGCGTCGCCGCGCGCGAACCGTTCGAAGACGCGCGGCTGCAGCTCGGCCGGGATGCCCGGACCGTCGTCCTGGACCTCCAGGGTCACCCAGGGCAGCTCCCTGCGCGCCTGCCGCACACGGGCCGTGACCGTGGTCCCCGGCGGGGTGTGCGTGCGCGCGTTGGCGAGCAGGTTGACCAGCACCTGCTGGATCCTCGTCGGATCGGCCGACACCGTCGTGGGCACCTCGGGCAGTTCCAGCCGCCAGTGATGGGTGGCTCCGGACGTACCGTCGGGGGCCCGGTCCGCGACGCGGGCATCACTCACCGCGTCGATGACGAGCGGCGAGAGATCGGTGCTCTCGTACGAGAGCGGCCGTCCGGCGTCGAGACGCGCAAGGAGCAGCAGGTCCTCGACCATGCCCGTCATCCGTTCCGCCTCGGACTCGATCCGTCCCAGGGCGTGCCGGGTGTCGGGCCCGGTGCTCTCCCGTCCCCGGCGCGTCAGTTCGGCGTACCCGCGGATCGAGGCGAGCGGTGTGCGCAGCTCGTGGCTGGCGTCCGCGACGAACTGCCGTACCCGCGTCTCGCTCTTCTGTCTGGCCTCCAGAGCCGAACCGACGTGGCCCAGCATCCTGTTGAGTGCCGCGCCGACCTGGCCGACCTCCGTACGAGGATCGGCCTCGGCGCCCGGGACGCGTTCGAGCAGGGCGACCTCGCCGCTGTGCAGCGGGAGTTCGGAGACCCGGGTCGCCGTGGCGGCCACCCTGCGCAGCGGGCGAAGGGCGACACCGACCATCGCGGCACCGGCGATCCCGGCGGCGATGAGACCGGCCCCGGTGACACAGACCTCCACGACGATCAGGGTGTTGACGGCCTTGTCCACCTCGGCCGTGGGGATGCCGACCAGGACGGACGTACCGTCGCCCGACGGGGCGACCTGCACGCGGTAGCCGCCGAGCCCGGGGAGCTCGACGTCATGGGCTTCACCGTCCGGGGCCACGTCGGCGGCTTCGAGGGCGTCCTCCTGCGCACCGGTCAGCTCCTCGGCGCTCTGCCGGGCATCCGGGCCCTTGATCACCTTCGACGTGGTGACGGAACCGCCGGAGACCACGGCACCGAACGTGTCGGGCGTCCCCCTGCCTATGAAGGCCAGCGGCCCCTCGGCGTTGCTCTCCGGGCCGCCCCGGTCGATCTTGCCGCTGCCCGGCGGAGGCTCCTTGGCCAGCATGGCGATGTCGTGCAGCTGGCTGTCCAGCTTCCCGTCCATATAGCTCTGGAAGGCGATCGCGGTGACCGAACCGATCACAGCGGCGACCACCGCGATGAGCGTCACCGCGTACACGACGAGACGGGTGCGGAGCGTCCAGGGGCGGCGCGTGCCGGCCCTAGTCACCGGGCTTGATGAGGTATCCCGCCCCACGCCGGGTGTGGATCATCGGGGTGCGCCCCGCGTCGATCTTCTTGCGCAGGTAGGAGATGTACAGCTCGACGACGTTGGCCTGACCGCCGAAGTCGTAGTTCCAGACCCGGTCCAGTATCTGCGCCTTGCTCAGCACCCGGCGCGGATTGCGCATCAGGAAGCGCAGCAGCTCGAACTCGGTCGCCGTGAGGTGGATCGAGTCGTCGCCCCGGTGCACCTCGTGGCTGTCCTCGTCCAGCACCAGGTCACCCACGACGAGCGTCGACTCACTGCGGGCCGAGGCCGTCCCGGAGCGCCGGATCAGCCCGCGCAGCCGTGCCACGACCTCCTCCAGGCTGAACGGCTTGGTGACGTAGTCGTCGCCGCCCGCCGTGAGCCCGGCGATCCGGTCCTCCACCGCGTCCCGCGCGGTCAGGAACAGCACGGGCACGTCGGAGAGCTCGCGCCGCAGCCGGCCGAGCACCGCGAGACCGTCCATGTCGGGGAGCATGACATCGAGGATCACCGCGTCGGGACGGAAGTCACGCGCCGTGCGGACGGCACCCGCGCCGTCCCCGGCGCTGCGGACCTCCCACCCCTCGTAACGAAGGGCCATGGAGAGCAGCTCGGCAAGCGGAGCCTCGTCGTCCACGACCAGCACGCGGATGGGGTTGCGGTCGGGCCTGAGCAGTTCTGTACGCCCCTGGGGCGAGGTCGTCGTCATGGCTCAAGCCTGTGAGACGGCCGTGAGAGCGAGCTTTCGCCTACCTGTGAATTTCCTGAGAAACGCTTCGGAGACCGGCCTGTCCTACGCGGCGGAGGAACGGCCGTCCTACCGGAAAAGCTCGCTCGCGTTCCCGTGGCAGACCGCCCGCAGCCATTCGTCGCCCAGCCCCAGCCGCTCCAGGGCGTGCAGCTGGTGGGCGTACGGGTACGGGATGTTCGGGAAGTCCGTGCCGAGCAGGATCCGGTCCCCCAGATCGGCGAGGCGGCCGCGCTCCGTGGGCGGGAACGGCGTGAAGTCCTCGGTGAAGTCCGTGAACGCCATGGTCGTGTCCAGCCGTACGCCGGGGTACGCCGCCGCCAGCGCCATGAACTCGCCGTACTCCGGCATCCCCATGTGCGCCACCACCAGCTTCAGCCGGGGATGGCGGGACAGCACACGGCCGATCGGCCCGGGGCCCGTGTGAGCACCGGGGGCCGGCCCGGAACCGCAGTGCGCCACCACCGGGATCCCGGCCTCCGCGAGCAGCCCCCACACGGGCTCCAGCAGCGGATCGGTGGGGTCGTAACCCCCCACCTGGAGGTGCGACTTGAAGACGCGCGCCCCCGCCTCGACCGCCTCGCGCACATAGGTCTCCACGCCCTCCTCCGGGAAGAAGGTCGCGGTGTGCAGACAGTCCGGCACCCGCGCGGCGAAGTCCGCCGCCCAGCCGTTCAGCCAGGCCGCCATGCCGGCCTTGTGCGGGTAGAGCATCGAGGTGAACCGGAGCACGCCGAACGAGCGCAGCAGCGCGAGGCGCTCCTCCTCGTCCCGCCGGTAGGTGATCGGCCACACAAGACCGGTCAGCGGACCCACCGAGTCGAAGTACGCCCACACCTTGCTGAGCACACGCTCCGGCATGAAATGCGTGTGGACGTCGATGATCCCGGGCAGCCCGAGCCGCTTCCAGAACCGCACCACGTCGTCACGGTCACGGTCGTCGCCGCTCATCCGCCCCACCCTCTGCCTCAGACGTCTCGCACCCCTCGTGCGCCACAGGGAACGATCCCGGCGACGATCTCAGAACAGCCCGTCCTGCACACCACCGCCCCCCAGAGCCACGACGGGCACACCGATCCCCGCCCGCGCGTCGGCGGCCACCAGGTCCCAGCCGGTGACGAGCCGCGTGTCCAGCACGACGATCCCCTCGTCCACGGTCTCCAGATGCAGATCGGGCCCGGCCGCCGCCACCAGCCGCCCGGCCACCACGCCACCGTCCACCAGCCCGGTCACCACCCGCGCCGCCACCCCGGCGCCGTCGAGGCCGAACACCCCGGCGTGGTCCACCGCCTCGAACGGCAGCCGCTCCAGCGCCTCCGGCCACCCGGCGCCCTCCAGGGCGGCGGCCCGCCCGTACAGCCCCTCGATCTCGGCGGCCCGTTCCGCGGCCCCGGGCAGCCCGCCCCGCACCGCGCGCTTGCGTGCGTACGGGATGCGGTCGGGCACCCCGAGCGCCGAGCGCAGCAGCTCCTCCGTGCGCCGTGCGGCCATCAGCGGGCCGCGCCCCAGCCAGCTGAACACCACGGCTCCCTGCTCCCGCAGCCGCGCGGCGTCCCGTGCCTCCCCGGTGATCCCGACCTTGACCATGCCCGGCCCGAACCAGGCCAGATAGACGCGGTACGTACCCGGGTCGTCGGCGATCGTGTCGGCCGCCACCGAGTGCGCCCGGTCCAGCCGCGCGCACTCCGCGCACCGCGCCCCCGTGCTCCGTACGGGCACCACGGCCCCGACGGGGCACGGGTTGCCGCGCGCCCCCACACAGTGCCGTTCCCCCTCGGCCCGGAAGCCGAGCTCCTTCCCGTACGCCAGGACACTCACCCGCGCCCGCCCGGAACCGTCGTTCCGCACCCACCCGAGCACGGGCTCGCCGTGGGGCCAGCGCAGCCCGGTGCACCGCCAGCCGCTCATGGGCCCCTCCCGGTTCGTGTTTCTCCAGAGTAGGTTTCTGGAGACCACCCGTGTCCGTCTCCCGCCCCTCCAGGACCGCTGCGGCGCTAGGATCCGAGCCATGGCTCTGACCATGGATGACGTGGACCGGTTCGAGGCCTTCATGCCCCGCCTCGAGGCCATCGCCTACCGCCTCCTCGGCTCGGCGAGCGATGCCGAGGACGCCGTGCAGGACACGTTCCTGCGCTGGCAGGCCGCTGACACCGGCCGTATCGAGGTTCCCGAGGCCTGGCTGACGAAGGTCCTCACCAACCTCTGCCTCAACCAGCTCACCTCGGCCCGCGCCCGGCGCGAGAAGTACGTGGGCCAGTGGCTGCCCGAGCCGCTGCTCGCCGGGGACCCGATGCTCGGCCCCGCCGACACCGCCGAGCAGCGCGAATCCGTCTCGTACGCCGTCCTCGCCCTCATGGAACGCCTCTCCCCCAACGAGCGGGTGGTGTACGTGCTGCGGGAGGCCTTCGGCTACCCGCACCGGAAGATCGCGGAGATCCTCGACATCACCGAGTCCGCCGGCCAGCAGATCCACCACCGCGCCAAGAAGCACGTCGCGGAGGGCAGGGCCCGCAGCGAGGTCGACGAGGCGGCGGCCCGGCGGGTCGTCGAGGAGTTCATCGAGGCCGCCACCAGCGGCCGGACCGAACCACTCGTGCGGCTGCTCACCGATGACGCCTTCTCGATCGGCGACGGCGGCGGAAAGGTCCCGGCACGCACCAAACCGTTCGAGGGCGCCCTCGCGGTCGCGACGTTCATGCGGGGCCTGTTCAAGCCCGGCAAGGGCAAGCGCGCCCTCGCCGGCGGCTCACCCGAGGTCTACGCCACGACCGCCAACAACGTCCCCGCCCTGGTGGCGGTGGTCGACGGCCGGGTCATCGGCATCTTGTGCCTGGAGATCACCACCGACGGCATCGCCGCGATCCGCGCCCAGGCCAACCCCGACAAGCTCGAACGCGCGACCCGGCGGTGGGCGGCCTCCAACCACGGAGAGCCGCTGCTCAACCTGTACTGATCTCGATGTGACCTGCTTCACAACCCGCTCCTGTCAGGAAACGGCGGGCTGCCCGGTTCAAGGGGTGAACCGGGCAGCGACCACCGCGAGACAGGAGCAGGGAAATGAAGCACCGCATCATCGTTCTCGGAGCCGGATACACCGGAGCCATCGCCGCCGGCCGCCTCGCCAGGCGACTGCGCCGCGAGGATGTCGCCATCACCCTCGTCAACGCCGAGCCCGACTTCGTCGAGCGCGTCCGGATGCACCAGCTGGCGGCCGGCCAGGACCCCAGGCCCCGGCCCTTCAGCGAGATGTTCGCGGGCACCGGTGTCGAGCTGAAGTTCGCGAGGGTCACCGGTGTCGACGTCGACCGCGGGACCGTCGCGGTCATCGACGCGAACGGCGCCGAGGAGCTGGAGTACGACAGCCTCGTGTACGCCCTCGGCAGCGCCTGGAACCCCCAGGGCGTCCCCGGCACCGCCGAGCACGCCCACGAGATCGCCGGCCGGCCCGGAGCGCTCCGGCTGCGCGAGCGGCTGGCCGGTCTGGACGCCGGGCAGCCCGTGGTCGTCATCGGCGGCGGCCTCACCGGACTGGAGGCCGCGACCGAGATCGCCGAGACCCGCCCTGACCTCGACGTCGCCCTCGCGACGCGCGGCGTACTCGGCGACAGCCTCTCGGCCAGGGGGCGTCAGCACCTGCGGAAGGTCTTCGGCAAACTCGGCATCACCGTGCACGAGCACACCGCCGTGACCGGCGTGGAGGCCGACCGCGTCACCACCGCCGACGGCACGGCCGTCCCGGCCGCGGTCACGGTGTGGACCACCGGCTTCGCCGTCCACCCGATCGCGAAGGCCACCGCCCTGGAGGTCAACGACACCGGCCAGATCGTGGTCGACGGGACCATGCGCTCGGTCTCGCACCCGGACGTGTACGCCATCGGCGACGCGGCCATGGTGACGGGCCCCGGCGACAAGCCGCTGCGGATGTCGTGCGCCTCGGGCGTCCCCACGGCGTGGCAGGCCGCCGACGCGATCGCCGCACGCCTCACCGGCGGGAAGCTCCCGAACACGACCCCCCGCTACTTCAACCAGTGCATCTCCCTGGGCCGCAAGGAAGGCCTGATCCAGTACGTCACCGCCGACGACCGAGCGGTCCGGGCGGCCCTGACCGGCCGGCTCGCCGCCTTCTACAAGGAACTGGTCTGCAAGGGCGCGGCCTGGGGCGTCGCCAACCCGACCCTCGGGATCCCGACCCGCCGCCGCCCGGTGGTGCGCGAACAGACCCAGGAGGACCTGGCCGTCAGCGCATCGCCCGCCTGACCTGACCGGCACCGTGTGAGGCCGCAGCGCCTGACACCGCAAGGCCCCTGGAGTGCTTGGGTTCCAACGGTCCCCGCCAGGGGCCTTCCTCATGCCCGTAGGCGTTCCGGGTCGGTACGCCCACGGCGCACCCCGGTGAACTCGTACAACAGCACCTCGTCCACGAGCCGGTTCGTGTACAGACGGCGGGTGTCCCTCTCGCCGAGGTTCTCCAGGGCGGCGAGCACCAGGCCCGGGTCCGTCGCGGCGGCCGAACGTAACTCGACGACCTCCCCGCGCGTCAGCCCGTCAATGCCGTCCGACGGACTGACGGCACCCACCGACACCACGCAGCCGGCGGACTCGGCCGACGACTCCCGCACATCGGTCACGGCACGCCGGAATGCCTCCGGCGGCTCCGTACCCCCGTGCCCCACGGGCGCCTCCCGGTCACGTGCCAGGGCCGTGGTGATCCAGGCCGCCGGGCGGCTCGGCCGCCACCCGACGGCCGAGCCGCAGAGCTCAGCGGCGATGTCGCGGGCATCAAGACCCCGGTCGATGAGCGGGCGCAGCGCGAACGCGAGGCGGCGCAGCCCCTCGTGCTGGGTCCAGCCGACGAGCGGTCGCACCTGCCGGGCGACGGCGATGTCACGGGCGACCTGGAGCGGCGACCGCCGCCGCCCGTGGCCGGGTGTCGCGCGCCCGCGCGAGGTGTAGTTCGACTTCCCACTCACATCAGCTGTGCGTACGTCGTGGTGGGGCCCGGAAGAATGGGGCTCACACCCGCCTGAACTGCGCTTTCCCTCAGGCGAGTTATCTACAGGCCGAGGCCTTTCCTGTGCTGCTCCCACCGCACGGTCCCGGCCCGCGTCCGTCACGCCGCACACCCGCGCCCCGTATCCGGCGCCCTCCAGGCGGTGGCCCATCGCGGAGTCGTACACGGCCGGGATCGTCGCGGCATAGATCGTCGCCATGCCCGCGTACCGGCGACCGGACAGGTGCAGGTTCCGCTTGCTCCCGTGCCGCTGCCACACCAGCGCGCCCAGCTCCCGCAACACCCGGACGTGCCGCTTCACCGTCGCCGCCGACACCCCGCACCGGGCGGC
The DNA here is from genome assembly GCF_044765585.1 of Streptomyces sp. NPDC102441. Taxonomy (NCBI): domain Bacteria; kingdom Bacillati; phylum Actinomycetota; class Actinomycetes; order Kitasatosporales; family Streptomycetaceae; genus Streptomyces; species Streptomyces sp. NPDC102441. Next base: position 23,123 of record NZ_JBIWKH010000016.1, read on the forward strand.
GGTGCCCTCCAGGTCGTACAGCACCAGGCCGAGCCGGTAGTCCATCCGCCCGGCCAGATCGCGCGCGACGGCCAGCGTCGTCGCCCCGGCTCGTCGATGCAGGCCCGCCTCGACGAGCCACACCACCGCCCGCAGCCACGCGCCCGGCCGGGCGTGCCGGGAGGCCGTCGCGTCGAGCTCCTGGAGGAGGCGGGGAACGGGGATCCAGGCCGGATCCGGGCATGACGGAGAAGCGCAGCACGAAGCCGCGCCGATGGGGTGGCGCATCACAGTCCGTGGGGTGAGGGGCGGCCGGTTCTGGGCCGCGGGGGTTACGGAAGCGGGGCCGTCACGGACGGCTCGCGGGCATGGGAGTGGTCACCACGCGGGTACTGGCTGTCCTACGATCGAACGCGAATCCTTCTCTTCACATGGGTGGATTCCGGATCGGCGGGGTGATGACCCGCTGGTCACTACGGCCGGGCGGTGGTCTCCACACCGCCCGGCCGTCCACTACTCAGCCGAGGCCTCGGTGCTCTTCTTGGGGCGGTTCTTCCCGGACCCGGAATAGCCCCGCTCGATGTCCTGCACGGTTCCGATCGAGACCCCCAGGCTTTCGGCGATCTCTCGGTACGTCACCTTCTGCGACCGCAGGTGCAGCACGATCCTCCGGCGGTGCTCCTTCAACCTCTTGGTGCGCTCGGTCTGATCTCTGAGCAGGCGGCTGATGATCTGCGCCTTCTCTAGCGAGTCCTCCATCGACTCGATGGCGTCCAGGCCATCGAAGACACGTTGCACCTCCTCCCTCTCGGCCAGCCCTTCGCCTTCTGTCTCGGCCATCCCGTTCCTTCGAATCGGGCGTGCCGCTTGACTTGCATTATGGGGGCCCCATAAATTGGCCGTCAAGTGGCGCCGCCACCCAGCAACAGAAAGGCCCCGGCCCGGAGTTCGTACCTCCATATGGCCGGGGCCAGTCAGAACCCTGAGATCACCAGGAGACCGACCATGCGCCATCCTTCCACCCCGGACTCCCCGCCCGACAGGCGGCTCGTCACGCTGCCGCCGATCGTGGAGCTGTCCGCACAGCAGCAGCGAGGCGTGCACTGCGTCTTCTGCGGCACGACCCTGCGCACCGGGGCGGTCCGCGACCTCGGTCCGCAACTGATCGAGGCGCACGGATCGGTGGTCCGCTGGTTTCCCCGCAGCTGTCTGTCCTGCCCGAAGGAGCAGGCATGCCGCTGATCTGCGATCGCTGCGGCAGGCCGATCGCTGCCGGAGACGGGGAACGCGTGGTGATCCACAGCGCGTCGGGGGCGGGCGGCGCGGTCACCGTACACAAGGCGTCCTGCGCCGGTTCACGGTCACGGTCGGCTCCTAAATGAGTGCTACCCATCTGCAGTCCGACACGGAGTCCGTCTCCTTCACCGACCTCTCACTGAACCCCAAGGCAGTGGCCGCGAAGGCCGCTTCTCTGGGAAGACTGCGGGTCACACACCGAGATGCACCGGACATGGTGCTGTCGACGGCCGGCTACGCGGAGCACGCGGAGGAGAACCTCTCGACTGCGTCCCGGCTTTTCCTGGCCCTGATGAAGCAGGACGAGGGCGCCCGCTCTCTCCCGCTCGCCCTTCCTGAGGTCTTCCCCTGGGTCGGACACCTGGACGAGGGAGAGGTCCGCGAGTTCACGGTGGAATTCGTCGGTGCCTTGTCGGACGCCGCTGAACTCGGCGCCAACGAGGCGGCCCACCGTGCGATCGTCTCCTGGCGGGCCACCGCTCGCATCAACGCCGACCCCGACCAACTCCGCGAGGCCCTGCGCCCGCTGGCGGGCGTGGACCTCGGCCCGGTCGAGGCCCACACGTGAGCCCGAAGAAGGCGACCGGGTCAGCACGCCTCCTCTCAGCGGCTGGAATGTCCTTTACGGCACGACGGAAGCGGCTGTCGGCTGGGAAGAGCTCTGCCGGGTCGCCCTCCCGAATGCCCCGGAACGGCCACTAGCCGACCTCGTACCGGCCGACCTCCAGGAAGTGGCGCAGCGCTTCCGGGGTGTTGTCGTCGAGAGCAGCACCGGCCGCTGCGCGCAGGGCGTCGCTGATGTCGGGGTCGGCGAGGAGCCGGGAAATGGCGACCCCGTCGTCCTCGGCCTGGGCCAGGCGGTAGCCCGTCTCCAGCCAAGCGCTCGTCTGCTGGGGATTGTCGTTGTCGAGAAGCTGGTTGACTTCCGCGATGACGCGCCTGCCGCTGTCCGGGTCGGCGAGAATACTGGCGAGCGCGACCCGGTCGTCCTCGGCCTGGGCGAGGGGGTAGCCCGTCTCCAGCCAAGTGCGCATCTCCTCCACGGTGCTGCTGTCGAGGAGTGCGTTCGCCTCCCGGATCACTCGCTTGCCGCTGTCGGGGTCGCCGAGGATGCGGGCTATCGCCACCCGCAGGTCGTCTGCACTCATCTCATCGTAGGGCGAGCCGGCCGTCGCGACGGTGCCTGCGGGGGCGATGGACGCGGCCATGGACGGGGTAGCGAACAACAGCGCCGGGGCAAGAGCGCCTGCGGCCACAGCAAGGATCACGCGAGTCGATCTCATGAGGTCAACCACCTTTGTCATCTTCAAGGAGTGCGTTGCTGGGGATCCTTGCAGAAAGGGGCGGGGCAGCGCAGTGCCTTCCCGCAGCACGTAGCGCGGCCAGCCAGGGCGAAGGCAGAGGGAGGCCGCGCCGGACAGCGCGCCCGGTAGGCCGAGGACCGCTGCGAGCAGGCGCTTCGGCAGTCAGTGGGAGGTTGAGGACACGAAAATCGGGCATAACGCCCGCGTTTTGGTCCGTTTCCTCCCAGTGACCAGCTGAACCCGGCGGTCGAAGCAAGCCCAGCTGTCCGACGCGATGGGTGGTACTGGCTGAGCCGTCCCTAGCTGCATCGATGCGCTGAAGACCCAGGCGACTAGCCCCTGGGTCTTCTCCATGCGGCTCGTCTAGGCCGATGAGGCGCCGACGGTCAATACGTAGTCCACGTCGACAGAGAAGTCGCCTGATTGCCCATGGATCCTCAGTGAGTGCGCGCCGGGAGCCAAGAGCGGCAGCTGCACCCAAAGACCGCACGCTGTAGCTGTGAAGCGGCCTTCCTCCCCGGTGACCTGGTTGTCTTGTACGCCTTCCACCAGGATCGAGTCACCTTCGTAGGTCTCCGGTTTCACCGGTTTACCGTCCAGCGCCACGGTCCCTTGCGCTCGCCCCATGAAGGCTGCACAGCTCTGGTCGTCTCCGACAAGGTTGATGACAGGCACAGCGATCGGACGGCCGTTGGGAATTTCGCACGCGCGTACAGCCCGACCGCCATGGGTGCCGGCCAGAAACCACACGTCGGGCGGTTGATTGCGTCCGCACCTGCTCCCGTTGGTGTCAGTGACAGGGTTGGTCGTCTCAGGCTCCGAGGCGACCCATGTCCACCATCGGCCCTGTAGCTCCGCGGAAAGGATCTTTCCGTTCTCCGCCACCGGCGCCGTACTCATCGAAGCTGGACCCTCTGTGTCACCCGAGCCTCGGGCTGTCCGTGTCCCACACCCCACCACGGCTGCCAGCACGACAGCAGCTGTCAGGCTCGCTGCCCCAACCCTGAACCACATATAGCCCCCTCCGGCCGTACGCGCCGCCCGGCATCAGAGCCGACGCGACATGAGCGGACACCGTATCCACGGGTTGGGGACCAGGCTGCTTCGAGCCCGTTGCTGTACTTCGCTGCTGTACGCACAACGTGAGAGGCCCCCAGGATCCCTCCTGGGGGCCTCTCACCTGCTGTGCACTCGGCAGGATTCGAACCTGCAACCTTCTGATCCGTAGTCAGATGCTCTATCCGTTAAGCTACGAGTGCGTGTCCTCGGCCTGAGCCTTGGTCCCGCCTCCCGGGCTTTTCTGCCCCGTCGGCGTTGCGAGAACAACATTACATGACCTGCGCCGGGACGCGAAATCCATTACCCAAACCTCGCCTGACCTGCGAAAACACCGTTCTGGAGCAGGTTTTCGGGGCCGGGTACGACCGAAGCCCCGTGCCTGGGGCACGGGGCTTCGAGTTCCTGCGGAGGCGGAGGGATTTGAACCCTCGATGGGCTTTAAGACCCAAACCGCATTAGCAGTGCGGCGCCATAGACCGGACTAGGCGACGCCTCCAGCACACCCCACGCGAGCGCGGGTGGTGCGTGCAGATGATGACACAGTCGAGCGCGCTGTCACCAATCGCCGCCCACGGTACTAGGCAGGTGGGCGGCGAGGCAAAGCGCCCTGCGGCGGGTGTTCCTGTCCGCTGTTCCGGCCGTGTGCCCGGCCCGGGTAACGCCCGCGCCCGGCGCCCCCGCGCGACCGGTCGGTGTTCGAGTGCGTACGGCTCTTCCGGTCGGCCCCCCATGAGTTGCGCAACGTGCGGGCGTAAGGAGCGTTAGAGAGGACGAGGGCTCCGCCCTCGGTCCTTCACCCCGTGTGCCCGGCGCGCGCCTCCACCCGGCGCGTGCCCGAGCAGACCCGGCGCGCTCCTGGGCGCGCCAGAACAACAGGAGCCCCGCATGCTGCGCCGTCTCACCCTCACCGCCGTCGCGTCCCTCGCCGTTCTGGCCGCCGCAGCGCCCGCCGCCACAGCGGCGTCCCCCCTTGTACCGCTGCCTCCCCTCCCCCTGCTCCAGGGCGACTGGCCGGCGGCGCAGAACACGGAGACCCGGCTCACCGTGACGGTCTCGGACTCCGGCAATCCGACGGCCGACGGAGTGTTCGAGCTGGAGTGCGGTCCTGCGGGCGGCAGCCACCCGGAGGCGCAGCGAGCCTGCGACCTGCTGGACGAGGCCGTGGAGGCCGGGGACAACCCCTTCGTGGCCACGGACCGCAACGCCATGTGCACCCAGCAGGCCGGCGGGCCGGCCGCCGCCCGGGTGCAGGGCACCTGGCAGGGAGAGGACGTCGACGCGCGCTTCAGCCGGGCCAACGGCTGCGAGATCTCGCGCTGGAACAATCTCGTGCCGGTGCTCCCCTCCGCGAGGTAGCCGGCTGGGCGACGCGGGGGCCAGGCACCCGGCCCCGGCCCCCGCGCGAGTTAGCCGGTTCGGCGGGGCGTGCGCCGGGAGATTTCGACCGGGCCTGAGGGCGCGCACAGGGGCGCGTACAGGCCGCCCCGGGCGGCCTTGCCGGCCGGGTTCCGGGGCGGTTCCGGGGGCCTCCGGGCGCACCCCGGAATGCATCAGTGCACGTCAGAGGGGGCGCTCGCCGTCACGACATAGTCCACCGGCGTACACCGTGTGCACAGAACCTTGGTGAGAGCTCCCCCTCATCCGCCGCCCGCCACGCGCTCCCTGCCTTTAGACTCCTCCAGTGACAGCCTGAGGCCCGAGGGGCAGGATGGGGCCCGCTGTCGGCAAGGTGCGGTATTCAGGGAGGAAGCGTCTCGTGAGCAGCAGGCCATCCCGAGGCGCTGCTCGCCTCGCAGCCATACTCGATGCCCTTCCGGACGGGCTCGTGCTCGTCAACTGCAACGGCACGGTCGTCAACGCCAACACCATCGCCCTCGAAATGTTCGAGACCCCGGGCACCGCGCTCGTGGGCCGGGGACTGCTCGATCTGCTTCCGGAGTTCGACTCCAGGCTGATCCCGGGGTCGATGCGCAGGCCGGATGCTGCGGACGAGCAGGGCAGGACCAAGCCGACGCGGATGATCGCCCGCCGGACCGACGGCACCGAGTATCCGGTCGAGGTCACCAGCGCCTCCCTGGACAGCGGCCAGGCCGACTACAGCGACATCCACTCCAGCTACACGGGCGACGAGCTGCTGATGCTCGTCGTACGGGACCTCTCCGGCACCGTCGACACCGAGGCCGAGCTGGCCCGTTCGCAGCGCCAGACCGAGATGATCCTGCGGGCCGCCTCCGAGGGCGTCGTCGGCACGGACACGGATGGCCGGGTCGTCCTGGTCAACCCCGCCGCCGCCCACATCCTCGGTTTCCGGGCCAGCGACCTCGGCGGCGAGGAGCTCCACCCGCTGATCCTGCACTCCCGCGCGGAGGGCGACCCGTTCCCGTACGAGGAGTCGCCGCTCGCCGACACCCTGCGGTCCGGGCGCAAGCACCGGGTGCGCGGGCAGGTGCTCTGGTCCAAGAGCGGCGCCCAGGTCCCGGTGGACCTGACGACCGCCCCGGTGCGCGACGGGGACCAACTGGTCGGCGCGGTCATGACGTTCACCGACCGCAGGCCCTACGCGGAACTGATGGAGCAGCACGCCGACGAGGTCTCCGGGCTGACCGAACGGCACGCGGCCGAGCTCGCCGAGCTCACCGAGAGCCACCGGGCCGAAGTCGCCGCGCTCACCGAACAGCACGCGGCGGAGTCCGCCGACCGCACCGAGCGGTACGCCTCCGAACTGGAGGAGCAGGCGGAGCTTCTCACCGGTCTCGACGCGCGGCACACCCAGCTGACCGCCGTGCTGGGCGAGTCCCTGCGCGGGCCCCTGGAGGAGCTGCGCGGCGAGCTCTCGTCCCTCGCCGCGGACCCGGCGGGCCAGCTCTGGCCCGAGGCCAACCAGATCCTTCACCACCTCGCCGCGGGCTATGCGCGCATGACGACGCTCGTCGACAACGTACTGAGCTACCAGCGCCTGGACACCGGAGCCGAGGAGCTCGTCAAGCAGACGGTGCTGCTCGACTCGGTGGTGACCGCGGGCATCGACGGTGCCGTCGAGCTGATCGGGCCCGGACGTGCGCAGTTCGCGGTGCACGCCCCGCCGATCGAGGCCGAGGTCGACGCGGGCCGGCTGATCACGGCGCTCGCCCATCTCGTCGCCGACGTGGCGGGTGTCGACTCGACCGGCAAGGCCCGGCCGGTGCCGGGCGGCGGCTATGTCGACTCCACGGTCGTCGTGGCCGCGGCACAGCGCGGTGACGTCGTACGGATCGAGGTGCGCGGGCCGTTCGCCGGGGGGGACCCGGTGCATGTGCCGATCGTGCGCGGGATCGTACGCGCGCACGGCGGTGTGCTCCAGACGCACGAGATGCCCGGGATGAGCGGCAGCGCGTACGTCCTCGAGGTGCCGCTCGGCACGGGCGCCGGGACCATCGCGCCCGAGCCGCTCCCGGTGCCGGAGGCGAGCGCCGTGGCGGAGCCCGCCCCGCAGGGCGGCCGGCGCAGGGCGCGCAGGGCGTCGACGGACGCGTTCCTGGACAGCCCCGTCGACGCGGAAGCGGCCGGCCCGGAGTCCGGTGACACCGGGGTCACGGAGCCGACCGGACGGCGCAGGGCACACCGTGGGTCCACGGCCCCACAGGCAGAGCAGCAGGAACAGGAACTGACCGCGCCTCAGCAGAGCGAGGGCTCCGGTCGCAGGCGCGGCCGGCCCAGCCCCGCGGAGACGGGTGCGGACACGGCGGCGGAGCAGCCGCGGCAGGCGCTGGCTCTTCCCGCGGCGGCCTCCTCCCCCTCCGAGGGATCCGTGGTCACGGCGGCCGAGGGCGCGCAGGGGGGTGGCGGGCGCCCGCAGCGCGGGCAGACGGTGCCGCCCCAGGGCGTGCCGCAGAACGCCGCCTCCGGGCGCCAGGGCGGCAACGGCGGCCACCGTCCCGCGCTGCCCGCCCTCGCCTCGCCCGAGGCCTCTGGGCAACAGGAGCAGGCGCGGCAGGAACAGCAGGCACAGCAGCCCGGGGGGCGGCGGGCCCGCCGGGCCCTCGCGGCCGCGCAGGAACGCGCCGCCGCGGCCGAGCCCTCGGAGCCTCGTACCGCCTTCGCGCTCCCGCCCGCCGCGGCGGACCGGGTCCCGCCGGTGGCCCCGGGCCCGCCTGTCGTGGCCCCGCCTTCCGCCGCCTACCCGGCGTCACCCGCGCCTCAGCCGCTTCCGGCCGGGGAAGGGCAGCTGCCCGATCGCCACGACGCCGTACGGACCGTTCCGGACGCGGACCACACCCCGCCGCAGCCGCACCCCCTGCCGGCAGGCCGCCGGAGGGCACAGCCCTCGGAGGCTCCGGAGGCGGAGGCCCGGCCCGGCCATCCCGTGCCCGGGCAGCCGCTCCCCCCGGTTCCTCCGCAGCCCGACTGGGCGATGGGCGGCACCTCGGCGCAGGGTCCGGCCGGGCCTGGTCCCGTTCGCGGGCCTGGTCCCGTTCCCGGTCCTGGGAACGGCCTGGACCCGGAGGACGACGAGTCCTGGGCGGGCACCGGCAGCACCACTCACACCACGGGCACCGCTGCCGCCCCGGCCGCCCGCGCATCCGCGCCGGAGGCCGCACCGGCGCCCGCACCCGTACCCGAGCCCCCGTCAGCACCGGAGTCGCATCCGGCCGACCGTGACGTGCCCGCCCCCGTCGCGGACGCGCGGCGACAGCCGCTGCCCGCCGAGGCGCCCATGCGGGCGTCCTCGGATTCGACCCAGGGCCGTGCGTTCAGCGTGCGGACCCTGGGGCAGGGCATGCCCTTCGCGCAGCACCTGGCGCATCAGCAGAACCAGACGCTCGGTGCTGCCGGGCGGCGCCGTAAACTCGCCGCCCCGCCCGAGGCCGAGCCCCCGGCCCCGCCCACGGCGGCTCCGGCGCCGCCGGGCTCAGCCCCGGCCCCTGTTCCGCCGCAGCCCGGCGGCACACAGAGCAGCACCGTGCAGGGCTCCGGCTCCAGCAGGCTGATGTCCCCGCCCGCGTCCGAGGGGCGCGCATACGCGATAGGGGCCCCCGACGCGGGCGCCGAAGGGCCGGAGCCGCTGGACGGCCCCGGTGGCGCCGTCGAGGTGGCGAACCGTCCGCAGCCGCAGCCCGTCGACGACGAACTGCCCCCGGAGCCCCTGGACAACCCGAGGCGGCTGCTCGTCTGGCCCGCCCCGGACGTCTCCACCCAGCAGGCCCTCAGCGACCGCGGCTACCGCCCGGTGATCGTGCACTCCCGCGAGGAGGTCGACGCCCAGATCGCGGCGTTCCCCGCCGCGCTGTTCGTCGACCCGCTGACCGGGCCGATCACCCGTACGGCGCTGCAGTCACTGCGTCAGGCGGCCGTGGCGGCGGAGGTCCCTGTGCTGGTGACGGCCGGTCTGGGGCAGGCGACCAGGGAAGCGGCGTACGGTGCCGATCCCGCCGTACTCCTCAAGGCACTCGCCCCGCGCGACAGCGACCAGCATCCGCCGAGGGTTCTGGTGATCGAGGAGCACCAGGAGATCGCGCTGGCGCTGACGGAGACGCTGGAGCGGCGCGGCATGCAGGTCGCCCGGGCGTCGGGCGACAGCGAGGCCGTCGACATCGCCACCCGGATGAGGCCGAATCTGGTGGTGATGGACCTGATGCAGGTGCGCCGCCGGCGTGCCGGGATCATCGACTGGCTCCGCGCGAACGGCTCGCTGAACCAGACGCCGCTGGTCGTCTACACCTCGGCCGGCATGGAGGAGGCGGACCTGCCGCGGCTCGCCTCCGGTGAGACGGTGCTCTTCCTCGCCGAGCGCTCCACGAGCGACGAGGTGCAGTCCCGGATCGTGGATCTGCTGGCGAAGATAGGGACGAACTGACGCCCGGACGTCATCGGGCGCGTACGACGAGGGCGGTACGGATCTTCCCGTACCGCCCTCGTCGTGGTCCCGTGCTCACCCAGTGGCCCCGCTCACCCCGTGGCCCCGCCCTCGCCGTGCGCCGGACAGGGCCGCCCCCGCTCAGAGCTGTGTGATGTCCAGCTCCCCGTCGGCGTACTGCCTGCGGATCACCTTCTTGTCGAACTTTCCCACGCTCGTCTTAGGCACCGCCGGGACGATCGTCCAGCGCTCGGGCAGCTGCCACTTGGCGACGGACTGGGCCAGGAAGGTCCTGAGCTCCGCGTAGCCGACGGTGGCGCCCTCCTTGAGGACGACGGTCGCAAGGGGACGCTCACCCCACTTCTCGTCGGGGACGGCCACGACCGCGGCCTCGGCCACATCCGGGTGCGCCATGATCGCGTTCTCCAGGTCGACGCTGGAGATCCACTCGCCACCGGACTTGATGACGTCCTTGGCCCGGTCGGTGAGCGTGAGGTAGCCGTCCCCGCTGATCACGCCGACGTCGCCGGTCTTCAGCCAGCCGTCCTCGCTGAACTTGTCCTCGGGACGCAGGTCCTCGCCGTCCGCACCGCCGTAGTAGGCACCGGCGATCCAGGCACCGCGGACCTCCAGCTCACCGGCGGACTCCCCGTCCCACGGCAGGTGTTCCCCTCCGGGCCCGGTCAGACGCGCCTCGACACCGGCCGGGAACCGGCCCTGGGTGATGCGGTACGGCCACTCCTGCTCCTCGGTCAGTCCGGCGGGCGGGTTGGACATGGTGCCGAGCGGCGACGTCTCCGTCATGCCCCAGGCGTGGCAGAGACGGACACCGAGCTTGTCGTACGCCTCCATCAGGGAAGGCGGACAGGCGGCCCCACCGATCGTGACACGGACCATGGAGGAGAGGTCTCGCGGCTTGGCGGTGACCTCGGCCAGCAGCCCCTGCCAGATGGTGGGCACGGCCGCCGCGTGCGACGGCCGCTCCTGCTCGATCATGTCGGCGAGCGGAGCCGACTGCAGGAAGCGGTCGGGCATGAGCATGTTGACGCCGGTCATGAACGTCGCGTGCGGCAGCCCCCAGGCGTTCACGTGGAACTGCGGCACGACGACCAGGGTCGTGTCCTTGTCGGTCAGCCCCATCGACTCGGCCATGTTGACCTGCATGGAGTGCAGGTAGATCGAGCGGTGGGAGTAGACGACGCCCTTGGGGTCCCCCGTGGTGCCGGAGGTGTAGCACATGGCGGCTGCCTGGCGTTCGTCGAGCTCGGGCCAGTCGTAGGACGTGGGGCGCCCGGCGATCAGCTCCTCGTACTCGTGCACCCGGGCCGCCGCGCCGTCGAGTACGGAACGGTCGCCGGGCCCGGACACCACCACATGCTCGACGGAGGGGAGGCGGGGGAGCAGCGGGGCGAGCAGCGGCAGCAGCGAACCGTTCACGAGGACGACCTTGTCGTCGGCGTGGTCGACGACCCAGACCAGCTGCTCGGCCGGGAGCCGCAGGTTGAGCGTGTGCAGCACGGCGCCCATCGAGGGGATCGCCAGATACGCCTCGACATGCTCGGCGTTGTTCCACATGAGGGTCGCGACACGCTGGTCGCCGTCGACACCCAGCTCGTCACGCAGGGCATGTGCCAGTTGCGAGGCACGCCTGCCGATGTCGGCGAAACTCCGCCGGTGCGGCTCCGGCTCGCCGGTCCAGGTCGTCACCTGCGACTTCCCGTGGATGGTCATCCCATGGGTCAGGATGCGGGTCACAGTCAGCGGTACGTCCTGCATGGTGCTCAGCACGGCGTCCTCCCGGTGGGCGCTACGCGGCGGTAAGGGTGCGCTGATTCTGCTCACATACCACGCGGTATGTCACTACTTCCGGGAGTACGAATCGGTGTCGGCCGGCAGAACCGGGGCGCGGGAAGACCCGCGCGAGCTGCGGGAGAGCCCGCGCGAGGGGAGGAGATCCACCGGCACCGAGGCCGGGGCACCCGCGTCAGAGGTCCTGCACCGCCCGCACGGAGCAGCCGCGGTCAGCGGACCGGGGTGAGCTCCGGATCCTCACGGAGCTTCCTGAGCGCCCGTGACACGGCACTCTTGACCGTGCCGACGGACACGCCGAGCACCTCGGCCGTCTGGACCTCGCTCAGGTCCTCGTAGTACCTCAGGACGACCATGGCGCGCTGGCGGTCAGGGAGCTTCAGCACGGCACGCCACATCGCGTCGTGCAGCGACTGCTGCTCGGCCGGGTCCGGCGCGGGCGCGGCCTCCTTCTCGGGCACCTCCTCGCAGGCGAACTCGTCCACCTTGCGCTTACGCCACTGCGAGGTCCGGGTGTTCACCAGGGCCCGCCGGACGTATCCGTCGAGGGCCCGGTGGTCCTCGATCCGCTCCCAGGCGACATACGTCTTGGTGAGGGCCGTCTGCAGCAGGTCCTCGGCGTCGCTGGGGTTCGCGGTGAGGGAACGCGCGGTGCGCAGCAGCACGGGGCCCCTGGCCCGCACGTAGGACGAGAACGACGGATAGCGACGGTGTCCGGCGGAGGCAGCGACCGCCCTGGAGGCGCCGGTGCAGACTGGCGTGGTCATAACTCCACGCTAGGAGCGGGGGCGGCCGAGGGGATCGGCCCCAGGTCCCGAAGCCACGTCCGCCTCAGGTTGTAGGGGCCGGGCGGGCCCCACCTCCTGAAGGTGGAGGGAGGACCCGCCCGCATCAGGGTCCTCACCCCGGGTACGCCGCCGTTCGTACGGAAGCGGCCCGTGCGCCGGCGGCATCACCGCCACCACACGGGCCCGCCCCGCTCAGCTCACCAGAGCGGCGTGAAGGTCACCGCGATGATGTCCGTGGACTGGTCGATCGCGGTGAAGGCCGATCCGTTCACCTGGGCCGAGTTGCTGTGGTTGGAGGCACCGAGGCCGGTGGCCTGCTGCTGCGACGTGGACGAATTTCCGGAGTTGTTGCCGCCTACGCCGCCGTTCCCGATGGTCGCCACTGCCGCGTTCGATCCGTCGTTCGCGAACGAACCGTTGTCGGCGACCGCGACCCCTCCGAACAAGGCGGCGGCGAGAGGCAGGGCGGCGACGACGGCGAGGGCGCGAGCGGTACGGATACTTGCCATGTCAATTCCTCCAGGAACCGAGAACGCTGCTTGATACGGGTGGTCTCCGAAGCGGTTGGCCTACCGCCTCAATGCTGGTCACGACGTCGCGGAAGCAGAACTGCCCATCGCATCCCCGGCGAACCGCACATGCCGCGCGATTCCCCCGCACGTATGAAGAACACCCGATAAACCTCCCGCGCGAGGAGAAGCGTTCCACCCCGAGAAGCCCACCCCTCTCCCCTTCTTCGAACGCGTGTGCGAAAATAACTCCATGGCCACCACCGACCGGCAGACCGCCACCCTGGCCCTGGCCCACGCGCTCTCCGCCGCCGAGCGTGGGCTCCCCGTCTTCCCGCTGTCCGCCACCAAGCTCCCCGCACTGCGTTCACCGCACCACGACGAGGACCCTCCCGTGCACTGCCGGGGCGCCTGCGGGCTGCCCGGCCACGGAGTGCACGACGCCACCACCGACCCGGCCGCCGTCCGCGCCCTCTTCGCCGCGGCGCCCAGGGCCACCGGATACGGCATCGCCTGCGGGCAGGAGCCGCACCGCCTGATCGGCATCGACCTCGACGTCGACACCACCCACGGCAACGACTCCGTCGCCGCGCTCCAGCAGCTGGCCCTCCAGCACCTGTTCACCATTCCGCCCACCGTCACGGTGCTCACACCCAGCGGCGGCCGGCACCTCTGGCTGACGGGCCCGTCCGGCGTCTCCGTCCCCAACTCCGCCGGCCGCCTCGCTCCCGGTATCGACGTACGCGGAGCCGGCGGCTACCTGGTCGGCCCCGGCTCGGTCACGGCCCACGGCAGATACCAACTGGCCCCCGGCACGGCCCACCTCGCACCGGCCTCCTGCCCCCGCGCGCTGCTGCGCCTGCTCACACCCCCGCCGCGCCCCCGCCACGCCACCGGCCGGATCTCACCCAACCGACAGGGGCAGGGCCTGGTCCAGTTCGTACACGCCGCGCACGAGGGCCAGCGCAACACCCGTCTGTTCTGGGCAGCCTGCCGCGCGTACGAACACGGCTTCGGCGACGAACTCGCGGACTCCCTCACCGCCGCCGCGATCAGCACAGGCCTCACAGAACAGGAGGCCCGCGCCGCGATAGCCTCGGCCGCCCGCCTGACCACCCCACGGCGGAACGCCTGACGGGCCCCGCTCCGGGATGAACTGCTGACCCGCCATGAGAAAGGCCCCCGACCGATTCACCTGGTCAGGGGCCGTCTCTCTGCGGTGGGTGTGGGATTTGAACCCACGGTGACATCGCTGCCACGACGGTTTTCAAGACCTTTCGCGGGTCGGCCGGTTTCTGGACTCCGCCGCAGGTCAGACGGGTACAGGCATCCTGGAGGAGCCGTTGTCATCGTCTTCGTGCCCGCTACGTGCCCCTCGCTCAGCGTCGTGACTCCTGATGCCAGGCGTAGACACGGACCGGGTCAAGGTGAAGTTCATTCGGGCCCAAACAATCGGCCGCCCAAGTGGCCAGGCGGGAGCCGCAGGGGCAGGCCAGGTTGGGGCCGTGCGCGCCAGTGGGACCGCAGCACCCAAGCCAGTTGTCCCCGAGGGTGAAGGGTTCAAGGCGCGGCACGACATCGTCCGGGTGAAGGACAAAGCTGTCACGGCATCCGGCGGACGTAGTGACATGGGAGTCAGCTCTCAGCAGCTCACGGCCCGTGCTGTGAGCCAGGCGGGGGGATGCATCGGCGACGACGAACGGAGCGCCCCACGGGTCGAGGTCGATGGCGTAGTGCCCCCTGGGAACAGTGGAGGGAGCCCGACCGGTCTTCTTGTCCCGACCACGATCGGAGTCATCCACTTCTGGGACGATCGGCAGCGCCACCAGGTCTCCAGTGAGCGCGGTCCCACACTTGGCGCAGTAGAAGACGGTCATACATCGGGTTCTACCGCGTGCCGGGCCGGGACGTCCAAGGGGTTCATCAGGAAAACGGCCCCGGACCAGGTACATGGTCCGGGGCCGTTCAACTGCCTGGAGAGGCGCGGTGGTCAGTCCGAAGCGACACCGGCAGGGCCGTCGTCGGTGTCCGACCCGCTGAGCCAGGAGTCCGACGCCTCCGCCACCTGGTCGTCACGACCTGCCACAGGCCGGGCGTAGTGCCGAGTGGTCACGCTCGCGTTCGAGTGTCCGAGCCTATGGGCTGCGGTCATCACGCCGTACCGGTCGGCGACCCAAGTGCCGTGTGAGGCGCGGAGATCATGCGGAGTGACGTCGGTCAGCCCGGCCGCCGCCACGGCGGGGTCGAAGTACGCCTTGCGCCACTGGTTGTATCGCAGAGGCTTGCCGCCAGGGGTGACGAAGAGGAGGGCGTCCCCCCCACCCGACAGCGTCCCCAGGTGCCGGCCGATCCGCGACGCGAGCGAGGGGCCGATCCGCAGGACCCGTTTCTGATGGGACTTGGGGGTGTCGAAGACGAGGGTGCCGTTCGCTTCGGCCAGGTTCTCATCGACGAGGACCAGGCCGCCGGACACATCGATGTCCGCTCGCCGGAGCGCGAACGCCTCACCGACCCGCAGACCCGCGTAGGCGAGCAAGGAGATCAGCAGGTCATGCGGTTTCGTCGCGCTCCGCACGATCCGTGAGGCTTCCAGCGGGGTGAGGATGTGAGGCTCGGTCTGCGGCATTCGAGGCAGCTTCACACCCCGGCACGGGGTCTGCCCGATCATCTCGTTGTCGACGGCCGCCCGCATGATCTGCGAGAGCACCCGGTAGGCCTGCCTGATCCGCGAGGCGCTGAGACCACGAGTCTTCATCGCACCGACCCATTCGACGATGGTGATAGGCCGAAGGCTGGAAAGCTCACGGTCACCGAGCGCCGGAACGATCAGCGAGTTGATCAGGGATCGGTACGACGCCCGTGTCTTGTGCTTCAGCTGCGGGGAGACCGCGGTGAGCCATCGTGCCGACCAATCGCGGACGGTGGTCTGTCCCTCAGCGGGGTCGAGCCAGCGGCCCTCTTCCATCTCGATCCGCTTCCGTGCCAGCCAGCGATCGGCGTCCGTCGTTGTCGCGAACGTCTGATCAGCGGCACGCAGCACGCCGTCAGGCCCCGGATACCGAGCCTGGAACCGGCCGGACGGCAGCTTCCGGATCCGGCCGAAGGCGCGTCGGGACTTACGCTTGGCGGCCATCAGGCGGCCCTCCGGTACGAGTACGCCGAGGTGGGCCGCAGGACGATCGGCGCCACCGTGTGGGCACTGACGTACTCCTCCACGGCGCTCTCGGGGATGCGGACATGTCGGCCGACCTTGACGAACGTGATGCGGCGTTCCTCGATGAGCCGGCGTGGGAAGCGGAGACCGGTGCCGAGGCGTTCGGCGACCTGGTTCACGGTGAGCAGTCGGTCCGCCACGGTCACCACTCCCCCTCGTTGGCAGTGCGTTCCTTCAGCGCGTCGCGGGCGGTCTCGCGGTTCGTCTGGAGGTCACGGGCGATGGTGGCGGCGAGAGCTCCTTCGCCGGGTGTGTGTCCATGGCCGACGTACTGCCAGTCCGCCAGGACGAGGACGGTGTCCGGTTCACGGTCTGCGAGGCCGAGGGCAGGCGCCTCCTGGGCGGCGCGGTAGTCGGCGCGTTCCTGGCGGAGGGCACCGAGAGTGGTCGAGTACGTGCGGGACTTGGACGAGAAGTGACCGCGAAAGCCGAGCATGTGCGCCCAGGCCCAGAGGCGCCGGTCCGGATAGAGGCTGTCGAGCTCACGGCATGCGGTGATGAGCCGACGGGTGTGATCGGGAACGCGGTGGCGGTCGAGTTCGGCTAGCTCACCGATACGGCGGTCCAGGGTGCCGGTGTTCTCGGCGGCTTTGGTGGCGTACTTGGCCACGTAGGAGGCGACTGCCTGTTCGGTGACATCTGAACCGTCGCCGAAGGCCTTGACCGGGCGGACGTCGAGCTGCCGGCCCCACCGGAAGGTCCGGGCCGACTGTTCACCGGCAGCCGGGACGGAGACCGACGTGTACGAGTGCGCGGCTGCGGCGCGTATCGCGTCGGTGAGGAGATCGACGGTGGCCCAAGAGGGCGGCGGAGTACAAGGTCCCTCCGGGCCGTCGAGACGTACGACGGCGTGGAAGTGGAGGGCTCCACGCTTCTGGAATTCGGCGACCTTGCCGAAGGAGACGCGGAGGTGGTCGCCCAGCTCACGGCGGGGGACGCCCGCGTGGATGGCGAGTTCGCGGCGGAGTCGGGTGGTGAAACGCTGCCAGAGCTCCCCAGCATGGTTGTTGAAGAGCACGGCGCCCGCGTAGTCGTAGGTCTCCGGATCAAGGGCGGAGCCCAGGTCCCCGGAGTCCGAGGCGTGCGCGGTACCGCACCGGCAGGTGCCCTGGTCGGGGCGGTTGTGGACAGGGCCGAACGAGAGTGCGGTGAGGGTGGCGAAGACGCGCGGGTGGTCGCGGACGGCGGCGGTGATGTCGCGGCGGTCGTCTCCGGCGAGGCCGGCGCGGATCAGGTGGTAGGTGTCGCCCGCGTAGGTCCAGGCGCAGGAAGGGCAGCGGGAGGCGCGGCGGTTGCCGCAGGCGATGCGGAGGCGTCCGCCCGGCTCGTACGCGGTCGAGTAGCGGTGCAGGGTCTCGCCGGTGGTCTTGTCCTTGTGGGTTACCCAGCCGCTCAGATGGACGGGGTCGGCACAGCCGCCGGTGCGGCGGATCTGGTCCTCCCAGCGGGTGTAGTCGGAGGCCGAGGCCACCCGGAGGACGTCCCCGAGGACGGTCGGGTCGAGCTGTGGGGCGGGCATGAACGGCTTCTGTTTCGAGGGTGAGGGCCGGTGGGCCATGCTGGGGGTTCCTTCCGGTTGCGAGATCGATCGGTGGGCACGGCTCCCGGGCGGCGGATGCTTGGCGGTATCGAGGCCGCCCGGGGGCCGGTCAGTGGCGTTTGGCGTCGGACGCGATCAGGGAGCGCAGGACGACCGCGCAGACGGCGACCGAGGCACTGGTGACGGCGACCGCCAGGAGCAGCGAGACCAGG
The DNA here is from genome assembly GCF_044765585.1 of Streptomyces sp. NPDC102441. Lineage (NCBI taxonomy): Bacteria > Bacillati > Actinomycetota > Actinomycetes > Kitasatosporales > Streptomycetaceae > Streptomyces > Streptomyces sp. NPDC102441. The sequence continues at coordinate 40,666 of NZ_JBIWKH010000016.1, forward strand.
ACGGTGCCGACGACCAGGGCGACGGCAGTACCGGCACCGACGAGCGCGACCGCAGTGCCGGGGGTGAGCTGTAAGACCGGACGGGTCGACGGAGTGGCGGCGGCGGGTGCCGGGGCAGGCGTGCCCGGCGTGATGGTGGTCGGCTGGACGACGGCGGGCGGGGTGACCAGGCCCGAGGGCTGCGGCATGATCGGGATCTTGGGCTGGAACATGGGTGGTTCTCCTCTTCCGGGCGCGGGTTACTTGACGGCGGTGTCGATGACGGACGCGAAGAGACTGTCGGCGAGGAGGTAGCCGCCGAGGAGGAGCACGCAGATCAGCCACACCGGCGGGCGGAAGAGCTTGATGCCGAGGTAGCCGACGACCAGCAGGGCGATCCAGAGGGGGACGTCCATGGACGCTGTCTCCTAACGGACGGTGCAGCGGTGGGTACGGGCGGCGAGTTGGGCGGCGGTCCGGCTGGAGTAGTCGGCGGACCAGCCGCAGCGGTCGGCCGTGCAGACGGCGGCGTGGGCGGTGCGGCCGGTGCGGTCGCGGTGGGTGCCGATCTGCACGGGGCCGATATGCATCACGGAGTGGAAGCTGTCGCGGGCGGGCATGCCGGTCAGCCCCTGTCGGTCGTCGGGTCGGTGTACTGGGCGCGGATGCTGCGGGCGGTGGCTGGGTCGTCGACGCGCCGTGCGGCTTCCTCGGCGAGCAGGTGAGCGAGGAAGGGACGTCCGGCTGCGGCCATCTCACGCGCTCCGTCGAGGTAGTCGGCCACGGTCAGGTCGGCGGGGTCGTGGGTCATCTCAGTTCTCCTTTGCGGTCAGCTGAGGCGGGCGGCGATAGCGTCGGCAAGGTGGGGCGGAACGCCGAGGCGGGAGCGGAGGGTGTCGGTGTCGATCGGTGATCCGGTGCGGGTGCGGTACTCGTCGGCGACCTTGCGGGCGTGGTCGATCAGCACGGCGGGAACGGGCGTATCCGGGGACGGGGTCGGTGGCGAGGGCAGGGCCGTTGTCGCAGGGGGTTCATCGACCGGGGATGGGATCGGGGCGGCGTCAGGCACACGCGCCGGCTCAACGTCCTTCGTCTCCGTGACGGCGGCTGGCGGGGCTGGCTCCGGCTTCCCCGATGAGTGGGCGAGGAGAGTGCCGCCGAGGAAGGCGAGTGCGGGCCATCCGGCGATGCCGAGCCGGAGCGGGGCCGGCGGGTCGGCCAGGTCGAGGAACCCGGCGGTGGCGACGTTGGCGCCGAGCGACGCGAACAGGGCGATCAGGAACCAGCACCAGGCCAACCGGGACGGACCCTCGCTGCGCAGCCGACGCCAGGCGGCGACAAGGAGCAGGTCGACGCTGACCGGGTAGGCCCATGCCTTCCAGCCGTCCTGTCCGGCCGCGGCGGCGAGGTCGTGCAGGTGCGCGAAGGACAGAGCTCCGGCGATGACCGCCTGGATCAACACCGCATCGATCCGGAGACCGTGCCGGGCGCCCATCAGGAGTCCTCAGCGGGGTCGGAGCCGTCCGGGAACGTGCCCGGCGGCGGCTCCGGCAGCGACACTGCGAGCGACGGGCTGACGACGTCCACGAAGTCGAGGTCGGCGCCGGCCATGTCGGCGTACAGAGCGAGTTGGCCGAGCAGAAGCACGGTCCGGGCGAAGTCCTCGCAGTCGGGGCACATGGCGGTTCTCCCTTCTCTGGGCATGGCAGTGGTAGGGACTCGGCGCGAAGACGGTCACGCCTACCGGGTGGGGGGGGAGAGTTCAGGCGGTGGCCGGAGAGGCCTTCGCCGATGGCACAAGCTCGGTGGCGGTGCCGGTGGTGGGCCGGAAGGGGACCAGCTCGGGCAGGTCCGGGGTCCTGTCGGCGTACCGGTTGCAGAGGTTCACGGCCTGGCGGAGCGAGGTGTGCGGAGCGCGGATGCGGTGCCAACCGCCGGACGCGTCTCCCGCGATGGCGAGGCCTCGCAGTTCGGCGGGAATCTGGATGGCGGCGAGGACCGCGTCCGGGGCGATGTCGCCGAAGGCCATGTTGGCGGAGGTCTCGTCGTTGAGACGGTGGGCGGTGCGGCCGGTGAGTTGGGCGCGCAGCATGGTGATGCCCTTGCCGAGTTCGGAGCCGAAGCGCTGTCCGCAGATTTCGAGATAGATACCGGCGGCGCGGCCGAGCTGCGCGAGACGGACGAGGGCGGTGATGATGCGGTCCCGCCGCCTCTCCTCCTCCTTCGTTGCGTACAGGGCGAGTTCGGCCACCTCGTCGACCAAGACGACGACCGGGGTCGGGCGGAGCTCCTTGGGCAGGTCCCAGATGTCGGCGGCGATCTCCGCGTCCGGCACATCGACGGTGATGCGCTGTTGGGTACGGATGAGGCGGTAGACGTCCGCCATCCGCGCCACGAGTGCATCGAGGAGTTCGGCAGCTGTGTCCGGGCTGTCGGCCAGCGCTGAGAACCGGCGCGCCAGCGGGAAGAGTTCGACCCCCTGCTTGCAGTCGATGCCGACGAGGGCAACGTCCAGAGGAGCAAGGCCGGCGACCAGGTTGCGTTGGTAGACCGACTTGCCGGACTCCGTGGCACCGAGAGTGAGGGCGTGAGGTATCGCGCGGTAGTCGCGGTAGTGCACCGATCCGTCCTCCCGAAGGGCGACCGGTACCCGCATCGCCCGGGTCTCCGTCTCAGCGGGCATCTGCACCCGCTTGAGCACGTCGTATCCGGTCATCCGCACCTCGACGACACCGGACCGCACCTCACGCGAGGTCACGCCGAACATCGAGAACGAGTGCCGAAGCCGGTCCGAGGCCGCGGCGATGTCGAAGACGTCCTGGCCGGGGCGGAGCTTGAGTCGGAGGACCAGGCCGGTGCGAGTCGGCCGCAGTCGCCGGATACGCGGTGGGCGGGGCTCAGGTATCGGCTGGTTGGTGGCCCGAGCCAGAGATAACCGCCACCGCGCCGGCGGAACGGTCAACCCGCACGCGTCCATGACCGAGCGGTATCGGACCAAGACCCGCAGCGCGGCCAGGGTGACCCCGAAGACCAGCCAGTACCAGGCGGGCCGCCGCCACCGCAGGAGACCCGCAGCAGCGACGACCAGCACCAGAGCGACCGTGAAGGCGGTCATGATCAGGCCGCCTTCGACCCTGTGGCGTCGGCGAGCGAGGTGACCGCGACCGCGCGGAACGCGATGCCGTGCCGCCGCTGGCCGTTGAAGTCGTTCTCCCACGGACGGGCGACCAGGCCGGTGAGCGCGACCGGCGTACCCATGGCCAGCTCACCGGTGATCCCGGGCTCCGGAACGGTGACGGACAGGATCTCCACCTCCTCGTTCGCCGCGAACATCACGTCCACGGTCATGAGCTGAGCACCGGTCTCCATGTCGGTGGCGATCTCACCGGTGCGGCGGTCACGGACCTTGACCTGCGGAGGCTTGGCGACCATCACGACAGCGCTGGAGGTGTCGACGGGAATCTGACGCACAGCAGATCACTCCTCTATAGATGCCGAACTCCACCACTCATATACATGAGTGACATGAAGAAGAGTGCCTGACTCCTGTACATGAGTCAACCCGCCGCGATGAAGAACTCACGACGGGTTGCGGGAAGTTGAGCGGACGTCAGTCGTCAGCAGGGATCCGATACTCGAAAACGAACTGGTCAGCGGCCATGAGCGTGTCGCACACCTCGACCACCCGACCCGCGGTCGTACGGGCCTCCCGGATCAGGTGAACCACGGGCGCACCAGGGCTGAGCGCCAGTTCCGACGCCTCCGACTTCGAGGCCGGGCGCGCTTGCAGCGTCTCGACGAACTCTGCGAACTCATGCCCGTGGTCTTCGAGTCGGGCGTAGATGCCACCGCCCCCGGGGTTCTCGGCGAACAGCTCCGGGATCTCCTTCACCACGTCCCAGGGTAGGTAGGACGAGGCGGTCTCGACCGGGGTGCCGTTACGGAAGTAGAGGCGCCGACGGGCCAGCACCTGCGTACCGGCGGGGACGCCCAGGCGCTCGGCGGCATCGTCGGGCGCCTCTATGGGGCCGATGTAGAGGACGCTGACCTTGGCGGTGGCGCCGGACTGCGTCGACTCCGCGAGGTAGGCAGCCTGGCCACCCTGCCGGAGCGAACGCCGGAAGCGATCGGAGGAGCGGTGCCGCACGGGGGGCCGGTTCTTCACGATCGAGCCCTTGCCGTGCCGGGTCTCGACGAGCCCACTCGCCCGCACCTCGACCATGGCCTTACGGATCGTCCCGCCGGAGACGCCGTAGCGGTCCACCAGCTCGGATTCACTCGGCACCATGTCGCCGGCCTTGAGAACCCCCGCCCGGATCTGCTGCACGAGGTCCTCAGCGATCTGCACATACCGAGGCCCGGAACCGGCCCCTCCCGCCACAGTTCCCATAGTCCTTCCCTGCGTCCTATGCTCCTCTACATGAGTCAACCACAGGAAGCGACACCCCCTCCCCTGCACTCCGTGTCCGTCGCCGGAGTAGTGGTGCGCGAGGACGGCCGCCTCCTGGCAATCCGCCGAGCCGACAACGGCACCTGGGAGCTCCCCGGCGGCATCCTCGAACTCAACGAGACACCCGAGGCCGGCGTTGCCCGCGAGGTCTGGGAAGAGACAGGCATCCACGTCGAGGTGGACCAGCTCACCGGCGTCTACAAGAACACGACCCGAGGCATCGTCGCCCTGGTCTTCCGCTGCAAGCCGTCCGGCGGCACCGAGCGCACATCAAGCGAGTCGACAGCCGTCTCCTGGCTCACACCCGACGAGGTCAGCGAGCGCATGTCCGAGGTCTACGCGGTCCGTCTCCTGGACGCCTTGGACGGCAACGGCCCCCACGTGCGGAGCCACGACGGCAAGCAACTCACCACAGCGGGATAAGACTTTCTCTACTTCATCAAGGCCCGCGCACGGCGCGGGCGCGCGCCGCCTCAGCGGCGCGGCCTGCCTCTGTCTTCGCCCCGGCTGGCCGCGCCCGGCGGCGCGCTCGGCGGCTGCGGGCATGGAGTGGGGAGACACCCTCTGTGGCTGGGGCGGTCGGCTCCACGGCTTTAGCCACCTCCCCGGTTCGGGTCCCGCGTCGAGCAAGACCAGGGGGCCACTCGTTCAAATTCCGGGCAGGATCACAGCCTGCCCGAGTTGCCGACCAGCGTACGGCCCCCTGATCATGCTCGACCCCAAACCGGGCAGGACACCGGCCAAACCCGCTCCGCCGACGTGCTCACAGCCGCAGCGAATTCGGACCGATCATCGATCAATTTTAGCGATCCCTACTTTAAAGCCCGACTTCCGAAGATCCATGGCGCGTTGAACCAGATTCACCTTACTGAAAAAGTAAAGCGACTGAGCTATAGGTCCGGGCTTATCCGTCGCGATGGCAAGAACCATCCTCCTGTTCGCTTCCACGCCGTCAGGAGCACCCCACTTAGCCCTGTAAAGCGACCTCACGTGGTCTGCGTAGCCTATGGCGTTCGCCCCCTGCCCAACCGCATTTACCGAATACAAATCAGCCGAGACCGCCGCCTGACTGAAAAGATGGGACATAGTGGCAGAGTCTTCCATTTTCTTGACGCATACGAAATCGTATCCGCGCGTCAAAAAATCGCAAACTTCAACCTTCTGATGAGGCCCGCCAATCATGAAGTTTCGAGCATCCAGGTGAATGTGCCCTTGCGCCTTGCATGCCGCCTTATTGTAGTCGCCTTCTCGACCCCCCTTCCAAGGCGGCAGGTTCAGTGAGCCCGTCACATCCTCAATTTCGACGACCCTTTTATTTATCTCACTCACATAGTCTGACGCGATGCGGAACCATTGACCAAGACAGAGCGCATAGGTTTCACCGTTGAAATCCATCTCGAAGACGAAATAGTCACAAAGGTTTCGCTTCGTACGGATTGGCGCATCTGCCGAGTTCAGCGGAATAATTTTCAGCTTTTCGCGATTCTCTCCGAAGTCTCCCAGTTGCGCGACGACATTTTCAAATGTGAGCTCCTCGATGGGCTCCCTACGCTTACGGTCGCCAAAAATCTTCCAGTACGCAACGTCTGCCCCGACAAGATCATCGGGACAGGCGACCCCCACCTTCTTACCCTGCGGATTCTCCACCGCCGCGATAAGCTCGCCCCAAAGCTTTTCCCTCACCGGATCCCCCTTGGGGATGGGCACAAAGTTGTCAATGTAAGGAAATTTGGCTTTGTACGAATCAGAGTGAAACTCGGAGAGAAGAGCGCGAAGTATTTCGGGAAAATCCCTGAGACCCTGCGAAGTTGTCAGGGAAAGGGATTGCGATCCCCCCACCCCACTTGCCCAATCAACGCCGTCGGTGACATCCGCCTTAAGATAGCGCAGCCACTCCTTCTCTACCTCCAAGTCAAATTCAGCCACACGAGTTTTATTGGCTGTTTGACTTCGCTGCTGTCGAGAGTTCTCGCTCAACGTCCTAACCTGCATGGCTGCAACTTTGAGCGGGTCGGCCATATTTGCGGTGACACGCAATCCAAATTCAGGCTCCAGCAGCTCTCCATTCAGAAGAGAGTGAGCGTACCCGAAGCAGACCGCAAAGAATCTGTCGTCAACCTTAAGGAACACGGCTACAGAGGCAGTGGAATTCTTGAGATCAGAAACTGAAACGATGGGGGATACATATTTGGCCCACATCGGCGGCTTCGGGTCTTGCGGCATCACCCAAATCTCGCAGTCCAATTCTACCCCGTCGATGACATCTCGCTGCTCCGGGAGCCTAGCCCCGTCAGGAAACTCCCGCAGCAAGCGTCCAAAGTCTTGGACTTCTTCGCGAAAAAGGTAAATCGAAACACGCATGCGCCCCGCCCCCAGCGTCGATCATGATGATGAATCATGCTCTCAGATTGTGCAGGAACTGAAAAGGGGGCGAGCGCGACTATCATCGCGCGATTACTACCCGAAAGTAATAAAACATTGATTCGATTCCATTGGAATCAGGCCCCAGTCGTACAGCCCCAGCAAGATCCCGCCCACGGGCTGCATCTTCGCAAACCGCCTGATCACATAGCCCTTAAGTCATCCCGCACCGGCTCAGATCATTGTCAGAGGGCCCGGCCCTGGGGCAATGAGGTGGGACCTGCCTTTAGTTATCGATCTGACTGCCGAGCCCAGGTTGGCGCGGCGTGGCGGCATCAGCAGCTGCGGCCCTGCCCTGCCCCCATCGTCGTACACACCGAAGCAACCAACTGCCGGCAGCCACGCCACCGGCGGCGAGAAGTGAGCCCAGTGCCTCGCTCAGAGCACCTTCGATGATGGCGTGCCAGGCTGACGCAGATACCCACATACTGATCCCCCTCGTCGACAACGCTGCTGCCACCGAGGGTGGTTGAGCGGGAAGCGCCCCAGACACGGCCGGACAACTGTCTGTACAGTCGGACGTCATCGGACGGAATCGGACAGGGTGGTGGGATATGCCAAGGCTGAGGAAGCCTCCGTTACGAGAAGGACCGCAGAAGGCTCTAAGTGATGCCCTCCACGGCCTGCACCTGCGAGCCGGGCTACCGTCCCTTCGCGACCTTGCGGATGGTGTCGGCGCCGGCGTCGCCAGCAAGAGCCGAATTCACGACGTCTTCTCCAGCGATCGATTGCCTACCTGGGGGCTAGTTCAGCTACTCACCGAGGTGATGGTGCAGACGATCCCCGGATCGGATCTGGAAGTCGAGGAAGGCCACCTCTACAATCTTTGGCTGGCAGCATCAGGAAATGCAGCAGCAACCGACCCGCCAGGATTGGCCGAGCAGCCGTTGTACGTGCCGTCCTCCTCGGCACCTCTTGAAGCCCAGGGGAAACCAGATACTCCGCCCACCTCCATTTCACGGGAAGGCACGCGCAGCGCCCTCCCGCGGCTCAAATACGCGGCACTGTCCTACACCATCGACCGCATCGAACTCGATCTAGCAGCGTCCATACGTGAACGTGGCTTCTACCTATCTGCCGGGCTGGAAGCGGATCCACTCGCCGTTACACCGAGATCGTCTTTACCAGGGCCGTCCATCGAGGAAATCACGTGCCAGGCACCTGAGAAGGTCCGCCGACTGAGAAGTGCACAGCATCTGGGCAATCTACGTGCCGATCTCCTCACGTTGGGAATGGACTTTGCCGATGGTTTCAAAGATGTGGTTGACAAGATCATGCAGGGCGAGACCGTTCACATCGTGGCTCGTCGCTCGTGACCTGCACCCGAGAGTCTTGGCAAGTCAAATGTGCCCGCATCGTGACAGGGGCTTCCGCGCCAGATGTGCACAGGCAACCGGTTGCTAGCGGTCGTTGGCGGAGCGAGTGGCACAGGCCAGGGGAAGGAAGCCCGGTTCAGTGCTCGGGTTCCCCTCCCCGCGTAAGAGAAGGCCTCCTTCAGCCAGCGTCTAATCAGGTTCGGTGAGGATCGGCCGCCACCCGATGACCGCGGCTGACCGCGATACGGAGCACGTCCTTCACGGCGCCGGTCAGGGCGCGGCCCAGGCGGCGAAGTTCAATCGGATCCGTGTCCTCATCGTCGAGGGTTACCGCTGCCATCTCCAACAGTTCTGCGGCCATGCCCAGTTGGACGGCTTCGATGGTGTCCGCCAGGCGGGACATGTGACCGCCCACGTCGTCAGTGCTCAGGTAGCAGGGCTTGTCCCCCGGGCCTGACCACGGGAGCAGCCGAAGTTCGTTCGGTGTCGTCATCCTTGAGTTGGCCTCTCGTCGAGCACGTGGTGGGCGGTGAAGACGGCGTCGACTCGGTCCCCCGGAAAAGCCAGGAGCGTGGCTTCTACGACGCGGCCATTGGTGTCGGTGGCGATGCGGGTGATCGCGAGGACGGCCGTGGTGGATCCGATCCGGAGGGCCGACGCTTCGTCTGGGGTGGGAGAGCGGGCGGAGACCGTTTCTCGGATGGTGGCCGGCGACGGGCCGAGGACGGCGAATCGCGTGGCTGCCTCCCGGCACACGGAGTCGTCGTCGAGGACTCCGGCCGGGGCCAGGTCTCGCGGGATGTAGATGCGGGCCAGGCCGTGCGGCGTCCCTTGTTCGAGGCTGAGGCAGGTGTACTCGGCGAGAGGGCTGCCCGTTGGCACCTTCAGCAACGTCGTCAGGTGCACGGAAGCCGGAACCGTGGTGTGGCGAACCGTGATGCGCAACATTGGCTCGGCCGCCGTCCAGGGGTCCAGCGTGCCCCAGCCGCCGACGTACATGATCTTGCGGCGGGGGCGACGGACGTAGTTCCCCTTGCCGTGGATCTTCTCGACGAGTCCTTCGCCTTGGAGCACGGCGAGAGCGCGTCGCAGGGTCACCGTGCTGACCCTGTACCGGGCGGCAAGACCTGCTTCGGACGGGAGGCGTTCGCCAGGCTTGATGCTGCCTGTCGTGATCTGTTGGCGTAGGTCGTCGGCGATGTCGTGATGGCGTCGGGGCACGGAGTGGGTCACCGCCTTCTCCGCAGTCGCAGGGCGATGAGCCGGGTACGCGTGTGTATGGCCAGCAGTTCGCCTGACTCGAAGACCAGTTGCTTGGCTCCGTGGGGGAGCTGGAAGAGGTCTCTCACTCGGCAGGCCTGGCCGCCGAGTTGGATGATGTCGCCGCGCTGCACGGTTGCCGCGGTGACCTCGACGGGGGAGGCCAGCGCACCGACGGGGGCTCGGTCCCTCACGCCGTCACCTCCACGGGCACAGACGAGTCAGGGGTCGAGTGGCACGGGCAGTCACACACCTCGTAGATCACCGGTACGTCGGCCGGCGCCAAAGACGGGGAGGGCTCGATGCAGGAGTGGTGTGTGCCGATCCAGCACGCGATCGAGCGGTACGGGGAGGGAACTGTGCCCGTGGGGTGTGGTTGTCGGCGAGGTGGCATCAGTGGGCCCCCGCGAGGGCCGACCAGGCGTCGGCCGGCAGATGGGGGGCCACGAGCACCGTGCGCGTCCGTACACGCTCTTCCCACGCCAGCAGATACGGACGGACAAGCGCGACGTCCTCGCCCCTAAGCAAGTATCGGTGAACCGCGCCGGCCGGAGCCCGCCCGAGGGCGGCGCTCGACGCTTCAGCGGGCGCGGGGCGAGTGGCAGCGGCCAGCGGCCGGGAGGGCGTTAAGGCGCGGCGGTGCCGACCGTTGGGGAAGCACCGCTCTCTAGTGCGCAAGATGGCATGGCGGATACGGTTGAGCATGCTGTTCAGCTCCTATCGCTGATAGCCCGGTCCCCCGACGTCGCCTGTCGTGGGGACCGTTTTGCGTACGACCGCCCATAAGGTGCGGCCGTTCAAGCTGGTGGCCAGGAGGCCGAATCGATCGGCCACGGCCACCGCGTCCAGGACCTCCCGCCATGAATCGACGGAGAGCGTGTCTGGTACTTCTGCCTCGACCGTCGTGAACCGGGTGTGCTCCTCCACGCGCGGGCGGAGGCCAGCAGCAGACAAGCGGGCAGCGAGAGCCGCCGCAGACACTCCCGAAGCGGACACAGCGCAGCCTCCGTCACCAGCAATCACTTTCAGTGAAGCTAGTTAACTAGATTAGAGCTAGTGGACTAGATTTTCCATATGTCTGAGCAACCGCCGTATCTCCGCATCGCCGACGAACTCCGGCAACGCATCGCGGAGCACGTCTGGGAACCAGGTGACCGCCTCCCCTCCCGCGCCCAGATCGGCCAGGAGTGCGGCGTCGGCGAGAACGTGGTGCGCCGGGCACAGGAGCTGCTGATCTCCCAGGGAGTGCTGGAGGGCCGAGCCGGATCGGGCACCTACGTCGCCGAGCCCCGGCAGCGCGTGAGAGTCGTCCGGTCATCCGCCCGCGAGCAGCCCAGCGGCTCACCGTTCCGCCAGGACATGAAGGCCCTCGGCAGGCAGAGCGACTGGGAAAGCCGAACCGAGGCGAAGGTGCCGGCTCCGGCGGAGATCGCCACGCGACTCGGGATCGCCGAGGGCGAGTTGTGCGTGCGGACGACGTACGAGTTTCTGGCGGACGGCAGGCCGGTGCAGCTGTCAACGAGCTGGGAGCCTTACGAGCTCACCGCCGGCACTCTCGTCGTCCTACCCGAGGGAGGGCCGCACGCCGGGGCAGGCGTCGTGAACCGCATGGCCGCGATCGGAGTCACCGTCAGCCATGCGGTGGAGCAGCCGGAGCCACGGCAGGCGACCGCCGAGGAGGCATCACTACTCGGCATCCAGAAAGCCGCACTCGTGACGCACATCCGGCGGACGTACTACAGCGACGAGGGCCGGCCCGTGGAGACAGCGGACATCGTGGTGCCCGCAGCGCACTGCGAGATCGTCTACGAGATTCCGATCAGCCACTGACGAGCTGACCCCGGCAGTTCCAAAGCCGTGCCCCAGCCGTGCCCCCCGCGTGCCCCTTCCGTGCCCGATAGACCGGGAAATCAGGGGGAACAGCGGTACCCGATGGGGAACGGGCATGGCGAAGGCCCCTGACCAAACGCACTGCTCAGGGGCCGTTCACCTGCGGTGGGTGTGGGATTTGAACCCACGGTGACATCGCTGCCACGACGGTTTTCAAGACCGTTCCCTTAGGCCGCTCGGGCAACCCACCCTCGCCCCGCCTACCTGCGGCGGAGCGCCTACAGCCTACCGGTTCACCGGACCTGCTGGACGATCCTGGCCAGAGCTTGACCACGAGCCGGCCTGAAGGCAGCAGAATCGGCTCGACTGTCCGCATGCAGACGTGAGTCGGTCACGTTCCAGAGCCGGACGGTATGGTCCGCGCCACGGTGGCGAGGGTATGGCCGTCGGGGCTGAACGCGAGGAGGTAGGCCGTGCCGCCACGGCCGGCCACTGGTGACCCGAGCGGCTTCGGGCGGCTGGGATCCCGCGCGTCCCACAGGCGAATGGTGCCGTCCCCTGCACCTGGACCTCCGGACCGGAAAACTCAGCTTTCTTCGATTCGCGCCCGACACAGCGCGCGCCGGCGCGAGTCAAGGCCGATCTGCAGCGCGGAACCCGGCTGTGCACGGACAGCGGCGCCGGAGCTGCCAGACTGCGCGATCCGGTGCGGGAACCCGCAACGAGAGCGATCGGGATTTCTTCAAGACCGTTCTCTTAGGCCGCTCGGGCGACCCACCCCGCACCGTCGCCGGGCCCGGTGGCCCGGAGCCGGCCCGGTGCGTGGAACAGCCCAGCCGGTCAGCTGTCGCCCTTGCGCTCGCCCAGGGTGAGTTCGGCCGTGGAGGTCTTGCCGTCGCGCTTGTAGGTGAGCGTGACCTTGTCGCCCGGCTTTTGGGTCCAGATCTCGCCGATCAGCGTCGGGCCGCTCTCGACCGTCGTGTCGTTGAACTTGGTGATCACGTCGCCGGCCTTCAGACCCGCCTCGGCCGCCGGGCCGTTCGGGGTGACGGCGGGGGTGCCGCCCGCGCCCTCGTCCGAGATGACGGCGCCGCCGGTCTTCTCCTCCATCGTCACCGTCGCACCGATCACCGGGTAGACGGGCTGGCCCGTCTTGATCAGCTGCTCGGCGACGTTCTTGGCCTGGTTGACCGGGATGGCGAAGCCGAGGCCGATGGAACCCGCCTGGGACTGGCCGACGCCGCCGCCGCTGGTGGACTGGATGGCCGAGTTGATGCCGATGACCGCACCGCCCGCGTCCAGGAGCGGGCCGCCCGAGTTGCCCGGGTTGATCGAGGCGTCGGTCTGGAGGGCGCTCATGTACGAGTTCTTGTTGCTGGAACCGTCACCGGAGGCGACCGGGCGGTTCTTCGCGCTGATGATGCCCGTGGTGACCGTGTTGGAGAGCCCGAAGGGCGCGCCGATCGCGATGGTGGAATCGCCCACCGCGACCTTGTCGGAGTCCCCCAGAGCCAGCGGGGTCAGTCCGTCCGGGGCCTTCTTCAGCTTCAGCACGGCCACGTCGTAGCCCTGGGCGCGGCCGACCACCTCGGCGTCGTACTTCTTGCCGTTGGAGAACGTCGCGGTCAGCTGACCGCTGTCCGCCGCGGAGGCCACCACGTGGTTGTTCGTGAGGATGTGGCCCTCCTTGTCGTACACGAAGCCGGTGCCCGTGCCTCCCTCGCCGTCGCCGGACTGCGCGTCGATGGTGACCACGCTCGGCAGCGCGCCCGCCGCGACGCCCGCGACCGTGCCCGCGTCGCGCTTGAAGTCCTTCGGGCTGTTCGAGGCCGCGACCGTCGTCGACCCGGAGGAGGAGCTGGAGTCGTTGCTGTCGGCGGCCCAGTAGCCGAGGGCTCCGCCGACGCCGCCCGCGACCAGTGCGGCCACCGCCACGGCGGCGACCAGACCGCCCGATCGGCGCTTCCGCGGGGGCTCGTGCTCCGAGGTCTCCGGGGTGCCCCAGGCCGGGGGGCTGCCGCCGTCGGCGTACGCGGGGATGGCGGGAGGGGGCGGCGGCCAGCCGGCCGAGGCGGCCGGAGGCTGCTGCGGCGACGGCGGCGCGTACGGGTGCTGCTCGTGCCCGGCGGTGGGCGCCGGGTGCTGCTCGTGCCCGGCGGTGGGCGCCGGGTGCTGCTCGTGCCCGGCGGTGGGCGCCGGGTGCTGCTCGTGCCCGGCGGTGGGCGGCTCGGTGCCGTCCTGGTGCGTCGCGGCCGGAACATGGGCCGTCGGCGCGTCCGAAGGAGCGGCAGGCGGGGCCTCCGGCGCGGGCGGGCCGCCCTGCGGGGTGCCCTCAGGAGCGGCAGCCGGCACGGGAGGTGCGGACGGAACAGACGGTACGGACGGAACCGCGTTGCCCTCGTTGCCCTCGTTCTCGGTGCTCACAGCTCTTTACTCCTCGGTTCCACTCGGCATTCGGCAAGAGATCCGCTGTGCACGTGTCTGCAGTCAGCTTTTCCCACAGCACGTCAGGCCACTGTAAGCAGGACCTGTGCATCCGCACACCAATCTTTACATCAGGCAAAACGGTCCTACACAACAAGGTGTCAGCACCTGACGCGTCTCGGTGACACGATGACGCGGTGACCTACGCACGCCTACCCTCACAACAGCCTCCCATCCAGGTCATCGCCCACCGCGGCGCCTCGGACGACGCCCCTGAGCACACCCTGGCGGCGTATCTGAAGGCCGTCGAGGACGGGGCGGACGCCCTGGAGTGCGATGTCCGTCTCACCGCGGACGGGCAGCTCGTCTGTGTGCACGACCGCAGGGTGAACCGCACGTCGAACGGCCGGGGCGCCGTCTCCGCCCTGGAACTGGCCGATCTCGCCGCGCTCGACTTCGGTTCCTGGAAGGACCACGAGGAGTCCCCGGACTGGGACCCAGTGCCGGGTGAGCTCACGTCCGTACTCACCCTGGAACGGCTCCTCGAACTGGCCCACGACGTCAGGGCGGGCGGGCGGCCGCTCCAGCTGGCCATCGAGACCAAGCACCCCACACGCTGGGCCGGGCAGGTCGAGGAGCGGCTGCTTCATCTGCTCAAGCGGTTCGGCCTGGACACCCCGCCGGCGGACGGACCGTCCCCGGTACGCGTCATGAGTTTCTCCGCGCGGTCCCTGTACCGCGTCCGGGCCGCCGCCCCCACCCTGCCCACCGTCTTCCTGATGCAGTTCGTCTCACCCAGACTGCGCGACGGTCGGCTCCCCGCGGGGGCACGGATCGCAGGCCCGGGGATGCGGATCGTACGCAATCACCCCGGGTACATCGAACGGCTGCACCGGGCGGGGCACCGGGTGCACGTGTGGACCGTGAACGAGCCGGAGGACGTCGAGCTCTGCGCGCGCCTCGGAGTGGAAGCAATCATCACGAACCGCCCGAAGCAGGTTCTTTCGCAACTTGGCCGCTCTTAACATCAGTTACACGGGGTGCACCGGCGCATTCGCTCCGCAATCGATCGTTACGAGTGCATCACTGACAGGGCTTTGGCCGGTTTCCGGCGCAGCCCAGGGGGGCATCCAATCCGTGGCGTGGGGCGAAGGAGGTCTCGGGGGTGGCGTTTGTGGTGGCACAGGAAGTGCCCGCGTCGTCGAGCATGGCCGTTCCCCATGGCCCTGTGGGCGTGGGGCAGGCGCGGCACCGTATGCGCGAGCAGCTGCGCAGCAACGGGGTCCCGGACACCGTGGTCGACGACGCTGTACTGATCCTTTCCGAACTTCTCAGCAACGCCTGCCGGCACGGCAGGCCGCTGGGGCAGCAAGCAGAGGTGGGGGACGGCGACATCCGCGCCGCATGGCGCGTGGACAGAAGGGGTGACCTGACCGTCGAGGTCACGGACGGCGGAGGGCCGACCAGGCCGGTCCCGGCCACACCGTCGGTCACCGCACGTGGTGGGCGCGGACTCAACATCATCAGTGCCCTCGCCCAGGAGTGGGGCGTACGGGACGACGCCGTAGGTGAGGTCACCGTCTGGGCCCTCGTCTCCGCGGGCCACGGACACAGCGGCTTCACGGCCGGGGCTCTGGGCCCCTCGAGGTCCACCCGCCGCGAACGGCCCGGGCTGAACGGACTGGACGGGCTGAAGGGGCTGAGCGGATTCGGCTCGCTCGACGGACTGGAACTCGCCGACGTTCTCGACGCCTTCGACGACGCGGGCTGAGAGCGGCGCGGCGCGCGACACGGTGGAACGGGCCGCGAGGGCGCCACGGCGGGTGTGCCCCGGCTATGACAGGGACGGCTAGGCTCGCGCCCGAGACCGCACTGTCGCAATCGGGAGATCGCCCACCATGGCCAAGAAGCGCCCTCAGTCCAAGGCCGGGAAGCCGCAGCTCAAGGACGGTGAAATCCCGGTCGTAGGGGCCCGTGAGCCCTGCCCGTGCGGTTCGGGCCGCCGTTACAAGGCGTGTCACGGACGCGCCGCCGCCCACGCCGTGACCGAGCTGGTCCAGCGCCCCTTCGAGGGAATCTCCGGGGAGTGCGACTGGATCGCGCTGCGCGAGCTGGTCCCCGCCGCCACCGTCGAGCTGACGCTGAAGAGCGGGCTTCCCGAAGGCGTGCCGTCCGTGACGCTCGCGACCGTGCTGCCGATGGCCTGGCCCGCGCTGCGCCGGGACGACGGCTCCGTCCTGCTCGCCCTGCAGAACGACACCTCGTCCGGCGACCTCAGCCGCGATCTCGCGGACACCCTGCAGCGTGCGCTGGAGGCCGACCCCGGTTCACCGGTCACCGCCCGCCGGGTGCCCGCCGACGGGCCCCGCCTGCAGGACGTCCTCGACCCGGACGCCGCTTTCGAGCCCGTCGTGCATCCCGGATTCGAGTTCTGGGTCCCGGACGCTTCGAACGCCACGGCGGAGGTGTCCGCATCGCTGGAGCGCGCCAACGCGGCTGCCATCCCCACCACACGGCTCTCCGGTGTGGACGCGGCCTACTGGTGCGAGACACCGGAGAAGAACCACCTGCGCTGGGTCATGCCGCACCCCGAGGAACAGCTCCTCGACGCCCTCGCCCGGCTGCACGCGGCGGGCACCTCCTCGCTCGGCGAAGGGACCCGTCTGGTGGGCTCGTTCCGCGCCCATGGGCTCATGGTCCCGGTCTGGGACCTGCCGAGCGCGATGGGGGCCGAGGAGTGCGAGAAGCCCGCGGCGCAGTTCGCGGAACGGCTCACCGGGGCACTCGCCTCGGACGCTCCGCTGACGGCCGAGGAGCGCCGGGCGCGCGGAGGGCTCACCAACCGCCAAGTGACGCTCAGCTGACAGTGACGAGAGCCGGGGCAAGGCGGTGACACCCGTCACAACTCCCCGTATCCGTCGGTAAATCGGTGTCCGAATAGACGAGATCGAATTTGCTAACGGCAGATCTCTTGTTACGGTTCTGGAAGTCCGGTCGCTGGTGCATCCCCCGTCGCCAGCGGCCGGGCGTCCTCGTTTCCGGGCCCGGACGGCCAGGGCGCACGCCGGAGCGCTCGGCGCACCGGCGGCCTGCGGCGACTGCCCGCCGCCCATCCGCCTCTCACCCGCGCGGATCGGTTCCCCCACAGGCCGACGCCCCGTCAACTCCTGTGTACGAGGCCGGGCTCGGCCCCGCGCGCGCCCGGAAAACCCGCGCGCGCACCCGGAGCACCCGTCGTGCCGGGCGTTCGCTTTCGGACAGAAATCCAGGATGCTGCCGGGCACCGGGAATGAGCCCGCAGCACCTGGGAAACAATCACACCGGAACGACCACGCGCACCGTTTCCGCAATGCGTGGAAAGGCCGCCGGAAAGCCTGCGAGCACCGGCTTTTGCGAGCATGCAATTACATCTGCCGCGTGCACCCCGCCCTTCGGGTGCCCCGGGAACCCGGGCGACGCGGAACCCGGACGACGCGGAACCCGGACGACCCCACACCCCTGAACGAGTGAGCGCCCGCTGTTCCCGCGTCGGTCAGGGCCTCAAGGCCCCTGGGCGCCGGCCGCTCAGTAGGTGAGCCGGCTCCCGCCGTCCGGAGCGCTGTTGCTCGCCTCGACGAGCGCGTCCAGGACGGATTCCACATCCGGAAGCCATGGCGGGGCGTTCCGGGCCTCCGGCGCGCGCTCCCAGCGCACCTGCCCCGTGCCCACCTCGGACGGGGGCAGGATGAGATAGCCGCCCTCCCCGTGGAACCGCAGAGAGCTGGGCACCCGGTCCTTGGCGTGCAGCAGCTCGCCGAGCCGTTCCAGGGTGTAGGGGGCGACCAGCAGCGACCACCGGGTGGGTGTCGCCACCACAGGGCCGAGCCGCAGCCCCATGCCGTCGAGCGCGGCCAGCGCCCGGGCACCGGCGACGGCCGGCAGACTCAGCGCGCAGGGCGCCTGGCCACCCGTGGCCAGGACGACGGGCGCGGTGGGCCGGTTGGTCCACCACCAGCGCACCATGCGCTCGTCGGTGGTCGCCGCCAGGAGACCGGGTTCGAAGGGGTGTGCGCCGGGCACGGCGCACTCGGGGTCGGGACAGGCGCAGCCACGGCCGCGTCCGCCGCGTACGGCTCCCGTCGTCAGGCCTGCTCCGGGGAGCACGGGCCAATTCCGGACGGAGGCACAGACCAGCGCCGCGTCGAGCTGTGCGGAGCTTTGCTTGCGCCGGGGCCGGTGCCTGCGTCGCCTTCCGAGGATCTCGCGCATGAGCGCTCGTTCCTTTCCGTTGAACGCCGAGGTCCACATCACACCACGCGCTCGTTACAGCACGTGTGCGTCTCTTCGCTGTGCGTGCTTGCTCATCGGGTCTGCGGTACGGACAGTTAGTCGGTGCCGAGCGTGAGCCGAGCCGAGCAGAGTGGAACCGAACAGAATGGAGCTGAGCCGAGTCGAACCGAGTTGAACCGAGCCGAGTCCAGTCAAAACATCGCGCGGCCGGCGTGCGCGGTGCGCGTGCCGTCCCTTGTGCAACCCCGCCACTCGGGGGGTGGGCGGGCGGCCGTCATCTGTAAGGACGCCCGGGCTCGCTGTCGGGTTCCGGGGCGGTCGTAACTGCCCCCGGCCATCCACGACTACGTACCCCGCATGACCGGGATGACGCTCCCTCCGGCATTTCACCCCGAGGGCGTTCCCTGTCGAGCGCCCCCAGTCGATCGCAAAAACCGGCCCGGGGGTGCATTTTTCGGCCAAGTTACCTGTCGCGTGGACACCATAAATACCGTAAGGACAATGCTGGACATCACCTCAGTTGTGCGTGTAGATGTGGGTGTGTGTACATGTGGTTGCACCGATAGCGGCGCAGAACGACATGGGGGTTTGCGATGCTATTCGACAGAACACACCAGTCGGAAAGCCAACTTCCATGAGCGCCCCCCACCTTCCGAAAGTGGCTGGAATCGACCCCATGGTTCCCGTTTCAACGCACACTGCCGCACCCACGGAAGGCGCGCCCTCCGCACCGGGAGCCTTCCTCCAGGACCGGCTGGCCGGCTGGGTCTCCGACCTCACCACGCTGCACGAACTCACCGAACGGCTGGCCGGGACCAGCACCCTGGACAGTGCCCTTCATGAACTCCTGGGCGCCGGAGCAGCGCTCGTGGGCGCCGGCCGCGGGCTCCTCGTCCTCGAACCCTCCGACGGCGGCGGGCCGTCCCGCACGGTCGGGCTCGGTCTCGCCCACGCCGATCTGGGGCACATCGAGACGGTGCCCCGCAGCGCCACCGCGTACGGCCGCTTCCTCGACGGCCTCCCGGATTCTGACTCCCCCCTGGCCAGTCCCGACATCCTCGGCGACACCGGCCTCGACCCCCGCTGCCGCGAGGTCGCCGCCCGGCTCGGATACGCCGCCAGCTACGCACAGCCCCTCGCCACCCGAACCGCCGGCCGGCTGGGTGCGGCCGTCTGGCTCTACGACGAACCGGCCGAACCGCTGGAACGCCAGTGCCATCTTGTCGGGCTGTACGCGCGCTACGCCGCCGAACATCTCGCCCGGCTGCTCGAACTCGAACGGGCCAGGGCGGACGCCGCCGCCGTCGCCGAGGAACTCCTCCCCAGCAGACTGCCCCGGATTCCGGGCGTACGCCTGGCCGCCCGGCGCCGGGCAGCACCCGGAGGAGGAGGCGACTGGTACGACGCGCTGCCCCTCCCGGACGACGCCCTCGGCCTGGCCGTCGGCTCGGTCGGAGGCTCCGGCCCGGCCGCCCTCGCCGCCAGGGGCCGGCTCCGCGCCGGTCTGCGGGCCTACGCCGTGATGGAGGGTGAGGACCCCGTCGCCGTACTCTCCGATCTCGAGCTGCTGCTGCGGCTGACCGAACCGTCCGCCACGGCGACCGCCCTCTACGCGTACTGCGAACCCGGCCGGCGCACGATCGTGCTCGCCGGTGCCGGGCACACCCCGCCGCTGGTGACCGGCGAACGGCGCACCGAGTTCGTGGAGACGTCCCTCTCGGCACCGCTGGGCATGCTCTCCTGCTGGGAGGCGCCGAGCGTGGAGTTCACCCCCCTGCCCGGTGAGACGGTGCTGTTCTACACCGACGGGCTGCTGCGCCGCACAGGAGACACCAGGGACCGGGCGTTCGCACGGCTGCACTCGGCGGCGGCCGCTGTGCCGAAGGTCCTGCGCCAGGACCCGGGAGCTGTGGCGGACCACATCCTGCGGACCGTCCTGCCCGACGGCGCGAACCGCGGCGGCGCCGAGGATGTCGCCCTGCTGGCCGCACGGTTCGACTGAGACCACAGCGCTCCGGATGTGTAAGAGGTCTTCCGGCACTGGGCCCCCTTCCGTACGCCCGTACGATGGAGAGGGCCCAGTGTCGTACAAGGAGGACAAAACGTGTCTGAGGAGCTCGCCCCGGAGACCCCGGAAGCAGCAGAAGCAGAGCCGATCAAACAGCGGAAGAACGGCCTGTACCCGGGCATCTCCGATGAGCTCGCGGAGAACATGAAGTCCGGCTGGGCCGACACGGAGCTGCACGGCCTGGAGCCGATCGCCCAGGCCTCGTACACCGCCGAGCGCCGTGCCGCGCTCTCCGCGCGCTTCCCCGGCGAGCGGCTCGTCATTCCCGCGGGCAATCTGAAGACCCGATCGAATGACACCGAGTACGCCTTCCGCGCCTCCACCGAGTACGCGTACCTGACCGGCGACCTCACCCAGGACAGCGCCCTGGTCCTCGAACCGGCCGCCGAGGGCGGGCACGAGGCCACGGTCTATCTCCTGCCCCGTTCCGACCGTGAGAACGGCGAGTTCTGGCTCGACGGCCAGGGTGAGCTCTGGGTCGGCCGCCGCAACTCCCTCATCGAGGCCGAGCAACTGCTCGGCATCCCCGCGAAGGACGTCCGCGAACTCCCGGCCGCACTGACCGCGGCCACCGGCCCGGTGCGCAACGTCCGCGGACACGACGCGGGCATCGAAGCCGCACTCACCGACAAGGTCACCGCCGAGCGCGACGAAGAACTGCGTGTCTTCCTCTCAGAGGCGCGTGTGGTCAAGGACGCGTTCGAGATCGCCGAGCTGCAGAAGGCCTGCGACGCCACGGCGCGCGGCTTCGAGGACGTCGTCAAGGTGCTCGACAAGGCCGAGGCAACGAGCGAGCGCTACATCGAGGGCACCTTCTTCCTGCGTGCACGCGTCGACGGCAATGACATCGGTTACGGCTCGATCTGCGCGGCCGGCCCCCACGCCACCACGCTGCACTGGGTCCGCAACGACGGCGCGGTCCGCTCCGGCGAGCTCCTGCTGCTCGACGCGGGCGTGGAGACCGACGAGCTCTACACCGCCGACGTGACCCGGACGCTGCCCGTCAACGGCACGTTCTCGCCGCTGCAGCGGAAGATCTACGACGCGGTGTACGAGGCCCAGGAGGCGGGCATCGCGGCTGTGAAGCCCGGCGCAGCCTTCCGCGACTTCCATGACGCCGCTCAGCGGGTCCTCGCGGAGAAGCTGGTCGAGTGGGGTCTGCTGGGCGACCTGACCGCGGAGAAGGTCCTGGAGCTGGGCCTCCAGCGCCGCTGGACGCTGCACGGTACGGGCCACATGCTCGGCATGGACGTCCACGACTGCGCCGTCGCGCGCACGGAGTCGTATGTCAACGGCACCCTGGAGCCCGGGGTCTGCCTGACGGTCGAGCCCGGACTGTACTTCCAGGCCGACGACCTGACCGTCCCCGAGGAGTACCGGGGGATCGGCGTCCGGATCGAGGACGACATCCTCGTGACCGAGGACGGCAACCGGAACCTGTCCGCCACGCTGCCGCGCCGGTCCGACGAGGTCGAGGCGTGGATGGCGCGGCTCAAGGGCTGACACGGCCGGCGCGTAAGGCCGCGCCCCGTGCGCCGGAGGGCGCGCTGCTCAGGACACCATGAGCAGCGCGCCCTCCCGCCATTTCAGGACCTTGTCGAAGCTCACCACCGCGCCGTACCCCGGCCGGTTCACGAAGTGGACGTGATCGGCGAGCTCCTCGATCAGACAGAGCCCACGCCCGCTCTCAGCCGTGACCGGAGGGCGCACCGCGGTGCGCGGGTGCGAGGGATCGCCCGCCAGGTGAGCGGCGGACGGCTGTGCGGCGGTGCGAAGCGTGCGCCGGGAGGGGAAACCGGGCCCCGAGTCGGCGACTTCGATACGGCATTTCTCGCCGTCCAGATACGCGGTGACCCGGTACTGCCCGCAGGCGTGTCCGGGCTGCCCGTCACCGGCGGGCACGGGGGCCGCGTCCCCGGCCCCACCCGCGTCCCCTCGGTCGCCGCCGTGTTCGACGGCGTTCGCACAGGCTTCGCTGAGCGCGACCGAGAGGTCGTAGGAGATGTCCGGATCCACCCCCGCGGTCTCCATGGTGCCGAGCAGAAAACGACGGGCGAGCGGAACGCTCGCGGCTTCGCGCCGCAAATGGAGTGACCACCACATGCTCATGCTCCAGCCTCCTGGCTGCGGCTCGACATACCGTTACGTATTGCCGCCATCAGCGCTTCGTAAGCACGGATCGGCCATGACAGCGCTCATTCGGCGGATGCGGATATTCCGT
Source organism: Streptomyces sp. NPDC102441 (assembly GCF_044765585.1). NCBI lineage: Bacteria > Bacillati > Actinomycetota > Actinomycetes > Kitasatosporales > Streptomycetaceae > Streptomyces > Streptomyces sp. NPDC102441. Next base: position 62,904 of record NZ_JBIWKH010000016.1, read on the forward strand.
CCACGGGTGTATGCCCGCCCGGATCGCGGCACCGGAGCGGCCGTGAACAGGTACAACACCCCCTGATCACTCCCTATCACTCCCTATCGCTCCCTGATCGGGACGGATGCCGACCTTCCGGACCTGCCGTACGGAGACAGGTGGCTCAGTGGGATGATGACCCGGCCATGTCTATGCCTGTCGCACGCGCCGGAGCCGGTATGCGGCTTTTGAGGACCGCGGTGTTCACCGCGGTCTGCGTCGTGCTCGCCTCCGCCGGACATGGCCTCGCCGCAGGCGTGGGTGTGCCCGGCACGAGTCTGCTGGCCGGCTTCGCCGGAGTCTTCGCCGTCGCGGTGGCACTCGCCGGGCGTGAGCGGACCCTTCTCTCCATCACCGCCGCCCTCGCGGCCGGACAGGTCGCCCTGCACATCCTCTTCGGGCTCGGGCGGCACGCGCCGGCGCCCGCGGCAGGGACCGGGGACGACTCCCTGATCCACTTCGCCGCAGGGCTGGTGTGCGGTGCGGGACCGGCGCAGCTGAGCGCGGGCGAGGCCCACCGCATCGTGACCACCGCGGGCCTGGACCCCGCGACGGTGGCCCAGGGGCACTCACATCTGGCGTCCGGAGCGGCAGCCGCACCGGATGCGGCTCCGACGCTCCTGGACACCATGATGTCCGGCCTGCCCAGCCTCCCCATGGTCCTGGGGCACCTGCTCGCCGCGCTCGCCACCGGCTGGTTGCTGCGCCGCGGCGAGATCGCGCTCTTCCGGCTGGCCAGGCTCTCGGCGCACGGTGGCCGGCAGCTCGCGGCCGGAGCCAGGCTGCGCGCGCTACGGGCGGCGATGGCACTCGTACGCGCTCTGCGTGCGGGACTTCCGGGCCGGGCCACGACCGGGCCGCACCCTCTCCGCAACGCCGTCGACGCTCCCGCGCCGGCCACCGGGGACCCTCTGCAGCACATGGTGATCAGGCGCGGGCCGCCACCCGTATACGTACGCGCAGCCTGACGCGGCCCCTCCGCCTGGATTCCGGTGAGGTGGCCGTGATGCCGTCGCGCCTCCGCGCGCCGGACCACCTTTCCTCGTGTCCTGTGGAGTGATCCCTGCCATGAACATTTCCCGCATCGCACTCGCCGGCGGCGTCGCCGCGTCCACCGTCCTGCTGCTCGCCGGTACGGCCTCCGCGCACGTCAGCGTGCAGCCGCAGGGCGAGGCCGCCAAGGGCGGCTACGCCACCGTCAACTTCAAGGTCCCCAACGAGCGCGACAACGCCTCCACCGTCAAGCTCGAGGTCAGCTTCCCGACGGACCACCCGCTGGCGTCCGTCAGCCCGCAGCCGGTGGCGGGCTGGAAGATCGATGTCACCAGGAGCAAGCTGGCCAAGCCGCTCGAGGTGCACGGCAAGAAGATCAACGAAGCCGTCTCGAAGGTCACCTGGACCGCGGAGGGCGACGGCATCGAGGCGGGCTTCTTCCAGCAGTTCCCGCTCTCCGTCGGGCAGCTGCCCGAGGACGCCGACCAGCTCGTCTTCAAGGCTCTCCAGACGTACAGCAACAAGGAAGTCGTGCGCTGGATCGAGGAGCCCACCGAGGGCGGCGAGGAGCCCGAGAGCCCGGCTCCCGTCCTCGCGCTGACCGCCCCGGCGGACGACGCCCACGGTGCCGCCGCGGACGCCAAGAGCGGTGAGGCACAGGAGACGAAGGAAACGGCCTCGGCATCCGGTGAGGCGTCCTCGAACACCGACGGCACCGCCCGTGTCCTGGGCGTCGTCGGCATCGTCGTCGGTGTCGCGGGGGTCGCCTTCGGTGTCCTCGCCGGCCGTCGCCGCAGCGCCTGAGCCTCCAGACCCACCACCCGTATTCACAGATCAGGAATCAGCTCTCCATGCACAGCAAGAAGACGGTGCTGGCCGCGGCGTTCGCCGCCGTGGCCGCACTGACCCTGTCGGCCTGCGGCAGCGGCGGAGACTCGGCGGACAACTCCGTCGCCGAGGTCTCCTCCGGGACCGAGTCCAAGCCCGCGACCGTGCTCGACCAGCCGTTCACCAAGCCCGACCTCGTACTCACCGACACCCACGGCAAGAAATACGACCTGCGCGAACAGACCAAGGGCAAGCCGACACTCATCTACTTCGGCTACACCAACTGCCCCGACGTATGCCCTCTGACCATGAGCAACATCGCCGTCGCCAAGCGGGCACTGCCCAAGGCCGACCAGGACAAGCTCCAGGTCGTCTTCGTCACGACGGACCCCGAACGGGACACCCCGGCATCCCTGGGCAGCTGGCTCAAGGCTCAGGACCCCGACTTCACCGGTCTCACCGGGGACTTCCCCACCATCCAGGCGGGAGCGCGGCAGATCGGCATCGGCATCGACGCACCGAAGAAGGAGAAGGACGGCACGATCGTCTCGATGCACGGCGCCCAGGTCATCGCGTTCTCCCCGAAGACCGACAAGGGGTACGTGCTCTACAGCGAGGACACCACGGCCGAGGACTACACCGAGGACCTCCCGGAGCTCGTCAAGGGGGAGACCCCGTGAACCGCCGCACGGCCGTTGCCGGCGCCCTGGCCCTCACCACCGGGCTGACGCTGACGGCGTGTTCCTCGGACGGCGTGCCGCAGCTGGAGGTGACCGGGGCCTTCATGCCACAGCCCGTCAGCGACATGGCGGCCGGCTTCCTCCTCGTGAAGAACAGCAGCGACGCCACCGACCGGCTCACCTCGGTGACGAGCTCCCTCTCGGACCACGTCTCCATCCACGAGACGAAGAACCGGACGATGCGGATGGTCACGTCGTTCGAGGTGCCCGCCGGTGGCGAGCTCGATCTCGAACGCGGCGGCAACCACATCATGTTCACGGAGCTGAAGCAGCAGCCCAAGCGGGGAGAAACGGTCTCCGTGGAACTGCACTTCGAGAAGGCCGACCCCATCACGGTCGACATTCCCGTGAAGGAGACCACCTACAACCCGAAGAAGAGTTGAGGTACTGACACCCATGACGGCCACCGCCCCGCGCTTCGGGCCCTCCCCGATACGACGGCCGCTCGCCGCGGCCGCGCTCCTCGCCACGCTGATCAGCCTGCTGTTCGGTCTGGTGCTGGCCGGCGCGAGCCCCGCGTCCGCGCACGCCGCTCTCACCGGGAGCGACCCCCAGGACGGGGCGGTGGTCGCCACCGCGCCCAAGGACGTCACGCTCACCTTCTCCGAGCAGATCGCCATGGACGACGACTCGATCCGGGTCCTCGACCCCAGCGGCAAGCGGGCCGACGACGGCGCTCCCCGTGACCTGACGAGCGGCGGCGCAGTGCGGTACGGCGTACAGCTCCACAGCGGTCTGCCCGACGGCACGTACACCGTGGCCTGGCAGGCCGTGTCCGCGGACAGCCATCCGGTCGCGGGAGCCTTCACCTTCTCCGTCGGCGCCCCCTCGGAGACCACCGTGGCCCTGCCCTCCGACGGCGCCGGCGGCGGTCTCGTAGGGGCGCTCTACGGCATCGCACGCTACGCCGCGTACGCCGGATTCATCCTGCTCGCGGGCGGATCTGCCTTCGTACTCGCCTGCTGGCAGCGCGGAGCGGGCGCGCGGCCGATGCAGCGGCTCGTCGTACGCGGCTGGGTCACGCTCACCGCCGCCACCCTGGCCATGCTGCTCCTGCGCAATCCGTACACCGGCTCCGGCAAGCTCGCGGACGCCTTCGACCTCGACGGGCTCCAGTCCGTACTCGACACGAAGCCGGGCGCCGCGCTGGTCTCCCGGCTGCTGCTCCTGGGCGCATCCGCGCTCTTCATCGCCGTCCTCTTCGGGGCCTACGCCAAGCGTGAGGACGAGAAGGAGAAGCAGGACCTCACCTTCGGACTCGCGACGGGCGGAGCGGTCATCGCCGCCGGGATCGCCGGTACATGGGCCCTGGCCGAGCACGCCTCGACGGGGATCCAGCCGGGCATCGCCATGCCGGTCGACGTCCTCCACCTGCTCGCCGTCGCCGCCTGGCTTGGCGGACTCACCGCGCTGCTGGTCGCCCTGTACCGGACGCCGGACATCACGAGCGGCGCGGTACGCCGGTTCTCCCGTATGGCATTCGGCAGTGTTCTCGTCCTCGCCGCGACCGGGCTCTACCAGTCCTGGCGTCAGGTCGGATCGTGGTCGGCACTGACCGGCACCCGGTACGGGCAGCTGCTGCTCCTCAAGGTGGCGCTCGTCGCCGTACTCGTCGGGGTCGCGTGGATATCGCGGCGCTGGACGGGACGGCTCACCGATTCCACCGGATCCGCATCCGCATCCACCAGATCCGCGTCCGGTCCCACCGAATCCGCGTCCGCATCCACGTCCGGTCCCACCGAATCCGCGTCCGCATCCACGTCCGGTCCCACCGAATCCGCGTCCGCCGACGACGCCGCCTCGGTGGAGGCCTCGGAGACAGCGGCCGCGGTCTCCGTGGCCGAGGGGGCCGTGGCCCCTGAACGCGCCGCCCAGCTCTCCCGGCAGCGTGCCGCGCTGACGGCGACGAAGGAGAAGCGCGACCGGGACGCCGATCCGGACCGCTCCGGGCTGCGGCGTTCCGTGATGGTGGAGACGGCCATCGCCGTGGTGCTGCTCGTCGTCACGACGATCCTCACCTCGACCGAGCCCGGCCGCACCGAGGAGGAAGCCGCGCGCGGCAACACCACGGCGGCACCGGCGCCGGTGACCGGTGGGCAGGTGAATCTGAGCCTGCCCTTCGACACCGGCGGCCAAAACGGCAAGGGGACGGTGCGCCTGGACATCTCGCCCGGCGGAACCGGGTCGAACAGCGTGCACCTCTGGGTCGACGGACCCGACGAACGCCCCCTGGACGTCCCGGAGGTGAAGCTCGCCTTCACTCTGGAGTCCAAGGACATCGGTCCGCTGCCGGTCGCCCCCGACCGCCTCACCGAGGGGCACTGGACCGCGAGCGGCGTGCAGCTCCCGATGGCGGGCGACTGGAAGGTCGCCGTGACGGTACGCACGTCGGACATCGACCAGACCACCATCGTCAAGAACGTGAAGATCGGCTGAGCAGGGTGAGCAAGAAGAAGGACCACACCGGGCAGAACGGCGACACCGCCGTCCGCCGCGACGGATCCGGCCCCGACGGCACGAGCGTCGTCTCCCGGCGCCGGCTGATCGGCAGCGCGGGAGCGGCCGGCGCGGCAGGCCTGGTTCTGGGCGCGGCGGGCGGCGCGGGCGGCTATGCCGCGACGCGAGGGGACGAGCCGGCACCGCTGACCACGGTCGGTTCGACCGAGGCGATGTTTCACGGGAAACATCAAGCGGGGATCACCACTCCGCTTCAGGCCCGCGGACACCTCGTCGCCTTCGATCTGACGCCCGGCGCGGGGCGGAAGGAAGCGGCCGCCCTGATGCGTCGCTGGTCGGCCGTGGCGGAACGGCTGATGTCCGGTGAGCCGGGGGAGAGCGGCGAGGGGCACGACACCGGTGTGGCCCTGGACGCCGGGCCGTCCTCCCTGACCGTCACCTTCGGATTCGGACGAACCTTCTTCACACGCACCGGCCTGACCGGCCGCCGGCCGGCCGCCCTGGACCCGCTGCCGGCCTTCTCCTCCGACCACCTCGACGCCAAGCGGTCGGAGGGAGACCTCTGGGTGCAGATCGGTGCCGACGACGCGCTCGTCGCCTTCCACGCCCTGCGCGCCCTTCAGAAGGAGGCCGGCTCGACCGCCCGGGTGCGGTGGCAGATGAACGGCTTCAACCGCACCCCGGGGGCCACGGACCGTCCGATGACCACACGCAATCTGATGGGCCAGGTCGACGGCACCAACAACCCGAAACCGGCCGAGAGCGACTTCGAGAAGCGGATCTTCGTGGAGTCCGGTGGATCTTCGGCGTACGCCTGGATGGCGGGCGGCTCGTACGCCGTCGTACGGCGGATCAGGATGCTCCTGGACGACTGGGAAGAACTCACGGTCAAGCGGCAGGAACAGGTCATCGGGCGGCGAAAGGCGGACGGCGCCCCGCTCAGCGGCGGTTCGGAGGACACCGCCATGGACCTGGACAAGGCAGGGGCGGACGGCAAACTGCTGGTCCCCGGCAACGCCCATGCCCGGATCTCCTCCCCCGAGAAGAACGGCGGAGCCGCGATGCTGCGCCGCCCGTTCTCGTACCACGACGGCATCTCCGACGACGGCACCCCCGACGCAGGACTGCTCTTCATCTGCTGGCAGGCCGATCCGTTCAAGGGCTTCATCCCGGTCCAGCGCAAGCTCGACCGGGGGGACGCGCTCTCACCGTTCATCCGGCACGAGGCCAGCGGTCTCTTCGCCGTACCCGGAGGTCCCGCGTCCGGGGAGTACGTGGGGCAGCGACTGCTGGAGGCGTGAGAGCGCATGGCCCTCCCGCCCGGGGCCTGAGTCAGGCGCGCCGGCCCCGTCCACCGGCCCATTAGGGTGACCGTATGTCAGCCACGCGCTACGCCTACCTCGGTCCCGAAGGCACCTTCACCGAGGTGGCCCTCCGTACGCTCCCCGAAGCCGCCACCCGCGAACTCGTCCCGATGGTCTCGGTCCCGGCCGCACTGGACGCGGTACGAAGCGGGGAGGCCGCGGCGGCGCTCGTCCCCATCGAGAACTCCGTGGAGGGCGGGATCAGCACGACGCTCGACCAGCTGACCTCGGGCGCTCCGCTGATGATCTACCGCGAGGTGCTGCTCTCCATCACGTTCGCCCTGCTGGTGCGCCCCGGGACGAAGCTCTCGGACATCAAGACCGTCACCGCCCACCCGGCCGCGCAGCCTCAGGTACGCAACTGGATGGCGGCCCATCTGCCGAACGCGGTGTGGGAGTCGGCCGCCTCGAACGCCGATGGCGCACGGCTGGTCCAGGAGGGGCGCTACGACGCCGCCTTCGCCGGTGAGTTCGCCGCGGCGACCTACGGGCTGGAAGCTCTGGTCACGGAGATCCACGACGCGGAGAACGCCCAGACCCGCTTCGTGCTGGTAGGGCGCCCGGCCAGGCCGTCGGCGCCCACGGGAGCCGACAAGACCTCCGTGGTCATCTGGCTCGGCGCCGACCGTCCGGGCGCCCTCCTGGAACTGCTCCAGGAGTTCGCCGTACGAGGCGTCAACCTGATGCTGATCCAGTCCCGGCCCACCGGGGAGGGCATCGGGAACTACTGCTTCGCCGTGGACGCGGAGGGACACATCGCGGACCGCCGCGTCGGTGAGGCACTGATGGGGCTGAAGCGGATCTGCCCGGAGGTGCGGTTCCTGGGTTCGTATCCGCGCGCAGGAGTGACGCCGGCAGAAGTGAGCGCCCTGCGGATCGGGACGTCGGACACGGACTTCACCGAGGCGTCCGACTGGCTGGCCCGTAGCCAGGACGGCCGGGCCTGAGGCCCTGTGTGGAGGGACCGGCCCCGAATCCCACCGGTCCTACCTGCAGATTTTCATCCCGCGCAAAAGTTATCCACAGGGCACCCCTTCAGCCTGGGGACAAGTCGACACCGCAACACGACATGGTCGACAAATCACCCCAGTACTCCTGGATCCCCCATGAGGTCACAGCTCCCCCCGTGTCACTCCAATTCCGTTGATCAACTCATTGGAACGAGGAATACCCACCCGAATGAGTGCACGGGTGAGGTTTGAGTTGCGATTCCCTGTCCCGGCATGCCGCTTTCGGAACGATCTCTTCCGGCATCCACAGATCTTCTTCACAGCCTGTGGATAACTAATTGGATCGATGACGACCTGTGGACAACACACCCTTCCGGGACCCTCAACTCCCCGCGCACGCACCGGTGATGCGTCAAGGAGAAGGGCGCCTTGTTCCCTTTTCGAGGCAATGAGACCTTTTTATTGACGATCTCCACCCCGCGTTCGGCCCGCAGCGCTCACCAGGATTACCAATTCCGGCAATTCAGACAAAGCGCCACGCTCATCGATATCGGTTCGAGCGGTGGATCCCCGCACCGGTAGCCTTGAGGGGTGATTGACCTTCGCCTGCTCCGTGAGGACCCCGACCGTGTTCGCGCCTCCCAGCGCGCCCGTGGAGAGGACGTCGCGCTCGTCGACGCCCTGCTCTCCGCCGACGAGCTGCGCAGGTCGTCCGGCGTCCGCTTCGACGAACTCCGCTCCGAGCAGAAGTCGCTCGGGAAGCTGATCCCCAAGGCCACCCCCGAGGAGCGTGCCGAGCTCCTCAAGAAGGCTGATCAGCTCAAGTCCGAGGTCAAGGCGGCAGACGCGGCGCAGGGCGAGGCCGACGCCGAGGCCAAGCGACTGCTCCTGCTGCTCGGCAACATCGTCCACGAGGACGTGCCGGTCGGCGGCGAGGAGGACTTCGTCGTCCTGGAGACCCACGGCACGATCCGTGACTTCGGTGCGGAGGGCTTCGAGCCCAAGGACCACCTGGAGCTCGGAGAAGGACTGGGCGCCATCGACATGGAGCGCGGCGCCAAGGTGTCCGGATCGCGCTTCTACTACCTGACGGGCATCGGCGCGCTGCTCGAACTGGCCCTGGTCAACGCGGCCATCGCCCAGGCCACCGAGGCCGGTTTCGTCCCCATGATGACCCCCGCCCTGGTGCGCCCGCGCGCCATGGAGGGCACGGGCTTCCTCGGCCAGGCCGCGGAGAACGTGTACCACCTGGAGAAGGACGACTACTACCTCGTGGGCACGTCGGAGGTCCCCCTCGCGGCGTACCACATGGACGAGATCCTCGACGCCGGCAAGCTGCCCCTGCGGTACGCCGGCTACTCCCCCTGCTTCCGGCGTGAGGCTGGCACGTACGGCAAGGACACCCGAGGCATCTTCCGCGTCCACCAGTTCGACAAGGTCGAGATGTTCTCGTACGTCGACCCGGCGGACGCCGAAGCCGAGCACCGCAGGCTCCTGGACTGGGAGAAGCAGTGGCTCACCGGCCTCGAGCTGCCGTTCCAGGTGATCGACGTCGCCACCGGTGACCTGGGGGCCTCGGCCTCGCGGAAGTTCGACTGCGAGGCGTGGATCCCGACCCAGGGCAAGTACCGCGAGCTGACCTCCGCGTCGAACTGCGACGGCTTCCAGGCGCGCCGGCTCTCCGTCCGGATGCGTGACGGGAAGAAGGTCCAGCCGCTGGCCACGCTGAACGGCACGCTCTGCGCCGTACCGCGCACGATCGTGGCGATCCTGGAGAACCACCAGCTGCCCGACGGCTCGGTGCGGGTGCCGGAGGTTCTCCGTCCCTACCTGGGCGGACGCGAGCTCCTGGAACCGGTCTCCAAGTGATGTTCCCCTACAAGCTCGTCGCGACCGATCTCGACGGCACGCTGCTGCGTGACGACCACACCGTCTCCGCTCCCACCCGGGAGGCGCTGGCCGCGGTCACCGCGGCCGGCGCAGCCCATATCGTCGTCACCGGGCGGGCCGTTCCGTGGACCCGGCACATCCTGGACGACCTGGGCTACGAGGGCCTCGCGGTGTGCGGCCAGGGCGCGCAGGTCTACCACGCGGGCGAGCACAGGCTGCTGACCTCCCTCACCCTGGACCGGCAGCTCGCCGGACTCGCGCTGTCCAAGATCGAGGCGGAGGTCGGCCCGCTCGCGCTGGCGGCGAGCCGTGACGGGCTCGAGGGCGAGGTGCTGGTCGGGCCTGGTTACGAGGTGCAGGAGGGGCCGCTGCCCGCCGTCTTCATGGCCGACCCCGCAGAGATGTGGACCGCTCCGCTGAACAAGATCTACATCCAGCATCCGGAGCTCGACGACGACGCCCTGGCCCACGCCGCGCGGCAGGCCGTCGGCAGTCTGGTGAACATCGTCATGGCAGGCCCGGGGGTCGTGGAGATCCTCCCCCTGGGGCTGAGCAAGGCGACCGGGCTTTCGCTGGCCGCACGCCGTCTGGGGCTCAAGTCGTCGGACACGCTGGCGTTCGGTGACATGCCGAACGACATCCCCATGTTCGGCTGGGCGCAGCACGGCGTGGCCATGGCCAACGCGCACGACGACCTCAAGGCCGTGGCGCACGAGATCACCGCGTCGAACGAGCACGACGGCATCGCGGTCGTGCTGGAGGAGCTGCTCCGGACGGCCACACGCGCGTAGGCGGGGCTGTTCTGCGGGCCCCCGGCTCAGGCGGGGCGGTTCTTCGGGCTGCTGCGGAGGATGCGCGGATCGAACGCGCGCGGGGGTCGCGCCCCGACGACGGCTCAGCAAGCCGCTGCCTTACCACTCGGCCAATCCTCCGGGAGGTGGCCGCACGCGAGACTCGCGCAGGGCCACCCGGGGATCCTGCTGCGGGCGACCGCGCGGGCAGCTGATGAAGCTACCGCGGTGCCGGCTGCGGACCGCCCTGTCGGGAGCACGACGGACTCGGACTCCTGGTCATCGCCGCGCTCCTCTCCCGGTCCTCATGAACGGCGCCTTCCCGCGCCGTTGCCCTCACTCTGCCCGAGACCGCCGTCCGGGGACCACCCATTTCTTTCGGTGATCCCCGGCGGAGTGTCAGCCGCTCCTGCGGCGGCCCAGATCCCTCAGCCGGTGGGCGAGGTCGTCCATGCGGGCATCGAGCCGGATGACGTCGTGCGAGACGTCGGTGAGCCGGATGCTGATCGCACCGACGACCTGGTGGGTCACATCGAGCTTCCGGTCGAGCGAGTCCAGCCGCTGCGACATCCGGCCGAGCACGGGGCCCAGCTCCTGGAGCGCGCTCCCCACGTCTGCCAGGCAGCCCTCGATGCGGGTGACGCGCCGGTCGAGCGAGACGTAGGAGGTCCTGAGCTCCTCCTCCGCGTCGAGCAGGTGCGTCCGGACGCTGCGCGCGATGTCGCTGTCGCGAAGAAGCATGGCCACGTTGAGCACGGTCCTGCGGGTGTAGAGCGTGAGCTGAGTGGGCGCCTGTGGATAACTTTCCGGCCCCTCACCCTTCCATAGGGACATCATGTCCCTATGGAAGGCGCGCAGCTCAGCGCCGCGCACCAGCCTGAGGCCGTTCTCCTCCACCTCGGCGCGGTGGCGCTGGGTCAGCTTCTTGATGACCTCTGTGGATACTTCGAAGTACCGGGCCACCTCCTCTGTGCGAAGGTGAATTCCGTCCGGGAGCATGACAAGGCTCTTGACCTTGTCGAGGACTTCGACGCGCCCCATCTGCTCGACCCGGAGGGCCTGGGATTCGAGCAGGGCGACTTCCGTGGGCATGGGTATGCCTTTCGTGCGTGGGAACGGCAAGGACAGCCCTGTCCCCGGGCTGCGAGGGCGGAGGTCGCTCACGGTTGCCACTCACTCGATGACCGGCCGGGTGGGCGCTGCCTCACCGCTGCCGGCATTCCCCGAATTCACGAAAGCTCGACGCCACAGATTCCAGTTGCCTCCACGCACCCTGTACAACGAGCCGACAAACGTACAGTCACGCCACCCGGCCGCCCCCGCACATGGAACAACCCCCGCCCGATGGGCGGGGGTTGCAGGTGGTGCACGGCGGCCGGTCTCACTCCTCGCCGGCGAGCTTCAGCGCTCGCAGCTTCTGACCGGCGTACCACGTGGCCAGGGCCGTGACGCCGACCAGCAGCACGGTCGCGAGCGGCAGGCCGACGTCCGAGGTGATCGCGCCCTCCCCGGCGACCTTCTCGGCGACCGACAGGGACCACTGCTGGACGCTGAGCGTCCTGGCCCCCGGCACCAGGCTGCCGACGAGGGTCTCCCAGACCAGTGCGTACACAAGGCCGAGGACGACCGCGTGCCGGCTGACCGTGCCGAACAGCAGGAAGAGCGCGCTGTACGCGATCGACGCGACCAGCGCCGCGATCGTGTAGGCCACGGCGATCTGTCCGCCGTTGCCGTTCATGATGAGCCCCGCGATCAGCGTGGGCAGCGCCGAGAACAGCATCGTCACGGCGATGGCGACGATGAGTTTGGTGAAGATGATCGTCGGCCGCTTCACCGGCTTGGCGAGCAGATAGACGATCGAGCCGTCGTCGATCTCCGGCCCGATGGCGCCGGTACCCGCGATGACACCGATGAGCGGAACCATCGTGGCGATGGCGAAACCGCCCAGCACCCCGGAGGCGACGCCGTCATCGGCTCCGGCGAACGCCCGTACCGCCACGGCGATGGCCACCAGGAGGACCGGCAGGACGAACAGGATGGCGGCCCGGCGCCGGCCGAGCAGGGCCCGGTAGGTGAGCCGGGCGACTGTGGGGTCGTACATGACGCTTCACAGCTCCTTTCAGGCCACTACTCAGGCCGCTACAAGATAGGAAAAGACCGATTCGAGGGACTCGTCGGACGGGGAGACGGTGAGCAGCCGGATGCCGTGTTCACGCGCGACCTTCGGCAGCAGCGTCGTGAAGCGTCCGAAGTCGACCGCCTGGATGCGCAGGGCCTTCTCCGTGACATCGACCTCGATACCCGCCGTCGAGGGGTCCGCGATGAGCGCGGCTGCGAGGGCCCGGTCGTCACTGGACCGGACGAGATAGCGGTGCGGCCGGTCCGTCATCAGCCGGCGGATCTTCCGGAAGTCGCCCGACGCCGCGTGGCGGCCGGCCACGACCACCTCGATGTGCGAGGCGAGCTGCTCGACCTCCTCCAGGATGTGGGAGGAGAAGAGCACCGTGCGCCCCTCCGCCCCCATCTGGCGCAGCAGCTCCATGAGCTGCATGCGCTGACGCGGGTCCATGCCGTTGAACGGCTCGTCGAGGAGCAGCACCGAGGGGTCGTGGACCAGGGCGGACGCCATCTTCACGCGCTGGCGCATGCCCTTGCTGTACGTCGAGATCTTGCGGTCCTGCGCGTACTCCATCTCGACCGTGGCCAGCGCCTTGTGCGCGGCCGCGTCGCCCAGCCCGTGGAGCTCGGCATTGGCGACGACGAACTCGCGGCCGGTCAGGAAGTCGTACATGCCCTCCCGCTCCGGCACGATCCCGATCGCCTTGTAGACCGCCTCGTTACGCCAGATCTCTGTGCCGTCGAGCGTCACCTTGCCGGTCGACGGCGCGAGGAACCCGGCCATCATGTTGATCAGCGTGGACTTCCCGGCCCCGTTGGGTCCGAGCAGCCCGGTGACTCCGGGACCCACGGTCATGCTGACGTCGTTGACGGCGACCACGTTGCCGAACCAGCGGGAGGTGTGGTCGATCTCGATGGTGGTCACAGCCCGACCCTCCGGTAGCGGCGCATCAGTACGGCGTACGAGCCGGCGACGAGCGCGAGAACAACGATCAGATAGACCACACCGGCAGCGGCTCCGGGTCCTTCCCCACCGGGGAAGGAGGAGGCCGCCCCGAGGAAGGCGGTCTGCACGCCGTCGATCAGCGTGATGGGCGAGAAGAGTCCCAGCCACGTGATGGCGGCGGCCGAGTCCGTCTGCCAGGCGATCGCCTGGACCGTGGAGACCGCGCCGTAGGTGATGGTCAGTACGGCGATGACGGCGGCGACTCCGAAGCCCCTGCGTGGCGTCAGCGCGGCGACCACCAGTCCGAGCCCGGCGAACAGCACGGAGAGCAGTGCCACCGAGACCATCCCCTGCCCGAAGCCCTTGGTCTGATCGGCGAGGTCGAACTCGGCCAGCAGCGATCCCACATAGAGGATGACGAGGGGCAGCCCGGTGAGGATGAGCAGGGCGGACGCCATGGCGGCGAACTTGGCGACCACGTAGTCGACGCGCTCGATGGGGCGCGAGAAGTACAACGGCACGCTCCTGAAGCGGAGGTCCCTGGACACGGACTGCGGCGCCTGGGAGGCGACGAAGAGTCCGATCACGGCCTGCAGGTAGACCGCGAAGTCCGTGAAATCGATGGGAAGCTTCGTCATGCCGGGTGCGTAGATGGCGACCGCGACGAGGATCAGCGCCACCAGGCACATCACCCCGCACAGAAGCATCGGCAGCATTTTGGACTTGGCGGACCTGCCCAGCCCGAACGAGCCCCGCAGGGACTGCGAGTACAGCGAGCGGCGGGCGTAGGCCCGGCCCAGCCGGACGCCGTCGTAGGAGCGGTATCCGATGTTGTGGATCCGGGAGGTGTCGCTCCCGGCCGCGGTCCCGGTCTCAGTGCTCATCGCGACCGCTCCCCTTCTGCTGTCCGGCACCCGCTGTCACGGCCACGGCCGCCGGTGGTGCCTCTTCGGTACGGAAGACCTCGGCGATGTGGTGGCGCCGCTGTTCCATCCGGATGAGACCCAGCCCGAGGCCGGCGACGCTGTCGCGGACGATGTCGTACGTCTCCTCGCCCGTGGCCTCCACCAGGAGGATGTGGCCGGCGCCCGGAAGCCCTTCGGCGTCGACGCCGTCGTGCCCGACGAGCTTGATCCCGGCCCCGGCGAGGGCCTGGCGCAGGGCGCCCGTGCCGTCCGGGTGGGTGTCGCTGTCGGTGACCTCGACCGCCAGCGTCGTGGTGGTCTGGGTGAAGTCGCTGGTGGAGCTGGAGCGCAGCAGCGCGCCGCCGTCGATGACGACGACGTGGTCGCAGGTCCTCTCGAGCTCCCCGAGGAGATGCGAGGTGACCAGCACCGAGATGCCGAAGTCGGTGTGGACACGGCGGATCAGGCCGAGCATCTCGTCCCGTCCGACGGGGTCAAGACCGTTGGTCGGCTCGTCGAGAAGCACCAGCTTGGGGTCGTGGACCAGTGCTTGGGCCAGCTTCACCCGCTGCTTCATGCCGGTCGAGTAGCCGCCGATGGGACGGTAGCGCTCCTCGTACAGCCCGACGTGGCGCAGGGTGTCCGCGGTCCGCTCGCGTGCCGCGGTGGGCGGCAGCCCGGACATCCGGGCCATGTGGACGACGAACTCGGTCGCCGAGACGTCAGGTGGCAGACAGTCGTGCTCGGGCATGTATCCGACCCGCTCCCGGATGGCGGCGCCTTCGGTGGCGACGTCGAGCCCGAGCACCGCGGCCCGGCCCTCGGTGGCGGGGGACAGACCCAGCAGGATCTTGATCAGTGTGGACTTGCCGGCCCCGTTGGAACCCACCAGGCCGGTTACGCCCGGTCCGATGTCCAAGGAGAGCCGGTCAAGTGCGGTCACCCTGGGGAACCGCTTGCTCAGACTTTCGGTTGCGATCACAGTCACGTCTTCGAAGGTAGTGGCGCCCGTCGCGGGAGTCGTCAGACCAGGCGGCTGTATCGGAGTCAGACTCCAGGCGTACGGACCCGTAGGGGCCCCACGGGAGGAGGACGCGGGAGCGGGTTTGTCCACAGGGTGTTGTCCACAGGTTCGGGTCATCCCTTGACGCGACCGTCCGCCGGTTGCCACATTCAGCGGTGTCACGTTACGGACGCGTACCGCAACGCCGGCACTAAACCAGGAGGCGGCGTGGATCTGCGAGGCGCGCGTGAGCGCTGGGTGCGTACGGGCGGGATCGAGCTGTGTGTCGCCGAACTGGGCGATCCCGCGCAGCCGACGATCGTGCTGGTGCACGGCTATCCGGACAGCAAGGAGGTCTGGTCCGAGGTCGCGGGCCGGCTCGCGGAGCGGTGGCATGTGGTGCTCTACGACGTCCGGGGCCACGGCAGGTCCACGGCGCCCGAGCCGCTGCGCGGCGGCTTCACCCTGGAGAAGCTGACCGACGACTTCCTGGCTGTCGCGGATGCGGTGAGCCCGGACCGCCCCGTCCATGTGGTCGGCCACGACTGGGGTTCGGTCCAGTCCTGGGAATTCGCGACGGTCGAGCGGACCAAGGGCCGTATCGCCTCGTTCACATCGATGTCCGGCCCCTCTCTCGACCACTTCGGGCACTGGATCAAGCAGCGGATGTCCCACCCGAGCCCACGCCGGGTGGGGCAGTTGCTCGGCCAGGGCGCCAAGTCCTGGTACGTGTACGCCCTGCACACGCCGGTGCTGCCGGAAATGGCCTGGCGAGGAGTGCTGGGCAGGCAGTGGCCGCGGATTCTGCAGCGGATGGAGAAGGTGCCTGCGGACGGATATCCGACGGCGTCGCTCCCGGGGGACGCGGCACACGGTGCCTGGCTCTACCGTGACAACATCCGCTCCCGCCTGCGCCGGCCGCGCCCGGACGCGTACGCACATGTGCCGGTGCAGCTGATCACACCGACCGGTGACGCCTTCCTCTCACCGTCGCTCTACGACGAACTGGACGCATGGGTCCCACGGTTGGTGCGTCGGACCCTGCCGGCGAAGCACTGGGTCCCGCGTACCAGGCCGGACCAGCTGGCCGCGTGGATCAGCGAATTCGTGGGCATGGAATCCGACGGCAAGGACGCAGCCGCTGAATCCGGGGCACCGGGTCCGACGGCCACTGGTGCCCATGCGGACCGGTTCGGCGGGCAGTTGGTTCTCGTCACGGGCGCAGCCTCGGGGATCGGGAGGGCCACAGCACTGTCCTTCGCCGAGGCGGGAGCACGGGTGGTGGCCGTCGACCGGGACGTGGAGGGCGTTGCCCGGACGGCGGAGAGGGCCCGGCTGATCGGCGCGTCCGGCGCCTGGGGCGAGGTGGTGAATGTCGGGGACGAGCAGGCGATGGAGGAGCTCGCCGAGAAGGTCGCCGCCGAACACGGCGTCGTGGACGTCCTGGTGAACAACGCGGGTATCGGGCTCTCGGGCTCCTTCCTCGACACGACGAGTGAGGAGTGGCGGAAGGTCCTCGACGTCAATCTGTGGGGGGTCATCCACGGCTGCCGGATCTTCGGGAGGCAGATGGCCGACCGGGGGCAGGGCGGCCACATCGTCAACGTCGCGTCGGCGGCGGCCTATCAGCCGTCGCGGGTGCTGCCCGCCTACAGCACGTCCAAGGCTGCCGTGCTGATGCTCAGCGAGTGCCTGCGTGCGGAACTCGCCGAGCAGTCGATCGGGGTCAGCGCCGTCTGCCCGGGTTTCATCAACACCGGCATCACCGGCACCGCGCGCTTCGTCGGAGCCGACGCGGCGGAGGAGGCGCGGCTCAGGAAGCGGACTGCCCGGCTGTACTCGCTGCGCAACTACCCTGCGGAGAAGGTTGCTCGGGCGATCCTGGCGGCAGTGGTGCACAACCGTGCGGTGGTGCCGGTGACGCCCGAGGCGCGAGGTGCACGGCTGCTGTCACGGATCAGCCCTCGGGTGCTGCGTGGTGTGGCCCGGCTGAAGCCACCCCTGTGACTGCGGCGGCCGGCCCAGGTCCAGGCCGGCCAATCTCCGCGAGTGCGAGCCGAGTTACGCCCGGCCGCCTGAACACCTGCTCCACGCAACTCACTTGCCCATGTGCCGCTTCTGGACGCTGAGTCACAGGTTACATTTAACACAAAGCGCCCCTAAAAGTACGCACAGGTAAACTAGTTGGGCAAATGCCTCATTTCTGGCAGCACTTGTCCACAGGAGCGCCAAAAAGCCTGTGGATAAAGCCAGTTGGCTGTGGATCAAACCCGATCACGCTCATGAGTGCTCCAAACCCCGGGTGAAATCGAGGTGCGCCGGGAGGAGCTGTCTGGGCACCCTGACGGGATGGACGAACGACGCACCGTCAAGGTGTCCAGGTATCTGTCGAAGCATCTGCGGCATGAGCCCGACCGGATCGGGATCAGTCTCGACCCCCACGGCTGGGTGGCCGTCGACGAGCTGCTGCGGGCCTGCGCACGGCACGGCTTCACCATCACCCGGGACGACCTCGACCATGTCGTCGCGGTCAACGACAAACAGCGGTTCACCGTGGACGGCGATCGCATCCGGGCCAACCAGGGGCACTCCGTCACGGTCGATCTCGGCCTGCCCCCCGCCGAACCACCGGCGTACCTCTACCACGGCACCGTGGCACGGGTGCTCGACGCCATCCGCGCCGAAGGGCTCCGGCCCATGAACCGCCACCATGTACATCTCTCGCCGGACCGCGAGACAGCGGACCGGGTCGGCGCGCGGCGCGGCGCCCCGGTCGTCCTCGCCGTGGACGCGGGCGCCATGCACCGCGCGGGCCACCTCTTCCATGTCAGCACCAACGGGGTATGGCTCACCGACTCCGTGCCGCCGCCCTTCCTGCGCCTGCCTGGATAAGGCATTCCGCAGCTCAGTGCCCATCCAGTGCACCCACTGCCACCGCCGGGTGTCTCCGACAGGGCCCCGAGGCACAGCCGTAGAGTCGTGACCATGACCTCCTCCCGCCGACTGAGCACCGTGATCCTGCCCATCCGCCGCTGGCACGAGGGCGGCCGGTCCTTGTGGGTGCGCGCCGAGGATCTGGGATTCCACGCCGCCTACACCTACGACCACCTGGCCTGGCGGACGTTCCGCGACGGCCCGTGGTTCGGAGCTGTCCCGACGCTGACGGCCGCCGCCGCGGCCACCCAACGGCTGCGGCTGGGCACGCTCGTCACCTCGCCCAACTTCCGGCACCCGGTGACGCTCGCCAAGGACCTCATCACGCTGGACGACGTCTCCGACGGACGGATCACGCTCGGCATCGGCGCCGGTGGCAGCGGTTTCGACGCCACCACGCTGCGCGGGAGCGACGAGGAGCCGTGGACGCCGCGGGAACGCGCCGACCACTTCGACGAGTTCGTCCCACTGCTCGACCGGCTGCTCCGGGAACCCTCCGTGACGCAGGAGGGCCGCTTCTACAGCGCCAACGAGGCCCGGAACATCCCCGGCTGCGTTCAGCGCCCCCGGCTGCCCTTCGCGGTCGCCGCCACCGGCCCACGCGGACTGAGGCTCGCGGCACGGTACGGCCAGGCGTGGGTGACCACCGGTGATCCGAAGCTGTACGAGGCCGGCACCCCCGAGCAGTCCGTGGAAGCCGTCCGAGGGCAGATCAGCCGACTCGGCGTGGCATGCGAGCAAGCCGGGCGGGATGTCTCGGATCTGGACAAGATCCTTCTCACCGGTTTCACCCCCGGCCGGCCGCTGCGGTCCTTCGACGCGTTCGTCGACTTCGCGGGAACGCACTTCGACCTCGGATTCACCGAGATCGTCATCCACTGGCCGGAGCCGGACTCGGACTTCGCCATGGACACCAAGGTGTTCGAGCGAATCGCCACCGAGGGCCCTGCCCAGTTCGGCTGACCCATCCGGCTCCGGGCGCCCGGCAGGGACGAGGGACACTCCGGGCCTCCGGCCTGGGCTGTTCCCCCGAAAAGCCCTCGGTATATGCCGGTGACATGTTCCGCAGCTCAGAGACTCGCGCTCTCAGATGTGCGCCCCTCTGCACGCCCGTGCGACTCCGTGCGGGAGAATGACCGGGTGACCTCAGCTACAGACTCGCCTCTGCCTGCCGTGACCCGGCTGATCGCCACCGACCTGGACGGCACCCTCCTACGCGACGACAAAACCCTGTCGGCCCGTACGACCGCCGCCCTGGCAGCCGCCGAAGAGGCGGGAATCGAGGTCTTCTTCGTCACCGGAAGGCCCGCCCGCTGGATGGATGTCGTCAGCCCCCACGTGCAGAGCCATGGCATGGCGATCTGTGCGAACGGTGCCGCGGTCGCCGATCTCCACGACGGACGTCTGATCAAGGTCTCTCCGCTGGACCGCGACATCGCCCTGGCCGTGGTCGACAACCTGCGCGAGGCCGCTCCCGGGGTGTCGTTCGCCGTCGAACTGACCACCGGCATCCACTACGAACCGGCCTACCCCCCGTTCCACATGGACCCGGGTGCCACCGTCGCCGTCGCGGAGAAGCTGCTCCACGAGGAGGCACCGGGCACGGGTACGCCCGTACTGAAGATCCTCGCCCACCACCCCGAACTGGCCCCGGACGCCTTCCTCTCGCTGGCCCGTGAGCTCGCGGGGGATCGTGCGTCGTTCACCCGGTCCAGCCCCACCGCGCTGCTGGAGATCAGTGGCCTCGGCGTCTCCAAGGCGGCCACGCTCGCAGCCTGCTGCGCGGAACGCGGTATCGCTCGGGCCGAGGTGGTCGCGTTCGGGGACATGCCCAACGACGTGGAGATGCTCAGCTGGGCCGGAGCCTCGTTCGCCATGGGCAACGCCCACCCGGCCGCCGTGGCCGCCGCGTCCGGTGTGACGCTCACGAACGACGAGGACGGTGTCGCGGTCGTCATCGAGCGGATCCTCGCCGCACGCTGAGCCCTCGGCGGTCCGTACGTCAGAGCGGGACCTGCCAGGTCACCGTCGTGCCGCTGTCGCTCTCCCCGGCCCCCGGGCCGAACCAGCCGGCACCGCCCAGCGACTCGGCGCGCCTCCCGAGGTTGCGCAGGCCACTGCGCCGGCCTCCGTCCGGGATCCCCACCCCGTCGTCCACGACCGTCAGCCGGACCGCGTCCCTCCCGTCCGGCAGCACCGCGGTCGCGTCCACCCTCACCTCGACACGCGAGGCCCTCGCGTGCCGGAAGGTGTTGGACAGCGCCTCACGCAGAGCGGCGATGAGGTTCTTGCCCGCGAGCTCCCCCACCAGCGAGTCGACAGGGCCCAGAAACCGGTGGGAGGGCATGAAACCCAGAGGCACCGCTGCCATGTTGATCTCCCGGAGCACACGGGTCCGCAGCCCCGACGGCGCCTCGGCCGGCTCCTGCTGCAGCGCGAAGATGGCGGTTCGGATCTCCTGGATGGTCACGTCCAGTTCGTCCACGGCCCGTCCGATGCCGGCCTGCACCGCGGGGACAGGGGAGCGCCGCTGGGCACCTTCCAGCATGATCCCGGTGGCGAACAGGCGCTGGATGACCAGGTCGTGGAGGTCCCGGGCGATCCGGTCCCGGTCCTCGTAGACGGCGATCCTCTCCCGGTCCCGCTGGGTTTCGGCCAGCTTCAGAGCCAGTGCGGCCTGCGCGGCGAAGTGGGTGGCCAGCGTCCGCTCCGCCCGGGTGAAGGGACGGCCACCCCGCACCCGTGGGATGGACAGCGCCCCGAGCACCCGCCCGCCGCTGCGCAGGGGGAGCAGCATGTGCGGACCGAACCGGTCGGCCAGCCTGGTGATCATGCGGGGGTCCGTCGCCGAGTCGTCCAGGAACACCTCCTCGCCCTTCAGAAGCGCCGCCACCACCGGGCTGTGCGGCGGGATGATCACCCCGAGGGACTGGGACGGCTTGGCCCCGGCGACGGCGACGATCTCCAGACCTCCCCCCGCGGCCGGCAGCAGCACGATGCCGGCGACGGCGTCGGCGAGGCGGCGCGCCTGTTCGGCGACGACGGACAGTGCCTCGTCGGCGTCCCCGGCCGAGAGCAGAGCGGTGGTGACGGCCACCGAGCCGTCGATCCACCGTTCGCGCTGTCGCGCGGCGTCGTACGTCCGCGCGTGACCGATGGCGATCCCGGCCTCCGTGGCCAGCACGCGCAGCATGTGCAGTTCGTCGTCACCGAACGCGTCCCCGCCGCGCTTCTCCATCACGTAGAGGTTGCCGAAGATCTTGCCCTGGACCCGGATCGGGACCCCGAGGAACGTGCGCATCTTCGGGTGTGCGGCCGGAAAGCCCGCGAAGCGCGGATCAGCCGCCAGGTCCTCCAGCTGAATGGGCACGCCCTCCTCGATCAGCGCGCCCAGCAGACCGGTGTGCCCGTCGGGCGGCCGGCCGATCGCCCGGGCGGTCTCCTCGGGCACCCCGTACGTGATGAAGTCGCTGAGGCTCTCACCGGGCCTTTCCACGACTCCGATGGCCGCGTAGCGGGCGTGGGCGAGTTCGGCGGCGGTCTCACAGATGCGCTCCAGGGTGGAGTGGAGCTCGAGGCCCGTACCGACGGACCTCGTCGCTTCCAGCAGCTGCGGAACACGTGCGGTCAGCTCCGCGGAGAGCCCTCGCAGGCTCCCGGCGGACCGCTGCGTGGTCCCGGGCGCGTCCTTCGGATCCTGCTCGGCCATGACCCGAGCCTAGTAAGCACCGAATGGTCCGGAAAGTCGGAACCGGAGCCGTCTCACCGTCCTCAGACCCGCACAGGCACCGCCCGCCTCCGCTCCGGCTCCGTGCGCACCGGCTTCTGTTCGCGTTCGAGCATCCTGCGCAGCGGGCCGTCCTGCGCTGCCAGAGCGGCGTACGGCCCCTGCTGCACCACCCGGCCCCCGTCCAGCACCAGGACCTCGTCCACCGCGTCGAGCCCGGCCAGCCGATGGGTGATCAGCACGGTCGTACGCCCCTGAGTGGCATCCAGCAGATCCTCGGTCAACGCGTCCGCCGTCGCCAGGTCAAGATGCTCCGCGGGCTCGTCGAGCACGAGTACGGGGAAGTCGGCGAGGAGCGCGCGGGCCAGCGCGAGCCGCTGCCGCTGGCCGCCCGAGAGCCGGGCCCCGTGCTCACCCACCAGCGTGTCGAGGCCGTCGGGCAGGGACCGGACCCAGTCCAGCAGCCGGGCCGAGGCGAGGGCGTCCCGCAGCTGTCCGTCCGTAGCACCGGTGCGGGCGAGCCGCAGGTTCTCGCGGATGGAGCTGTCGAAGACGTGAGCGTCCTGGGCGCACAGGCCGACGAAGGTCCGGACCGTGTCGCCGTCCAACTCGGACGCTTCTACGCCACCGAGACGGTACGTCCCCTCCCGCGCGTCCAGGAAGCGGAGAAGCACCTGGGCGAGCGTGGTCTTTCCCGAACCGGACGGGCCGACGACAGCGATCCGTTTGCCGGAGTGGAGCGTCAGGCCGACGGAGTGCAGCGCATCGCGCTCCGCGCCCTGGTACCGGGCCGACAGCCCTCGTACGTCGAGCGGGAAGGGCGAGGCGGGCGCCTCGGCCGGGTCCGCCGGTTCCTCGACCGGTACGGGTGCGTCCAGCACCTCGTAGACCCGCTCCGCACTCCGCTCGACCCGCCGGCGGTACTGGACCGCGAGCGGAAGTCCCGTCACGGCCTCGAACGCCGCCAGGGGCGTGAGGACGACCACGGCGAGTCCCACTCCGGCCAACCGCCCGTCCGCCACCGCGGGCAGCGCGACGATCGCCGCGCCCACGACGGTGAGCCCGCAGATCAGGGCGGAGAGCCCGCCGCCCAGGGCGGTCGCGGCCGCCGCACGTGAGGCGATCCGTGTCAGGACGCTGTCCGCCGTACGCACCTGGTCCTTACGGGCGGGCAACGCACCCGCCACGGTCAGCTCCGCCGTCCCGCCGAGAAGATCGGCGACCCGGACGGCCAGCGCGGCCCGGGCGGGAGCGAGTTGGCGCTCGGCGCGCCGCGCGCAGGCGCCGCTCAGCCACGGCACCCCCACGCCCGCGAGGAGCAGCCCGGCGGCCAGGACGGCACCCGCCTCCGGGAGCATCCAGCCGGTGAAGGCGACCGCACCCGTCCCGACCAACAGTGCGGTCGCGGCGGGCAGCAGCCAGCGGAGCCAGTAGTCCTGCAGCGCGTCCACATCGGAGACCAGCCTGGACAGCAGGTCGCCCCGCCGTGTGGCCCGGAGACCGGCGGGCGCGACGCGCTCCAGCCCGCGGTACACCGCCACCCTGAGCTCGGCGAGCATCCTGAGCACGGCATCGTGGGACACCAGGCGCTCCGCGTAGCGGAAGACGGCCCGGCCCATGCCGAAGGCCCTGGTCGCGGTGACCGCGACCATCAGATACAGCACGGGCGGCTGCTCGGAGGCGCGTGAGATCAGCCATCCGGAGACGGCCATGAGACCGACCGACGACCCCACGGCCAGACTCCCCAGCAGCAGTGCCAGACCCAGCTTCCCGTGCTGGGAACCGGCGGCCTCACGCACCCTGCCCAGCACGCGCCCCCCGGCCCGGGGGGCGGTGTTCCTGAGCAGCGCGGTCTTCCCCACGCCCGGCCGTCCCGCATCGACCGGCCCGACTGAAGCGCGCTCGGTCGCGTCCTGACCGCCCGGGGCGGTGGGAACACCGGAAGCCGTCCCACCGTCCTGCGCCGGCACCCCGAACTCCCCCGGTTCCAGCGTCACCACCCGGTCGGCGACGGCGAGCAGCGCCGGCCGGTGCACGACCAGCAGCACCGTGCGCCCCTCTGCCAGCCTCCGCACCGCGTCGACGATGCCCGCCTCCGTCTCACCGTCCAGGCTCGCCGTCGGCTCGTCGAGCAGCAGCAGAGGCCGGTCGGCGAGGAAGGCCCGCGCCAGTGCGAGCCGCTGACGCTGCCCCGCGGAGAGCCCGGCACCGTCCTCGCCCAGAGGCGTTCCCGCGCCGTCCGGCAGTGCGTCCACGAACTCGTACGCCCCTGCCTCCCGAAGCGCGGCCATGACCGCGGCGTCGTCCGCCTCCGGGCGTGCCAGCCGTACGTTCTCCGCGATCGTCCCGGCGAAGAGGTGGGGGCGCTGGGGAACCCAGGCGATCCGCTCACGCCAGCGTTCGGGGGAGAGGGAGGACAGATCGGTCCCGCCGACCCGGACCTGCCCGCCGTCGGGCGCCGTGAATCCCAGCACCACGCCGAGAAGCGTGGACTTACCGACCCCGCTGGGGCCGACCAGTGCGACGGTCTCCCCCTCCTCGACCACCAGGGAGGCAGCGTCCAGCGAGGGCTCGGCGCGGCCCTGGTGCCGGACCGTCACTCCCTCCAGCTCCAGCCGCAGGGACTGCGGAACGTCCTGACGGCCGCCGGCCGCAGGCTCGGTCTCCAGCACTGCGAAGATCTCCTCCGCGGCCGAGAGCCCTTCCGCGGCGGCGTGGTACTGGGCGCCGACCTGGCGGATCGGGAGGTAGGCCTCCGGCGCCAGGATGAGGACCACCAGGCCCGTGTATAGGTCGAGCTCTCCGTGGACGAGCCGCATACCGATCGTCACCGCGACCAGAGCCACGGAGAGAGTCGCCAGAAGTTCCAGGGCGAAGGAGGAGAGGAAGGCGATCCGGAGCGTCTTCAGCGTGGCCTGGCGGTATTGCGAGGTGATACTGCGGATCGATTCGGCCTGCGCCTTGGCACGCCCGAAGACCTTCAGTGTCGGCAGACCCGCGACCACGTCGAAAAAGTGACCGGAGAGCCGCGACAGCAGCCTCCACTGACGGTCCATCCGGGACTGGGTGGCCCAGCCGATGAGAACCATGAAGAGCGGGATCAGTGGCAGCGTCACCACGATGATCGCCGCCGAGACCCAGTCCTCCGTGACGATCCGGGCCAGCACCGCCACCGGGACGACGACCGCGAGGCCCAGCTGCGGGAGATAGCGCGAGAAGTAGTCGTCGAGGGCATCGACGCCCCGGGTGGCCAGAGCGATCAGCGACCCGGTGCGCTGCCCGCTCAGCCAGTCCGGCCCCAGGCCGGAGGCGCGCTCCATGAGCCGGCCCCGCAGCTCGGACTTGACCGCGGCACTCGCCCGGTACGCGGCCAGTTCGGTCAGCCAGGCCACGAACGCCCGCCCCAGTGCGGCAGCGGCGAGCAGGAGCAGTGGTGTGCGGAGCCCGGCGACGGTCAGCCCGTCCTCGAATCCGCCCACCACCACTTCGGCGACGAGCATGGCCTGGGCGATGACCAGGACGGCGCCGACCAGACCCAGGGCCACCACGGCCGACAGGAAGAACCGGGTGGCTCGGGCGTACCGGAGCAGACGCGGGTCGATCGGTTTCACGTGAAACAGCTCCCGTTCAGTGCGCGTCGGCGATGTGGTGCGTGCCGATGCGCTTACGGAACACCCAGTACGTCCAGCCCTGGTACAGCAGCACCACCGGAGTGGCGATGCCGGCACACCAGGTCATGATCTTGAGGGTGTACGGGCTGGACGAGGCGTTGGAGACCGTCAGGTTCCAGGCGTCGTTCAGCGAGGACGGCATCACGTTGGGGAAGAGCGTCAGGAAGAGCATGGCGACCGTCGCCGTGATCGTCACCCCGGAGAACGCGAAGGACCAGCCCTCACGTCCTGCCGCGATGGCGCCGATGGCCGCGACCAGCGACACCACGGCGATGATCACCGCCGCCAGGCTCCAGCCGTTGCCGTTGTCCGCCTGGGTCCAGACGAGGAAGCCAAGCGCGAGAACCGCCGTGGCCAGGCCCAGCTTGAAGGCCAGCCCTCGCGCCCGCTCCCGGATGTCCCCGACGGTCTTGAGCGCGGCGAACACCGCGCCGTGGAAGGTGAAGAGGAACAGCGTGACCAGCCCGCCGAGAACGGCGTACGGGTTGAGGAGGTCCCAGAGGTTACCGACGTACTCCATATCGGCATCGATCTTCACCCCGCGGACGATGTTCCCGAAGGCCACACCCCAGAGAACGGCCGGGATCAGCGATGTCCAGAAGATCGCGTGCTCCCAGTTGGTCTGCCACCGCTCCTCGGGCCGCTTCGCCCGGTACTCGAAGGCCACCCCGCGCACGATCAGGCAGAACAGGATGACCAGCAGGGGCAGGTAGAAACCGGAGAACAGGGTGGCGTACCACTCCGGGAACGCCGCGAAGGTCGCACCGCCCGCGCTGAGCAGCCACACCTCGTTCCCGTCCCAGACCGGCCCGATCGTGTTGATCAGGACCCGGCGCTCCTTGCGGTCACGGGCCAGCAGCTTGGTGAGGACCCCGATACCGAAGTCGAATCCCTCCAGGAAGAAGTAGCCGGTCCACAGGACGGCGATGAGCACGAACCAGACGTCGTGGAGTTCCATCTCTCAGCTCCGCTTGATCTCAGTAGGAGAAGGCCATCGGCCGGTCGGCGTCCTGGTCGTGACCGCCGATCCGGGTGGGCGGGTTGAGGTCGGCCTCGGTGAGCTCGGGCGGTCCGGCCTTGACGTACTTCAGGAGGAGCTTGACCTCGATGACTGCCAGCACCGCGTAGAGCGCGGTGAAACCGATCATGGAGGTGAGGACCTCCCCCTGCGAGACGCCTGGTGAGACGGCGTCTCGGGTCTGGAACACCCCGTACACCACCCAGGGCTGGCGCCCCGTCTCGGTGAAGATCCAGCCCCAGGAGTTGGCGATCAAGGGGAAGAGCATGGTCCAGAGGGCTGTGATCCAGTACAGCTTGGCGAGCTTCGAGCTCAGCGCCTTGTTCTTGAAGAGCACCAGATTCGGTACGTCGTCCTCACCGGTGCGCAGTGCCTCCGGCAGCATGAACTTCTTCCGCGTCAGCCAGAGGCCCAGCAGCCCGAGGCCGAAGGAGGCCATGCCGAAGCCGATCATCCAGCGGAAACTCCAGAAGGCGACCGGAATGTTCGGCCGGTAGTCGCCCGGACCGTACTTCTCCTGCTCCGCCTTGTTGATGTCGTTGATGCCGGGGATGTACGACGTGAACGTGTCGTCCGCGAGGAAGGACAGTATTCCGGGGACCGAGACCTCCACCGTGTTGTGCCCTTCGGCGACGTCGCCGACCGCGAAGAGCGAGAAGGGCGCCCCGTCCTGGCCCTCCCACAGAGCCTCGGCCGCGGCCATCTTCATCGGCTGCTGCTTGAACATCACCTTGCCGAGGACGTCACCGCTGACGGCGGTGAGCAGGCCTGCGGCGACCACGGTGACGAGTCCGAGCCGCAGGGAGGTCCGCATCACCCGGATGTGCTTCTTGCGTGCGAGGTGGAAGGCGGCGATACCGACCATGAACGCGCCGCCCACCAGGAAGGCCGCGGTGATCGTGTGGAAGAACTGGGCCAGCGCCGTGTTCTGCGTGAGCACGTGCCAGAAGTCCGTGAGCTCGGCACGGCCGCGTTCCTCGTTGATCCGGTAGCCGACCGGGTGCTGCATCCAGGAGTTGGCGGCCAGGATGAAGAACGTCGAGAGGATCGTGCCGATCGACACCATCCAGATACAGGCGAGATGGATCTTCTTCGGCAACTTGTCCCAGCCGAAGATCCACAGCCCGATGAAGGTGGACTCGAAGAAGAACGCGATCAGCGCCTCGAAGGCGAGCGGGGCACCGAAGACGTCACCGACGAACCGGGAGTAGTCGGACCAGTTCATGCCGAACTGGAACTCCTGGACGATGCCGGTGACCACGCCCATGGCGATGTTGATCAGGAAAAGCTTGCCCCAGAACTTGGTGGCCCTGAGGTACTTCTCGTTGTCCGTGCGCACCCAGGCGGTCTGCAGGCCGGCGGTGAGCGCGGCGAGAGAGATCGTCAGGGGGACGAACAGGAAGTGGTAGACGGTGGTGATGCCGAACTGCCAGCGCGCCAGGGTCTCTGGTGCCAGAGCCAGGTCCACGACTCTTCTCCTTACGTCACCGCGAGCACACGCGCGGGCCGCCCACGAACCACCCGATCACGGGAGGAAACGGGACGCGCTTGTGAACGCGTTCACATTCACAAGCAATTATGGCGCACATATCTTCGAAGGCATCGAGTGGGGGGTGCTTTCCGGCCGACCCGGCCGAGCCATCGCAAACCGGACAGACCTATGAGCTCGGACCGGCAGCCGCCGGGACACGGAAACGCGGTGGCCCCGGACCTCGGTGATCGAGGTCCGGGGCCACCGGAGCGCAGGCGCCGGCCGCGCCGCTACCGCTCCAGGCGGAAGGACTCCGCCACCTTCAGGAACACGTCGTTGGCCTCGGCCTCCCCGATCGTGACCCGCACGCCCTCACCGGCGAAAGGCCGCACGACCACACCCGCCCGCTCGCAGACCCCGGCGAAGTCGAGCGTGCGGTCCCCGAGCCGCAGCCAGACGAAGTTCGCCTGGGACTCCGGAACGGTCCAGCCCTGCCGCACGAGCCCCTCGTACACCCGGGCACGCTCGCCGACCAGCGATCCGACCCTGCCGAGCAGCTCGTCCTCGGCGCGCAGCGAGGCGACCGCGGCGTCCTGCGCGACCTGGCTGACACCGAACGGGACGGCCGTCTTGCGCAGCGCCGCCGCCACGGGCTCGTGCGCCACGGCGAAGCCGACCCGCAGGCCGGCGAGGCCGTACGCCTTGGAGAACGTGCGGAGCACCGCGACATTGGGACGGTCGCGGTAGATCTCGATGCCGTCCGGCACGTCGGCGTCCCGGATGAACTCCTTGTACGCCTCGTCGAGCACGACCAGGACATCGTCCGGGACACGGTCCAGGAAGCGCTCCAGCTCCGCCCGGCGCACCACCGTGCCGGTCGGGTTGTTCGGGTTGCAGACGAAGATCATCCGGGTCCGGTCGGTGACCGCACCGGCCATGGCGTCGAGATCGTGCACCTCACCGTCGGTCAGCGGCACCCTGACCGACGTCGCACCGCTGATCTGCGTGATGATCGGGTAGGCCTCGAACGAGCGCCAGGCATAGATGACCTCGTCGCCCGGACCCGAAGTGGCCTGGAGCAACTGCTGGGCGACGCCGACGGAGCCCGTGCCGGTGGCCAGATGGGAGACCGGCACGCCGAACCGGTCGGCCAGCTCGTTCATCAGACCGGTGCAGGCCATGTCCGGGTACCTGTTGAAGCCGGCAGCCGCGGCGAGCACCGACTCCATGACCCCGGGCAGCGGGGGATACGGGTTCTCGTTGGAGGACAGCTTGAAGGCAACCGGCCCCTCCGCGGACGCCGGCTTGCCCGGCACATACGCAGGGACGCCGTCCAGCTCGGCGCGCAGCTTCGGGCTCGTCTCGCTCACCGCAGGTCCTCCTCGACCGTCCGTACACATCAATACTGCTCACCTTATGAGGATTGGGCACCTGTGCGAACGGCCGGGATCCGAAATCGCCCCCTCGGGCGGGAGACGTCTGCCACGCACGGCTCCGGCAGCCCCCTGAGAGGGGGAGCGCCGCGCCTCCCGGCGCGCGCCGGTCGCTCACTCCGTGGCGCGCATCCCTCGAACAGGTGAGTTGAGACCTCTTCGAGACATGGACCATTCAGCAGGTCCCCGCACACCGATGCATGACACATCGTCACAGACGGCCGCAACGCCCTTGATTTACAAGGCATTTACGCCTTTTCGATCATGCAGAAACGTGCCTGCCGACGTGTGCATATGCGACCGGCCTGACCGGGCTCCGGAGCCCTACTATCGGCTCGCCATGACAGCAGCAGGGAAGCACCAGGTGAGCCGGACAGAGACGCCCCGCCGCAGCGGCCGGCAAGGACGGGCGGGGATCCGGGACGTAGCCGCGGCGGCCGGGGTCTCCATCACGACCGTTTCGGACGCACTCAACGGCAAGGGCAGGCTCCCGGATACCACCCGCCGGCATGTCCGCGAGGTCGCCGAACGGCTGGGCTACCGCCCGTCCGCGGCGGCCCGAACCCTCCGTACCGGCAAGTCGGGGCTCATCGGCCTGACCGTGACCACGTACGGGGATGAACCTTTCACCTTCACCGAATTCGCCTACTTCGCAGAGATGGCGAGAGCCGCCACATCGGCCGCGCTCGCCCGGGGCTACGCCCTCGTGATCCTTCCCGCCACCTCGCGCCACGACGTGTGGTCGAACGTCGCGCTCGACGGGACAGTCGTCATCGACCCCTCCGACCAGGACCCCGTGGTCACCGAACTCGTGCGCCAGGGGCTTCCCGTCGTCTCCGACGGCCGTCCCGCGGGCACGCTCCCCGTCACCGCCTGGGTCGACAACGACCACCGGGCCGCCGTACTCGATCTCCTGGACCACCTCGCGGCCGCGGGAGCCCGCCGTATCGGGCTGCTGACCGGCACCACCACCGACACGTACACCCGGCTCTCCACCACCGCCTATCTGCACTGGTGCGAGCGGGTCGGCCAGGATCCGGTCTACGAGTCCTACCCGGCCCACGACCCCTGCGCGGGCGCGGTCGCCGCCGACCGCCTGCTGGCCCGCCCCGACCGCCCCGACGCCGTCTACGGGCTCTTCGACCCCAACGGCACCGATCTGCTCGCCGCCGCGCGCCGGTACGGCCTGCGGGTGCCTGAGGACCTCCTGCTGGTCTGCTGCAGCGAATCCACGGTGTACGCGTCCACCGAACCCCCCATCACCACGCTCTCGCTGAAGCCCCGCAGAATCGGCACGGCCGTCATCCAGCTCCTCATCGACGCCATCGAAGGGGTCGAACACGACGGTCCGCTGGAGCAGGTGATACCGACGGAGCTCATCGTCAGGACGTCCTCCCAACGGCGTCCGCCGCGCACCACGGTCAGCCCTCCGCGATCACCGGCCGGGGATTGAACGGATTAATCCGGACCAAACGGCCGACGAACCGGATGCTCGCACGGATTCAACACCCCTGGTGCGTCACACAGCACGATCCGCATTCCTATGATGGGCGCACGACACCGCGGACCACCTCTACCAGGCAGGGCCCGTCAGGTGTACGGAGGCGCGACGGTGGTGGAGGGGTCGATGACTCAGGGGGCCGGTCAGGAACCCGTAGTGCGGACAGCGACGTTGCGTGACTTCCGCGTACCGCCGTATGCGCAGGTGCCCGCACCCGCGCCGTTGCCGCACCCCGGCAATGCCGCGGTGGGCGACGAACCGCCGGAGGGGTACACCCCCACGGCGCGCGATCTTCCCGTGATCAACCGCGGCGACACCGTCCAGGTGGAGGTGGTACCGGAGCCCCGGCCCGCCGCCGACTCCGGCCGGGGTCCGCTGTACGTCGTCGGCGACGTACACGGCTATCTGGACGAGCTCCTGGCCGCTCTGGGTGAGCAGGGCCTGGTGGACGCCGACGGCCGGTGGGCGGCGGGCAACGCCAGACTCTGGTTCCTGGGCGACTTCACCGACCGCGGCCCGGACGGTATCGGCGTCATCGATCTCGTCATGCGTCTCTCCGCTGAGGCCGCGGCCGCCGGGGGGTACTGCAAGGCCCTCATGGGCAACCACGAACTGCTGTTGCTCGGCGCGAAGAGGTTCGGCGACACCCCGGTGAACTCCGGTGCCGGAACCGCGACGTTCCAGGCCGCCTGGCTGCTCAACGGTGGCCAGAAGACGGATATGGAACGGCTCGAGGACGTACACCTCCAGTGGATGGCCCGGCTCGACGCGGTCGTCGAGGAGGACGGGCATCTGCTGATGCACTCCGACACGACCGCCTACCTCGACTACGGATCCACCATCGAGGACGTCAACGACACGGTGCACGCCATTCTCACGCGGAACGACGCCGACGAGTGCTGGGAACTCTTCCGCAAACTCACCAAGCGGTTCGCCTTCCGCGACGAGGGCGCGCAGGCCGTCCGAGAACTGATGTCGACCTACGGCGGGCAGCGCGTCGTCCACGGCCACAGTCCCATTCCGTATCTGCTCGGCGAGGTCGGATCGGAGGAGGGCGAGGACGTGGCGCGGCCCGTGGTGGACGGCCCGCATGTCTACGCGGAAGGGCTCGCCATCGCCATGGACGGCGGGGTGACCATGGCCGGAAAGCTGCTGGTCGTGCAACTTCCCCTGCATGACTGACGGTCGCCGGGGAAGACGCATCACGACCCGACACCGTCAGCAGCTGGGCCTATTTCCGGAAACACCCTGTCACCCCGTGCCGTAGGCGCTCTACCATCGGCGTATCAGTCGCAGGCTCTCCTCCGTTTCCGCCCGATCGCCCGGCCCGCACGGTCGATCAGGCCCTACGGAGCATCGGGGGATGCACATGAAAAGCGCTCCGCACCTACTGGCCGAGGACCGCCCCGAGTACGAGCGGATCCTCGCCGACGCGCTGCGTCATGCCCACGAACGACCGGATCTGGACGGAGTCGGCGACCGGCTCAACGCGGAACAGCTGCGGACGATGGCACTCAACGCGACGCCCCTGATCACCGCGGCGGCGGCCACCGAGTACGACCACTACGTGAAGGTCCGCGGCGAGCTGCGCGGACCGGGAGACCCGGACGCCCACGCATCCGTCCTCGGGCCCGCCACGGACGAGGCCGGCCCCACGGGCGCCGGCACCCTCGCGGTGATCGCCGTACTGGCACCCGTCCTCGCCGGTACGGCCGCGCTGATATTCCTGGTGGTCGGCTACCCGCTGAAGG
The DNA here is from genome assembly GCF_044765585.1 of Streptomyces sp. NPDC102441. Classification (NCBI taxonomy): domain Bacteria; kingdom Bacillati; phylum Actinomycetota; class Actinomycetes; order Kitasatosporales; family Streptomycetaceae; genus Streptomyces; species Streptomyces sp. NPDC102441. The sequence goes on from NZ_JBIWKH010000016.1 coordinate 95,416, forward strand.
CGCTCAGCCCCGCTCCGGCCTTCGCCGGCACCATGGTCGCCGCCGGCTGGTTCTTCGCGGCCGTCGCCGCAGCGGCCACCCTCGTCTCGGCGGTGGGGCTCCTCGTCGCCGCCCTGCGCAACGGCGCCACCGCGCTGCCGGCCATGGGCGAGGAGGAGGAACTGCCGGAGGACGTGGCGCGCGCCCGGGAGGCATGGCGCCACGCCCTGCTGGAACGCGGCATCCTGCCCTTTCTCCGGGACGCGCTGGCCGATCCGACCGCGGGGCCCGCCTCGCGCACACCGCACCGCTCGCCCGACCGGATCCCGAAGATCGGCTACAGCAGGCCGGACTTCTCCGGACCGGAGGACGGCCCTTCGGCCGGTCCGCGCCCGACCTTCACCAGCCCCGACTTCACCAGCCCGGACTACGGCGGCCCGGAGCACCAGCCGGAGTGATCCGGCCGGCCTCTGCCCCACACCCCGTACGGCAGAGGCCGGAGCGGCGTCCTGCCGCTCCGGCCTCTGCCGGCCTCCCCCTGAGAGGAGGTCAGATTCCCTGCGGGGCGAGCTTCGGGTTCGGGCCGTACTCGTTCACCTCGCGCGCACCCTCGGTGCACAGGAAGACGAGCAGGATGATGGCGCCCACGAGCGGGATGAGGGCGATCAGGAGCCACCAGCCGGTGCGGCTGGTGTCGTGCAGCCGGCGCACGGCGACGGCGAGCGACGGGATGAACACCGCGACCAGGTAGATGTAGTAGGGAATCTGCGAGTCGATGGCGAGGCCGAGCATGCTCAGGACCACTGCGGCTATGAAGTTGAAGAGCGCGAACATCCAGTACTCCTTGCGGCGCGCACGTCCGCCGAAGCCCGCGTAGTTCTTGAGTACAGCCAGGTACCAGTCCACTGTGTTTCCCTCCCCTGGCGCCCCGTTGGGGCGCACACCAATTTCGGCCAAGCCCAGCGGAAGGTAAAGCACAGATAAGGAAATGGTCAACAGCGTTCGGGGCGGTGCGAGAACTTACATCTACCTGCAGCACAGCTGTGTCCATACTGACGCCGAAAGCCCCCCGACGGCCCGGCAGGACGGTACTGACCGGTCTGAACCAGCCATTGTGGGCACTCTTCCTGTTGTACCAGCACAATCCGACGTCCGGACCGAAGCCCGCTTCCGGGTCCAGGACGACGTCGGCCACGGCCCATGGCCCGTGCAGGAGTTCAGGGCGGCCGCACGGCACAGGACTGTGGTGAAGGCTCTCCAGGAGCCCTCACCACAGTCAGCGGTCAGTCCGCCAGGGGCAGGTACACGCGGTTGCCGCTCGCCGCGAACTCCTTGGACTTCTCCGCCATCCCCGCCTCGATCTCGGCCTGGTCGGCCCCGTGCTCCCGCCGGATGTCATGGGAGATCTTCATCGAGCAGAACTTGGGGCCGCACATCGAGCAGAAGTGCGCCGTCTTCGCCGGCTCGGCCGGCAGCGTCTCGTCGTGGAACTCGCGCGCGGTGTCGGGGTCGAGTGCCAGATTGAACTGATCCTCCCAGCGGAACTCGAAGCGGGCGTCCGACAGAGCGTCGTCCCACTCCTGCGCCCCTGGGTGCCCCTTGGCGAGGTCCGCCGCATGAGCGGCGATCTTGTACGTGATGACACCGGTCTTCACGTCGTCACGGTTGGGCAGCCCCAGGTGCTCCTTGGGCGTGACGTAACAGAGCATCGCCGTCCCCCACCAGGCGATCATCGCCGCACCGATGCCCGAGGTGATGTGGTCGTACGCGGGTGCGACGTCCGTGGTGAGCGGGCCCAGTGTGTAGAAGGGCGCCTCCTCGCAGATCTCCTGCTGGAGGTCGATGTTCTCCTTGATCTTGTGCATCGGGACATGCCCCGGGCCCTCGATCATCGTCTGTACGCCGAACCGCTTGGCGACGGTGTTGAGCTCGCCGAGCGTCCGGAGTTCGGCGAACTGCGCCTCGTCGTTGGCGTCGGCGATGCAGCCGGGGCGCAGCCCGTCACCCAGCGAGTACGTCACGTCGAAGGCCGCGAGGATCTCGCAGAGCTCCTCGAAGTGCTCGTACAGGAAGGACTCCTTGTGGTGCGCCAGGCACCAGGCGGCCATGATGGACCCGCCGCGCGAGACGATGCCGGTCTTGCGACGTGCCGTCAGCGGCACGTAGGGGAGCCGCACACCGGCGTGCACCGTCATGTAGTCGACGCCCTGCTCGGCCTGCTCGACGACGGTGTCCTTGTAGATCTCCCACGTCAGTTCCTCGGCCCGGCCGTCGACCTTCTCGAGTGCCTGGTAGAGGGGGACGGTGCCGATCGGCACGGGGGAGTTGCGCAGGACCCACTCACGGGTGGTGTGGATGTTACGGCCGGTGGAGAGGTCCATGACCGTGTCGGCGCCCCACTTGGTGGCCCAGGTCATCTTGTCCACCTCCTCCTCGATGGAGGAGGTGACGGCGGAGTTGCCGATGTTGGCGTTGACCTTCACCAGGAAGCGCTTGCCGATGATCATCGGCTCGATCTCCGGGTGGTTGACGTTGGCCGGCAGGACGGCCCGGCCCGCCGCGATCTCCTCGCGCACGACCTCGGCTTCGACGCTCTCCCGGATCGCGACGTACTCCATCTCCGGGGTGACCTCCCCCCGGCGGGCGTACGCGAGCTGTGTGACGGGCCTGCCGTCGCGGCTGCGGCGGGGCTGGCGCGGGCGGCCCGGGAAGACCGCGTCGAGGTTGCGCAGGCCTCCCCGCGGCGAGGTGTGCTTGAGCCCGTCGTCCTCGGGAAGCGCGGGACGGCCCGCGTACTCCTCGGTGTCCCCGCGGGCGATGATCCAGTTCTCCCGGAGCGGGGCGAGCCCTCGGCGTACGTCGGTGTCGGTGGTGGGATCGGTGTACGGCCCGGACGTGTCGTACAGCGTCACGTCCTTGCCGTTGGTGAGGTGCACCTGACGGACCGGCACCTGGAGGTCCGGGCGCGAACCCTGGACGTATCCCTTGTGCCAGCCGATGGACTTCCCGGCCTCGTCGTTCTGCGCGTTCTGCTTCGAGGCAGGCGTGCGTGCGTCCGCTGTGGTCATGAGACCTACTCCCTACGCCGGCATTACCCGGTAACAGGTTCGGCGGTCGGCGCAGCGTGTTCCGTACGGAGATACGGAGGTCAGCGCCCTCTCAGCCCGGTGCTCCGAGCTCCCGCGTGTACAAATGTGCCTCCACGCTAACCTCCGTCCTGGCGTGCTGGCCAGAGGGCCTCCCCTGTTCTTGGGATGATCGCGGGGTGACGTCCCCCGGAAGCGCCCCCGAACCCCACGGCCCCGCATCAGGCAGCACAGAGAGTCATGCGCACGGCCACACCCACAGCCATGGTCCTGCCGCGCCCGTGTCGAAGCATCTGCGCAAGATCATCGCTGCCGTACTGATCCCGTTCGCCACCGCGGTTCTGGTCGGCCTCGTGGCGTTCTGGCCCGGCGGGGCCCCCGCCCATGAGCGCACCGGGGTCGGCTTCGACCGGCAGACTCAGGACGGGCAGGTCACGAAGGTCGTGTCGGTGGACTGCGCGGATGTCAACGCCTCGCAGGTGCCGCCGACCGGCGACACCTCCACGCCCTCGGGCCGGGAGGCCGTCAACGAGCAGTCGGGGCAGTGCGAGAAGGCCACGGTCGAAGTGACCACCGGTAAGGACAAGGGCCGTACGTTCGTCGAGGTCGTCCAGCCCGACGCCCCGCGGCAACTGCGCGAGGGGCAAGGCGTGATCGTGGCGTACGCGCCTGACGCGCCCCGGGACCTGCAGTATTCGGTGACCGACGTGGACCGCGCGTTCCCGATGGCGCTGCTCGCCGGGATCTTCGCCCTCGCGGTCGTCGTGGTGGGCAGACTGCGCGGACTGATGGCGCTGATCGCGCTCGCCGTCTCGTTCGCCGTGCTGACCCTGTTCATCCTGCCGGCGATTCTGCAGGGCTCGAATCCCCTGGTCGTCGCGGTGATCGGGGCCAGTGCCATCATGCTGATCGCCCTCTACACCTGCCATGGGCTGACGGCCCGCACATCCGTCGCCGTCATCGGCACGCTCATCTCACTGCTGCTGATCGGGCTGCTGGGTTCGCTCTTCATCGGCTGGGCCGGTCTGTCCGGGAACACGGATGACAACACCGGCCTGATCCATGGGCTGTACCCGGAGATCGACATGAGCGGCCTGCTGCTCGCCGGTGTGATCATCGGCTCGCTCGGCGTGCTCGACGACGTGACAGTGACCCAGACGTCAGCGGTCTGGGAGCTGCACCAGGCCGACCCGACCATGGGCGCACGCCGGCTCTACCGGGCGGGCATCCGGATCGGGCGCGACCACATCGCATCGGTCGTCAACACGCTCGTGCTCGCCTATGCGGGCGCGGCGCTGCCCCTGCTGCTGCTGTTCTCGATCGCGCAGAGCAGTGTGGGCACGGTGGCCAACAGCGAGCTGGTCGCCGAGGAGATCGTCCGCACACTGGTCGGATCGATCGGGCTGGTCGCCTCGGTGCCGGTGACGACGGTGCTCGCGGCCCTGGTGGTCTCCGCGGACCGCACGGGGCTCGGCACGGAAGCCGGAGCTCCTGCACCCGCACGGACCGGGAGGGGACGACGCCGCAAGGCCTGAGCCGCGCCACCAGTTTTCCGGTGTTCGGTGTTCGGTGTTCGTCCGGATCTTTCTGTTCAGCCGGCGTTCTGCTCCTTGGCGAGGATGCGGCCCAGCGCCTCTTCCAAGTTGCCGTCGAAGTCACCCAGAGTGTGCTCCTGCCCCAACGGCACCAGCTTGTCCGTCCGGTCGAGAAAGGCCACAAGAGGTGCTGTGCCCGCCCTGAAGAGCGCACGGTCCGCACCGACCTGAAGGCGGATATGTACGTCCGACAGCCCCTCGGGCTCGATCGGGCCGATGTGCACATCGCCGTCGCCACTGGGGCTGTTGAGACCGTCGAGCAGCAGCTCGCGGCCGAATGCCCAGGTGACGGGGGCGTCACCTGGCAGGTGGAAGGTCATCCGGATCGCATACGGATCACTGACCTCGTACCGGAGCTCCACCGGAATACGGAAGGAGAGCTCCTCGGAGACGAGGAAGCTCATCATGACCTCTGCTTGAACCGACTCGCGCATCGTTCAACCCCGCAGTAGATGAAACTGGCCAGGAATGATCCCCCATGGCCCTATTGACGCCATCGTGGTGCACGCGATAGCAGATCACAAGGAGTGATTTTTCAGATACTGATAGAGAACACGAACGAGCGCAAGAGAGTAGTCACTTCGCAGCGTAGTTGTTCGACTGCGGGGAGCAACCGTTCCTCTTGGTGCAGCGGGAGAGAAACGGCCATGGCCGCAACAGCAGAACCGACAGTGATCGGAATGGCCGCACAGACCGTCCCCACTGCGTACTCCTGGCGTTCAATGACAGGTTCCGTACGTTTCATCGATCTCAGCCGGTTCAGCAGCGCCTGACGGTCCCTTACGGAGTAACGCGTCAGCGGCCGGACGGGGTGCCGGTCCAGATGATCCTCGCGTGCGCGCTCGTCGAGCTGCCCGAGGAGACACTGCCCGAGGGCGTGGGCATGGCCCGTCTCACGGAACGAGGCCCACTCGTGCACTGCGGGAACGGCCGGGGTATCGGCCACGGCGACCATCTCGATCTCGCCATCCTTGTACAGGGCGCAGTACACAGGGGCACCGATGACGTCCGCCCAGTGGGCGAGCGATTCGACGATCACGCCAGGACGCGGCGTCGCGGGGCCTCCGCCCAGGCGCTCGGCCGCGGCCCCGAACAGGAAGACGCCGTTCTCCCTGCGGAGATACCCCTCATGGGTGAGGGTCCGCAGCAGGTGATAGGCGGTGGGAAGGGGGAGCCCGGCCTCCCGGGCGAGCTGCTTGGCCGGCGCCCCGTCCCGATGGGTGCCCACAGCCTCCATAAGTCTCAACGCCCGCTGAACCGAACCGATCAACGTCGGGACAGCGGTACTCGATGCCGTGGTCACAGGTCACCCCCAGGCATGGTGACGGGCTCTCAGCCCTCCCGCGGGGGCCGCCCCCACGGGCCCGCCGCGAGCCTGGGGTCCGGAGACCGGACGGTCGCACAAACCACTGGGCAGGATGGTGACGGACCGTCATTTCCCAGCTGGCGGCAGCGGTACGTCACTGTATCCGCACGTTCAGTCACGAGTGAGGTTTCGACCGTGACTTAGCTCAGCTGGGCTAATCGCCCGATCCCGCGGCCCGGCACGCGGACCCCGGACACCGCGTGACCGGGCTCCGCCCGATGGCCCTACCAGTCTTTGCGCTCGGACGAGGACATGAACTTCCGCACGACGAAGATCAGACCGCCCACGAGGACGACGAAGACCAGCACCTTGAACAGCAGCCCGATGACGAACCCGACCACGCTGGCGATCAGGCCGCCGAACACAACGAGCACGATGAGAGGCACCGCGACCCACTTCACCCACCAGGGCAGCCCCGCGAAAATCTCCCGCACCGCCATCGCTGTTACCTCGTCTCTATGAGTTCCTGCTTCGATGCTAGAGCCGTGGGGGTGGCCGGCGGGCGCCCCGGAGCCCTTGAAATCCCCTGAACGATCCCCTAGGGAACATCGGGCCCCGAGAACCCTCCGGAGCCGGAGGAAACCCCGGGAGGACCGGTCAGCCCTCCGGCGGGGAGAAGATCACCATCACTCTGAGGTCCTCGGTGATGTGGTGGAACTTGTGGGCGGCCCCGGCGGGTACGTACACGACGCTCCCCCGCGCCACCTGCGTCGTCTCCGTGCCCACCGTGATCGAGCCGTGGCCGCTCACGACGAGGTACACCTCGTCCTGCTTGTGCGGCTGCTGCGTATCGAGCGCGCCGGCGTCCAGGGCGTACAGGCCGACGGACATGTTCCGTTCCCGGATGAACTGCAGATACGCGCCTTCGTTGGCAGCGCGTTCCGCCTCCAGTTCGTCCAGTCTGAATGCCTTCATCGTCCGTCCGCCCCTCGCGCCCGTACCGTCTGTCCCGACGGTGCCCGCCACCGATCATGTCTGCCACGATCAGACACATGAAGAATTTCGTAGTCAAGACGATCGCCAACGCGGGTGCGCTGGCTGTAGCCATCTGGCTGCTCCAGGACATCACGCTGACCGGCGACAACACCGGACGCAAGGTGCTCGCGCTGATCGTGGTCGCGTTGCTGTTCGGTCTGGTGAACTTCATCGTCAAGCCGGTGGTGAAGCTGCTCACCCTCCCTCTGTTCATCCTCACGCTCGGGCTGATCACACTCGTGGTCAACGCCCTGATGCTGATGCTGACCTCGTGGCTGGCCGGCGTGGTCGACGTGAGTTTCCATGTGGAAGGCTTCTGGACCGCGGTCCTGGGCGGGCTCATCATCTCGGTCGTCTCCTGGGCGCTCAACGTGGTGCTCCCCGAGGAGGACTGATCCCTCCCTTGATGACACAGTGCGGAGCGGACCGGCGCACGCCGGGGAGAGACGAGGTATCGACATGAGCACCACAGGCGACGGAACACGGGCTGTACGAGCCGGCCTGCCCGAACCGGAGCAGTACGAGCCCACACTCCCCGGCCCGGTCTTCGCCGCGCACTTCCATCTGTCCGGCGAGCCGGTCGGCCCCTATACGTACGGCCGGGAGACGAATCCGACCTGGACCCACCTGGAGCGCGCTATCGGCGAGCTGGAGGCGCCGGGGGAGGAGGTCGGAACCACGGTCTTCGCCTCCGGGATGGCCGCCATCTCGGCCGTCCTGCTGTCCCAGGCGCGGACGGGCGACGCCGTGGTCCTGCCCAATGACGGCTATCAGGCTCTTCCCTTGGTGCGGGAGCAGCTGGAGGCGTACGGCGTCGAGGTGCGGACCGCACCGACCGGCGGGGACGCGCAGCTGGAACTGCTCGACGGGGCGAAGCTGCTGTGGATCGAGACCCCCTCCAACCCCGGCCTTGACGTCTGTGACGTACGCAGGCTCGTGGAGGCCGCCCACGCCGCGGGGGTCCTGGTGGCCGTCGACAACACTCTGGCCACCCCTCTCGGCCAGCGCCCCCTCGAACTGGGCGCGGACTTCTCGGTGGCCAGCGACACCAAGGGCATGACCGGGCACGGGGACATCCTGCTGGGCCATGTCAGCTGCCGGGATCCGCAGCTCACTGCCGGAGTACGACGCTGGCGCAAGGTGGTCGGCGCCATTCCCGGCCCCATGGAGGCCTGGCTCGCGCACCGTTCGCTGGCCACGCTGCAGCTGCGGATCGACCGCCAGTGCACGACCGCGCTGGCACTGGCCGAGGCCCTGTCCAAGCGTGCGGACGTGGCGGGGCTCCGGTACCCGGGGCTGCCCGGCGATCCCTCGTACCCCATCGCGGTCCGGCAGATGCGGCGCTTCGGCTCCGTGGTCTCGTTCGTACTGGCGGACAAGGGCACCGCGGAACGCTTCCTGGCCGGGCTGCGCCTGGTCGATGACGCGACGAGCTTCGGCGGCCTGCGCTCCACCGCCGAGCGCCGGGCCCGCTGGGGCGGGGACGCGGTGCCGGAGGGTTTTGTCCGTTTCTCGGTCGGCGCCGAGGACGCCGAGGATCTTCTGGCCGACGTGGAACGCGCACTGGACGCGTCCGCGCGCTGACCCTCTCCCCCTCAGGTCCTGGCAGGACCGGTCCGGGACGGGCGTCCCCGTCCACCGGACCGGTCCTGCTCGGGACGAGCGGTCCGAGCCTCCCCCCTCATGGCTCGGACCACCCCGGTTCCTGCGCCGAGAACCGCTTGGACAAGGCTAGTTGACTCTGCGTCAGTGTCCAATCACAGTAGCGACAGCGTCCTATCGACATATTTATAGTTGGGGCGGTCGTGAGGGACGGTGCGGGACGGCGCAGTGTCCGCGAGGGTGGAGGGGGCGGACCATGGACCTGGCCCTGCTGCGCACATTCGTCACGGTGCACCGGGCCGGATCGTTCACTCGGGCCGCCGCCCTGCTGGGTCTGTCCCAGCCGGCCGTCACCTCGCAGATACGCACGCTGGAACGGCAACTGGGCCGCCCGCTCTTCCTGCGCAGGGCCCGTGGGGTGACCCCCACCACCGTTGGCGACGAGCTCGCCCACCGGGCGGCCCCTCACCTGGACGCGCTGGTCGACCTCGTCGAGGTGGAGCTCGACGAGGAGTCCGGGACGAGGACACTGCACCTGGCAGGCCCTCCTGAGTTCACCTCCGTACGGGCGCTGCCCGCCCTCACCCCGCTGATCTCACAGGGGCTCGCGCTGCGCAGCACATTCGTCGCGAACCCCGAGGACACCCTGGAAGGGCTGGCGGCGGGACATCATGATCTGGCCATCACCACCGCCCGTCCACGCGGCGGGCTGCTGACATCGACCACCCTCTGCGACGAGGAGCACGTCCTGGTCGCCGCACCACGCTGGGCGGGACGTCTGGGCCCCGGGGCATTGCGCCACAAGGGCTCCGTACTCCTGGAGCAGCTGCCGGTGGTCGAGGTCCACGAGAGTCTCCCCCTGGTCTCCCGCTACTGGGCGACGGTCTTCGACAGCCGTCCCGCCGCCTCCGCAGCCGTGATCGCACCGGATCTCCGCGCGGTTCTGGAGTGTGCGGCAGCGGGCGCCGGCCTCGCCGTACTGCCGCGCTACCTCTGCGAGGACGCGCTGGAGCGGGGGGAGGTCGTGGCACTCCTCGACCCACCGATGCCACCGCTCCGCACGTACTTCCTCATCGCGAGGACCGGGACACTCGGGCTCCCGCACATCGCGCGGGCTCACGAGTGGCTGGTGCGGGCCGCCGTGGACTGGTGACCGGTCCGCCGATAGGAGTTTCAGACCGGCTTTCCTGGGCCACTCTCTTGCCATGACCGAACGTCCGGTGGTCAAGCGCACAGCACGCGCCGTCCTGCTCGACGGCAATGACCTCATCCTGATCAAGCGCACCAAGCCCGGTGTGGACCCGTACTGGATCACGCCTGGTGGTGGCGTCGAGCCGGAGGACGCCACCGTCGTCGACGCACTGCACCGTGAAATCGACGAGGAGCTCGGCGCCAAGATCGTCGACGTGGTGCCCTGCTTCGTCGATACCGTCGAACACATCGCCGGCGGCGGAGTAAAAGGCGTGAAGGTGCAGCAGTTCTTCGTCTGCCGACTGGCTTCGATGGATCTGTCGCGCCGGCACGGACCGGAGATCGACGACCCCTGCGGGGAGTACGAGGTGGTCCGGGTGCCCTTCAGCCGGATCGGAATCGCGGCCGTACACCTCGTCCCCCTGTCCCTGCGGCACTATCTGGACGCCAATATCGAGGGCGTACGCGCATTGCACGCACCCGACCTGGGCTGAGGCCTGGACCGCCCGGCGAGGAGTGCGACGCTCGGGCCGGGCCCGCCGCGTACGCCGAGGCCAGTAGCCGGGGATACTCCCGCTGTCAGATGACCGCATGCCTCTCGCTTGACACCGTGTTTCACGTGAAACCACTCAAGCGGCCAGTTCGCCGATCCATCCTCGTCGCCCATGTAGCGGTGTCCGTGAGCTGGCTGGGCCTCACCGGGGGGTTGCTGGCGCTCGGCCTCACCGCGTTCCTCACCCACGACGCCACGATGGCTCAGGCATCGACCCGCGCCATGAAGGTCTTCGGTGACTGGCTCGTCGTGCCGGTCGCCCTGCTGTCACTCCTCAGCGGTCTGGTGCTGGCGCTCCGTACCCCGTGGGGCCTGGCCAGGCATCGCTGGGTCTGGACGAAGTTCTGGCTGACCCTGATCACCGCGGGGCTGTCGGTCTTCTCGCTCCGACCGGGCATCAACGAGGCCGCGGCCCGGGGTGTAACAGACATCGACCTGGTGATCGCACCCTCGGTGGCCACGGCCACGTATCTCTTCATCACCGCGATATCGGTACTGAAGCCGTGGGGGCCGACCCGCCGAGGCCATCGCCTCCGGCAGGCTCAGCAGCGTGCGGGACAACCGGCCGGCCGGCCGTGACGCTCCGCCGCTCGAGCCCGCCGGAGAGCAGCGCCAGGAGCAGCGCCGAGGCAGCGAGTGCGGCGCCGACCCAGTTGGGCGCGGTGTAACCGAACCCGGCCGCGATCACGATGCCGCCGAGCCATGCCGAGAGCGCGTTACCGAGGTTGAAGGCACCGATGTTCACGGCTGAGGCCAGGGTGGGCGCACCGGCCGCCTGATCGAGAACGCGCTTCTGGAGCGGCGGCACGGTCGCGAAGCCAAGAGCCCCGATGAGGAAGATGGTCACCGCGGCGGCGATCTTGTTGTGCGCGGTCAGCGTGAACAGAGCCAGGACCGTCGCAAGCGCGCCCAGCGCCACGTACAGCATCGGCATCAGATGGCGGTCGGCGAACTTCCCGCCGAGCAGATTCCCGCCGACCATGCCGAGCCCGAAGAGGACCAGCAGCCAGGTGACGGACGACGTCGCGAAGCCGGCTGTCCCGGTCATCATCGGGGTGATGTAGGTGATCGCCGCGAAGACGCCGCCGAAGCCCAGAACCGTCATCGCCATGGCGAGGAGCACCTGGACATTGCGGAACGCGGCCAGTTCATGACGGATCCGCACGCCTTGAGGTTTCGGCTGCTCAGGAACGAGCTTCGCCACACCGAGGAGACCCAGGACTCCGAGTCCCGCGACGACGAAGAACGTGACGCGCCAGCCGAGGTTCTGGCCGATGAAGGTGCCCAGCGGGACCCCGACGACGTTGGCGACGGTGAGTCCGGTGAACATCATGGCGATGGCACCGGCCTTCTTCTCCGGGGCGACCAGATCCGCCGCCACGACCGATCCGATACCGAAGAAGGCACCATGGGCGAGTGAGGCGATCACCCGCCCTGCGAGCATCGCACCGAAGGTGGGGGCGAGTGCGGACACCACGTTCCCCACGATGAACAGCCCCATCAGGAGCATCAGCATCCGCTTTCGGGTCACGCGGGTGCCCAGAACGGTCATCAGCGGAGCACCGAGGACCACCCCCAGGGCGTAGCCCGTGACCAGGAAACCCGCGGTCGGGATCGAGACCTGGAAGTCCGCTGCGACATCGGGAAGCAACCCCATGATCACGAACTCGGTTGTGCCGATACCGAATGCTCCGATGGCGAGGGCGAGGAGCGCGAGCGGCATGGGTGTCACCTTCCTGAAAGACTGCGTCTGCACTTAACAAGCGTCCACAATAATTGCAGACGCCTGTTAATTGCAAGCGCGGACTATTGCATGTGTGCCCTATCCTGGAGGAAGACAGCTGAGGGAAGCAGCTCCCGTACGGAGGAGAGACCATGACAGCGACAGACCCCGCACTGACGGCCCTTGCGCAGAGCTGGTGCGCCCTCTCCCTGCTCCACGGGAAGATCGAGGCCCGTATCGAACGGGCCCTTCAGTCCCGCCACAACCTCAGCGCGCGCGAGTTCTCCCTGCTCGACGTCCTGAGCCGCCAGCACAGCGGCACGGGCGGGCATCTGCAGATGAAGCAGGTCGCGGACGCCGTGGTGCTGAGCCAGAGCGCCACCACACGGCTGGTCACCCGGCTCGAGGACCGGGGCCTGCTCACCCGCTACCTCTGCGACACGGACCGGCGGGGCATCTACACGGACGTCACCGAAGCGGGCCTCACGCTGCTGAACGAGGCCAGGCCGACCAACGACACCGCGCTCCGCGCCGCTCTCGACGAGGCCGCCGAGTACCCTGAACTCGCCCCTCTGGTCCGGACGGTCGAGGCACTGAAGGTCCCCGCCTGAACCGGTGGTTTTGCGTAGTCTGCCGATCATGAGCGATCTCGACATACGTCCCGCAGCACTCGCGGACATCCCCGCCATCGTGGCCATGCTCGCTGACGACCCGCTGGGTGCGCGGCGGGAGTCTCCGGACGACCTGGCCCCGTATCACGCCGCGTTCCGGCGTCTTGCCGACGACCCGAACCAGCATCTGACCGTGGCCGCGCGCCAGGGCCGCATCGTGGGGACACTCCAGCTCACGATCATTCCCGGACTGTCCCGACGTGGTGCGACGCGGTCCGTCATCGAAGGGGTCCGCGTCCACGCGGATGAGCGCGGCAGCGGTCTCGGCACCCAGCTGATTCAGTGGGCGGTCGACGAATCAAGGCGCCAGGACTGCCAGTTGGTGCAGTTGACATCGGACACCACCCGGACGGACGCCCACTGCTTCTACGAGCGGCTCGGCTTCACCGCGAGCCATGTGGGCTTCAAACTTACTCTCTGACCGCAGAGTTTCGGACAGCTCCGCCCTCCGGGAGGCAGCACGTGCACCGCATCGATGACGAGCAGCGCAGGATCAGACTCAGCCGACGGCACTTGCTGGCCCCGTCCGTACGGGCCACGTCCGCCGTCGAGGTGGCCGATGCCGTCGTAGCCCTGCACGCGACAGATGCCGCCACGGTCTTCCTCTCCGTCTGCGCCCGGCTGACCGACCCCGGGGCCGGGGCGGTTGAGCGAGCGCTCTACGAGGATGTTTCCCTGGTACGGCTGCTCTCCATGCGGAACACGTTGTTCACCGTGTCCGCGGAGGCCGCGCCCGCCGTCGACGCGTCGAGCGCGCGGACCGTGGCGGCCAAGGAACGCCAGAAGCTTCTCAAGCATCTGCGCGAGGACGGCAAGGGCCTGGACGAACAGTGGCTCGCCGACACCGAGCGGCAGACGCTCACTGCTCTGACCACTCGAGGCCGTGCCACGGGGAGCGAGCTGTCGGCCGCCGTACCCGCTCTGCGTACGAAGATCACCATTTTCCCCGGAACGAAGCAGGAAGCGGTGCAGGGGGTCGCCACCCGGGTGATCCGGGTACTGGCCGCTGACGGGCGCATCAGGCGGGACCGGCCACGCGGCTCATGGACCTCCAGCCAGTTCCGCTGGACGGCCGCCGAGCCCTGGCCCGCATCGGATCCCGCCGGGGCACGGGCGGAAGTGGCGAGACTCTGGCTCCACTCCTACGGGCCGGCCACCGAACGCGATCTGAAGTGGTGGACCGGCTGGGGTGTCCGCGAGACGCGTGCAGCCCTCGCTTCCATCGGCGCCGAGGAGGTCCTGCTCGACAGCGGGGCCGTCGGCTGGATCGCCCCGGGGGATCTCGCAGCCGAACCTGCTCCTGAGCCCTGGGCGGCCCTGCTGCCCGGTCTCGACCCGAGCGCGATGGGCTGGGCCGACCGTGATTTCCACCTGCCCGCCGATCACCGTGCCGCCCTCTTCGACCGTGCAGGAAACATCGGGCCCACTGTGTGGTGGAACGGCCGAATCGTGGGCGGCTGGGCCCAGCGCGCGGGCGGAGAGCCGGTGTGGCGACTGCTCTCCGACGTGGGCCAGGAGGCCTCACAGCTCATCGAGGCAGAGGCCGGCCGGCTGTCGGCCTGGGTGGGCGACGTCCGGATCACCCCGCGCTTCCGTACACCGCTGGAGCGCGAGCTGACGGCCTGATCCGCTTGCTGCGGGTCCGAGGCTGTCTGGGTCGGCGTTTCACGTGAAACGCCGACCCAGGCTCTTCAGCGGGCGAGGCCTCGCCAGCCGTCCTCGTCCACACCACCGGGAACCGCAGCACTCCGCTCGTACGGCTCCCGGGTGAAGACGAACGACCCCAGGTCGAGATGGTCCACCGTGCCGTCATCGGCGCGCACGGCCCTCAGCGTCTCCCCCGCGTAGTAGCCGTTGAGCCCCGTCCAGGTCCCGTCGGGGCGCGCCCGGAACCGGGAGGCGCGCCCGGCGCCCCGCAACGGCTGGAACTCGAGGCCCCCGTCTGCGAGCAGCTTCAGCGCGAGGACCTGCGTGCCCCAGTACCAGGGCCCTGTCAGCGCGAGAAGCCCCTCGTCGACCTCGGGCAGTGGACACCAGGGCTCCGGGATCCTCGGCTCCGCGTCGGCGACGATCTCCAGGAGGTCCGCAGCCACCGTACTGATCTGAGGGCCGGAGGTCGCGTTCGAGAACACCACGGCCGCCACGTCGTCCTCGACGCTGAACCACAACGCGGCCAGGAAGCCGGGGAGCGATCCCGTGTGGCCGAGGAGCGTACGGTTCCCGCGCCGTACCGCCTGCAGACCGAGGCCGTACGTGCCGGCCCAGTCGCCCGCTTCCGGTGGGGCGGAGGGGGCGTGCATCTCCACGACCGAGGACGCACGGAGCACCCGTTCATCGCCCTGTGCCAGGAAGGCCGCGAAGCGGAGCAGATCGGTGGTGGTCGACCAGAGCTGGCCGGCAGGTGCCATGAGTCCGAGGTCCTCGGCCGGCTCGGGCAGCATGACGTCGGCCCATGGATGGACAGCCCAGCCGCCCGCATGCGGGGCACACGCCTGCGGAGTCGTGCGGTCCATCCCCAGGGGTTCCAGAATCTCGCGGCGCAGGACCTCCGCCCAGGAATCGCCGCGCAGTCTCTCCACGAGCGAGCCGAGCAGCGTGTAACCCGGGTTCGAGTAGTGGTGGCCGTGGCCGGTGGGGTGGATCACCGGCTTCTCGCCGAGCACATCGGCCAGCTCGGGACGTATGGCCCCTGGTGTCCTCTCCCACCAGGGCGCCGGTGTCTCCGCCTTCAGACCCCCGCTGTGGCCCAGCAGCTGGAACACCGTCACCTGCCCGACATCCGTGCCGGGCAGGTGCTTCTCAAGAGGATCGTCCAGATCCAGCAGCCCCTCGTCGCGCAGGCGCATCACCAGCACAGCGGTGAACGTCTTGGTGATGGAGCCGATCCTGAACTGCGTATCTCCATCAGGCTCATGGCCGTCCACGCAGCTGCGGGCGCCGCTCCAGGCGATTTGCCCGCCCCTCTGCACCGCGGCGACGAGGGAGGGGGCGCGGCCTTCGGACTGAGCGGTGGCGACACGGTGCAACAGGGCGCGCCCGGTACCGGGGAGCAGGGTTTCGGAAGAGGTCATGGCCCAAGCATGACCCGCGCCTCATCCGCCTGACGAACCTATTCGGCAGCCGCCGGGCAACCGCCTCCACCCCCGCGAAGCCACGTAGAACCGTCGTCGATCTCGTCGATCAGCCCACCGGTCAGTCGGGCATGGATCCCCGTTCCGCGCGGGCGGCGCGCGTCACCTTGAGATGCGGGCTTCGATGCCGTCGAGCAGGCAGTCGAGGCCGGTCCGGAAGGTGTGGTCGGCGTGGTGGTGCGTGGCATCGCGCACCACCGTGGCCAGCGCGGGGAATCGGCCGGTGGCGAGGGTCCGCTTCAGATAGGGCCCGAGTGAGGCCTGCCAACGCTTCTCGTCCATCCCGGTGGCCCGCTCGGCACGCCGCTCGGCGACCTCCCGGCGCACCGCGCCGATCGCGTACGCGTTGACCGCGGCGACCACCGGCATGACCTCGTCCACGTCGACGTCACCCAGTGCGGCCACCACTGTCTCCCCACTGGCCAGCGCGTGCGGCCCGAGCTGGGGCCGGCCACCCAGCAGATCGGCCAGCCATTCGTGCTCGTGAGCGGCGTGCCGAGTGGCTTCGGCAAGAGACCGGAGCACCTCCCGCCAGCCGTCTCCGACCGGCCGGATCTCGGCGTGGGCGGCGTCGACCATCAGGTCGAGCAGCTCGTCCTTGCTGGCGATGTAGCCGTACAGCCGCATCGGACGGACGTCCAGCGCGGTGGCGACCTTGCGCAGCGACACCGCGTCCAGGCCGTCCGCGTCGGCCAGCCGGATCGCCGCTCGCACGATCTGCTCCCGGCTCAACGGGACCGGCACAGGCCGATTCGGTGGCTCCGGCCTCTCCCACACCAACATGCCGCTTACAGTACATCACATGAACCGATACAGTGTATCGACCAGTACGGCGTATCGAAGGAGGCACCCATGTCCATTGCCATCGTCGGAGCCGGCCTCGGCGGCCTGGCTCTCGCCCGTGTGCTGCACGTGAACGGCATGCGTTCGGTTGTGTACGAACGGGAGTCGTCACGCGGTGCTCGCGGTCAGGGCGGCATGCTCGACATCCACTCCGGCCAGCGGGCGCTGCGTGAGGCCGGTCTGATCGACCAGTTCCACGCGATTGCCCGTGGTGAAGGCCAGGACATGCGCCTTCTCGAGCCGGACGGCACCCTGCTGCTCCAGGAGGACACGCCCGACGACGCCCCGCTCGATCGACCCGAGGTCGACCGCGCCGACCTCCGGGACCTGCTGCTGGATTCCCTCCCCGAACACGCGGTGCGCTGGGGGCACGCGTTCGGGTCCGCCGACAACGGCCTGCTGCACTTCGCCGACGGCAGCAGTGCGACATATGACCTACTGGTCGGCGCGGACGGCGCTCAGTCCCGGGTCCGCACGATGCTCACCGACGCCCGCCCGGTGCACATCGGCCAGAACATCGTCGAGCTCGGCATTCCCGACATCGACCGCACGCACCCCGACCTCGCGGCGATGGTCGGGCGCGGCAACTACTGGGTGTTCGGCAACGGACTGTCCCTGGCGGCGCAGCGCAACGGCGACGGGCGCGTTCGCATCGGCCTGAACTTCTACAACACCGCCGAGGACTGGTTCGCCACCAGCGGGATCCCGTTCGACGACCCGGCCGCCGCCAGGGCGCGGCTGATCGATCTGCTCCCCGGCTGGGATCCACGGTTCACCGCACTGATCGCGGCTTGCGACGACACGGTCGTGCCGCGGCCGATCACCACTCTCCCGATCGGCCTGACCTGGCCTTCGACGCCAGGCGTCACCCTGCTCGGCGATGCCGCGCACCTGATGCCACCGGTGGGAGAAGGCGCCAACATGGCGCTGCTCGACGGCGCCCTGCTCGGTCTCGCGCTGGCCACGCAACCCGACGACTTCTCCGCCGCCGTCGAAGAATACGAACGCGAGATGTTCGAACGCACCGGTGCCGCCGCCCGGATGTCCGCGGACATGCAGGAATTGCTGATGTCGCCGGACGCCGCCAAGAAGCTGCTCGCGGTCTTCCAACCCGGCTGAAGGGAACGGATACGACCGGGAGCCTGCGCCCTGCACGGTGAAGGCTCCCGCGACCCGTGTCACCTGCCGTGTCTCTGCCCTCGACGGTTTTCGGGCTTCTCACGCCGTGTCATCTGCTGTAGGGGCAGTCATGCCACGGGGCCCCACCTGTCGGGCCTCTTCGGGGTCAGGGCTGGTCGCCCACGAGAGCGATTGCGCGCGTCTCGGGAACCCCCAGCATCAGCAGGCTCGTGATCGTCGCTGCTCGGGTGCCGAGGGTCCCGTTCGACAGGTCGCTGTCCGCGATGGCGAACACGACGCCGTAGGCAACCTGGCTCAGAATGCCTGCCGGCAGGTGCTGCGCGAACACGTCACCGTCCTGGCCCCGTTTCACGAGGTCGGCGAGCAGCTCGTCGACCGGCCCGAGCAGACCGTGGATCGCCTCGCCGTACTCGCCACGACGCAGTGCCAACAGCACTCGGTACCGGTGCGCCACCGGCCAGAGGCGGGCGATGAATTCGGCCCACTCCGCGTCCGCTTCCGCCTCGGCGGCGTTGACTTCGGTGAGCACGGCTGTCATCTCGGTGACGGCCCGTTCCGTGAGTGTCCGAACCAGGTCGAGGCGCGAGGGGAAATAGCCATAGACGGTGCGACGGACGACGCCGGCAGCGGAGGCGATGTCGCCCATGCCGGCGTCGGGCTTCTCTCCCAGCACGTCGAGGGCGACGTCGAGGATGCGATCGCGCGTCTCGTTCATCGAGCGCACACGGGAGGACTCGGTGGGCACGGCACCATTGTTGCACACCAGCGTGCAACGAAGTAGATTGCACACCGGTGTGCAACAGAGAGCTGCACTCTGCTTCGAAGCCCAGGAGAAGAAGACAATGACCGCACCGACGCCGCCGGCCTCGGCCCTCGTACGCCCGTTCACCGTCTCGATCCCGGATTCGGAGATCGACGACGTGAAGCAGCGACTGGCCAGAACTCGATGGCCGGATCCGGAAACGGTGGGCGACTGGTCGCAAGGCGTTCGCGTGGAGAACGCCAGATCGCTGGTCGACCACTGGGAGCGCGGCTACGACTGGCGGCGCTTCGAGTCCGACCTCAATCGCTTCCCTCAGTTCCTGACCGAGATTGATGGGCTGGACATCCACTTCATCCACGCCAGGTCCAAGAATCCCCACGCGATGCCGCTGATACTCACGCACGGATGGCCGGGCTCGATCGTCGAGTTCCTGAAGGTGATCGGCCCGCTGACCGATCCGGTTTCGTTCGGAGGAGACGCCGCCGATTCATTCGACGTCGTCGTCCCGTCGCTCCCCGGCTTCGGGTTCTCCCAGAAGCCCACGGAGACCGGGTGGACCGTATCGCGCATCGCAAGCGCGTGGGTGGAGCTGATGAAGCGTCTCGGCTACACGAGATGGGCCGCACAAGGCGGCGATTGGGGTGCCGTCGTCACCACCGCCCTCGGGGCCATGCAACCTGAGGGACTTCTCGGAATTCATCTGAACACCCAGTACGCCTTTCCCGCACAGATACCCGACACCTTGTCGCCCGAACAGCGCTACGCCGTGGAGACCCTCGCCCTCTACAACGGCGATCTCGGTGGGTCGAACCACCTTCAGCGCACGAAGCCGGAGACCGTCGGATTCGCCCTGGCGGACTCTCCCGCTGGTCAGGCAGCCTGGATCTACGAGAAGTTCCAGTCCAAGACCGACAACCACGGGCTCGCCGAGGACGCCCTCAGCATGGACGACATGCTCGACGCGATATCCCTCTACTGGCTCACCAACAGCGCAGCGTCGTCCGGCCGCATCTACTGGGAGAACGCATCGGGCACTCTCGCCGGCCCGCAGCTGACGCTTCCGGTCGCGGTGACCGTCTTCCCGAGGGACATCCCACGCCTGCCACGAAGCTGGATCGAAGACACCTACAGCAATCTGATCCACTACGGCCAGGCCGACAAGGGCGGGCACTTCGCGGCCTTGGAACAGCCCGAGCTCCTGGTCAGCGAAATCCGCACCGGCCTGCGCACCCTTCGTTCCTGACGCCAACGCGCGAACTCAGGAGCGCATGCGCGTGACCTGCAACGGCCTGCGTCAGGTCTGGGCCATGTCCACGAAGCGGGAGTAGTGCCCCTGGAACGCCACGGTGATCGTCGCCGTCGGGCCGTTACGGTGCTTGGCCACGATCAGGTCCGCCTCGCCCGCGCGCGGTGACTCCTTCTCGTACGCGTCCTCGCGGTGCAGCAGGATCACCATGTCGGCGTCCTGCTCGATGGATCCGGACTCACGCAGGTCGGAGACCATCGGCTTCTTGTCCGTGCGCTGTTCGGGCCCACGGTTCAGCTGGGACAGCGCGATGACGGGAAGCTCCAGCTCCTTGGCGAGGAGCTTGAGGTTTCGGGACATGTCCGAGACCTCCTGCTGGCGGCTCTCCGCCCTCTTGGCCCCGCCGGACTGCATCAGCTGCAGATAGTCGATGACCACGAGCTTGAGGTCGTTGCGCTGCTTGAGGCGTCGGCACTTCGCGCGGATCTCCATCATCGAGAGGTTCGGCGAATCGTCGATGTAGAGCGGCGCGGCCGACACATCCGGCATCCGGCGGGCCAGCCGTGTCCAGTCCTCGTCCGTCATGGTGCCGGAGCGCATGTGGTGGAGCGCCACACGGGCCTCGGCGGACAGCAGGCGCATCGCGATCTCGTTGCGCCCCATTTCCAGGGAGAAGATCACGCTCGGCAGGTTGCTCTTGATCGAACAGGCCCGGGCGAAGTCCAGGGCGAGGGTGGACTTACCCATGGCGGGCCGGGCCGCGATGACGACCATCTGGCCGGGGTGCAGGCCGTTGGTCAGGGCGTCGAGATCGGTGAATCCGGTCGGAACACCGGTCATCTCACCGCTGCGGGAACCGATGGCCTCGATCTCGTCGAGAGCACCTTCCATGATGTCGCCGAGCGGCAGGTAGTCCTCGCTGGTGCGCTGCTCCGTGACGGCGTAGATCTCGGCCTGCGCGGAGTTGACGATCTCGTCGACGTCGCCGTCGGCCGCGTATCCCATCTGGGTGATCTTCGTGCCGGCCTCGACGAGGCGCCGGAGAACGGCCCGCTCGTGGACGATCTCCGCGTAGTACGAGGCGTTGGCCGCGGTCGGCACGGACTGCACCAGCGTGTGCAGATACGGAGCTCCGCCGACCTTGGTGATCTCGCCGCGCTTGACCAGCTCGGCCGCCACCGTGATCGGGTCGGCGGGCTCCCCCTTGGCGTAGAGGTCGAGGATCGCCGTATAGACGGTCTCGTGGGCCGGGCGGTAGAAGTCGTGGCCCTTGATGATCTCCACGACGTCGGCGATGGCGTCCTTGGAGAGCAGCATGCCGCCGAGGACGGACTGTTCGGCGTCGAGATCCTGCGGAGGCACCCGCTCGAAGCCGGACGACCCGCCGTCCCAGCCGCTCTCCCGGCCCCGCTCGTGCTGTTCGTCGCGCCCCTTGCCCTCACCGCGACGCTGACGGGAAACCGGCAGACGGTCACTGGGACCGACATCGGCCCAGGGGTCGTCCAAAGGCTCGGGAATGCTCACCGGGCCACCTCCTCCCGTCCGCTTCGCGGACCTAGCCGTGCCACTCTTTCTTACGGCACGGCACCGACAAACAAGACGCCCGACTCCGGTTCCGGCGCGTCAAGTTCTGCGGAATTCCAAGCCGGAACGGAGTGCGGGCGCCGCACCACGGTAGGCCTGTCCGCACCGTCAGCCAATCTGGTTATCCACAGGGCATGTGGACGACGGACCAGATGCTGTGGAGAACTCATCCGATCCTGTGCACGGACCGGGGGACAGCACTGTGGACAAACTCATACGCGCCCGCCGAAGAGGCTCATGACCTGCGGTTTCTCAATCCACCGGCTGTGGGGGAGAAAAACTTTTCTCCTCAGCCCAAGATCTCCGGACATGGCCTCCCGATGAGCGCGGAAACCCCACCAAGGTAAGGATCCAAACCGCATTGCATCTCTTACCTGTGGAAGATTAGATTGACCCCATGACCCAGGCGCACACGACACGGCCGCCTTCCCGCCGTCGGCACGACCGCGAGATCATCGCGCTCGCCGTCCCGGCCTTCGGCGCGCTCGTCGCCGAGCCACTCTTCGTCATGGTCGACAGCGCCATCGTCGGCCATCTCGGCACCCCGCAACTGGCCGGACTGGCGGTCGCCGCGGCCCTGCTGACGACCGCGGTGAGCGTCTTCGTCTTTCTTGCCTACGCCACCACAGCCGCAGTCGCACGACAGGTCGGCGCGGGAGACCTGGCGTCCGCCATCCGCCAGGGGATGGACGGCATCTGGCTCGCTCTGCTCATCGGTGCCGCCGTTGTCGCTGTCACACTCCCCCTGGCACCGTGGCTGGTCGACATCTTCGGGGCTTCCGATACCGCGACCCCGTACGCCACCACGTACCTTCGGATCTCCAGCCTCGGCATCCCCGCCATGCTCGTGGTGCTCGCGGCGACGGGAGTGCTGCGCGGTCTGCAGGACACCCGGACACCGCTCTACGTCGCCATCGGTGGATTCGCGGCCAACGGAGCCCTCAACGCCGGTCTGGTCTACGGTGCCGGGCTGGGCATCGCAGGATCCGCATGGGGGACCGTCATCGCGCAGGTGGGCATGGCGCTCGTCTACCTGGTCGTCGTCGTCCGTGGAGCGCGTCGGCACGGAGCCTCGCTGCGTCCCGACGCTGCGGGTATCCGGGCGAGCGCCCAGGCAGGCGTACCTCTGCTGATCCGTACGCTTTCGCTGAGAGCGGTCCTGATGATCGCGACCGCGGTCGCCGCCCGCCTGGGCGACACGGACATCGCCGCGCATCAGATCATCCTGTCTCTCTGGAGCCTCACGGCCTTCGCGCTCGACGCCATCGCTATCGCCGGGCAGGCCATCATCGGCCGGTATCTGGGGGCGAACGACGCCAAGGGTGCCCGCGAGGCCTGCCGCCGGATGGTTCAGTGGGGGATCGCCTCGGGGGTGGTCCTCGGGGCAGCCATCGTGCTCGCCAGGCCCCTCTTCGTCCCGCTGTTCACGGGCGACACATCCGTACAGGACACTCTGCTGCCGGCACTGCTGCTCGTAGCCCTCTCCCAGCCGATCTCGGGGGTTGTATTCGTTCTCGACGGCGTACTCATGGGCGCGGGGGACGGCCGCTATCTCGCCTGGGCCATGGTTCTTACGCTGGCCGTCTTCGCTCCTGCCGCTCTCCTGGTTCCCAGCTTCGGAGGAGGCCTCACAGCTCTCTGGGGAGCGATGACGCTGATGATGACCGTCCGGTTGGTGACGCTGTGGATGCGCATGCGGTCGGGTCGGTGGATCGTGACCGGAGCCACGCGCTGAAGCGCGCCCCCTTGAACACCTGGTCATCAGCCGGACTGCTCCGTTTCACGTGAAACGGCATCGCGAGAGACGGCCTCGCGAGAGACGGCCTCACCTGAAGCCGTCTCACGTGAAACGGCTTCGCAGGAAACGACGAAGGGCCGCACCCAGGGGTGCGGCCCTTCACCTAGCTCTGCTGAGCTGTGCCCTTAGGCAGCAACGACCTCGATACCGAGCTTCGCGGCAACCTCGGGGTGCAGACGGACGGACACCTGGTGTCCGCCGAGCGTCTTGATCGGCGAGCCGAGCTCGACGCGACGCTTGTCGACGTCCGGACCACCGGCAGACTTGATCGCCGAGGCGATGTCAGCCGGGGTGACGGAACCGAAGAGGCGGCCGGCGTCGCCGGAGCGAACAGCCAGACGGACCTTCACGGCCTCGAGCTTGGCCTTGATCTCGTTGGCCTGCTCGATCGTCGCGATCTCGTGGATCTTGCGGGCGCGGCGGATCTGCGCCACGTCCTTCTCGCCACCCTTGGTCCAGCGAATGGCAAAGCCACGCGGAACCAGGTAGTTACGGGCGTACCCGTCCTTGACGTCCACGACGTCACCGGCGGCACCGAGGCCAGTGACCTCGTGGGTGAGGATGATCTTCATGATTCGGTCACCCTTCCCTTATCGCGCGGTGGACGTGTAGGGCAGCAGCGCCATCTCACGGCTGTTCTTGACTGCCGTGGCGACGTCACGCTGGTGCTGCGTGCAGTTGCCGGTGACGCGGCGGGCACGGATCTTGCCGCGGTCGGAAATGAACTTCCGCAGCATGTTCGTGTCCTTGTAGTCCACGTACTGGGTCTTGTCCTTGCAGAACGCGCAGACCTTCTTCTTAGGCTTGCGCACAGGCGGCTTCGCCATGGTGTTTCTCCTGTGTGATCAAGAAGTGGGGTACGAGCTGCCCTAGAAGGGCGGCTCGTCCGAGTAGCCGCCGCCGGAACCGCTGGAGCTGCCGGAACCGCCGGAGCTGCCGGAGCTTCCGCCCCAGCCACCCCCGCCGCCCTGCTGGCCCCCGCCCTGCTGGCCGCCGGCCGGAGCATTGGTGGCCCACGGGTCGTCGGCGGGAGCACCGCCGCCGCCCTGCTGGCCACCGCCACCGGGACCGCCGCCCCAGTTGCCGCCGCCCTGCTGGCCGCCGCCGTATCCACCCTGGCCACCGCCCTGGCCACCGCGACCTGTGGTCTTGGTGACCTTGGCCGTGGCGTTCTTCAGGCTGGGGCCGACTTCCTCGACGTCCAGCTCGTAGACCGTGCGCTTGACGCCCTCACGGTCCTCGTAGGACCGCTGCTTCAGCCGGCCCTGCACGACGACGCGCATGCCTCGCGTAAGCGACTCCGCGACGTTCTCCGCCGCCTGACGCCAGACCGAGCAGGTGAGGAACAGGCCTTCGCCGTCCTTCCACTCATTGGTCTGCCGGTCGAAGATGCGGGGAGTGGACGCGACACGGAACTTCGCGACCGCCGCACCGGACGGGGTGAAGCGCAGCTCGGGGTCGTCGACGAGATTGCCGACGACCGTGATGACGGTCTCGCCTGCCATGGGTGAACCTCTCGGCGGGGATTGCTTCTGGCTGCTTGCTACTCGAACCCGATGACCGCTGAGCTAGATGCTCAGTGGGTCTCGGGACGGAGGACCTTGGTCCGGAGGACCGACTCGTTCAGGTTCATCTGTCGGTCGAGCTCCTTGACGACCGCAGGCTCGGCCTGCAGGTCGATGACCGAGTAGATGCCCTCAGGCTTCTTCTTGATCTCGTAAGAGAGACGACGACGGCCCCAGGTGTCGACCTTCTCAACCTTTCCGTTGCCCTCACGGACAACGGAGAGGAAGTTCTCGATCAACGGGGAGACTGCTCGCTCCTCGAGATCGGGGTCGAGGATGACCATCACCTCGTAGTGACGCATGTAGAACCCACCTCCTTTGGACTCAGCGGCCACGGTCGTTCCGTGGCAGGAGGGTCGTGATGCGTAAGCATCAGTGTCTCCGAGTAAAACAGCCGCCACTGACAACGCCCGTCTTCAGAATCGAGGGGGCCGTAGTGCTGGCTCAAGGCAGACACCGGTGCAGACCGTACAGACTACCCGCAGACCGGCTTCCGGTTGAAATCCGGTGTTCAGGGCGCACAATCAAGACAGATGCGGTGTGAGAGGAACTACATTCCACCGCCCTTCCCGCCAGGAGGTGCTCCATGGCACAGACAGTCCGACCTGCCGGCAGCCGCCCCTCTCCCAGCCGGGTGGCCAACGCCCGTCCGGCCACCGGGTCACTCTTCGCCACGGACGGCAAGCCGCATCCGCTGCAGGAAGCGCTGATGGTGGTGACCGGGGTCCTCGGCATCCTCGCGTTCGTGACGGCGATGTTCCACAACCTGCACCTGATCAGCTCCTGGGCCGGGCTGGTCGGCATCCTGACCGGTGTCTACGGGCAGTACATCTCCAGGACCACCTGGGAGCGGTTCGGTCTGGTCATGGGGATCGGCGCGTCCGCCGTCGGTTTCTACCTCGGCATGGCGCACGGCGGCCTTTTCGGCAGCATCGTCACCTGACCGGCAGAACCGGGCCGGCTCGCCCCACGCGGTGCGCGGCCGGGCAATCCCACGCGGGTGGCGCCAGGTCCGGTCCGGACGGGCCAGACCGGGCGCCCCTCAGGGACAGTAGGCTTCGGCGCGAGAGCCGGAGCCCCTGACCGATGGGGACACACCTGCCGAGGAGCGCCCCGCATGAGCCTGACCCTGAGGACCATCAGCCGAGAGCAGCATCTGGCGTACATCCAGAACCTGCCCTCGGCCAGTCACTGCCAGGTCCCGGCGTGGGCTGATGTGAAAACCGAATGGCGCTCGGAGAACCTGGGCTGGTTCGACAAGAACGGCGAGATGGTCGGTGCCGGGCTGGTGCTCTACCGTCAGCTGCCCAAGATCAAGCGCTATCTCGCGTACCTCCCCGAGGGACCGGTCATCAACTGGTACGCCCCGAATCTGGACGAGTGGCTCCAGCCGATGCTCGCCCACCTGAAGCAGCAGGGTGCCTTCTCGGTCAAGATGGGCCCTCCCGTGGTCATCCGCCGCTGGGACTCGGCCGCCATCAAGTCGGGAATCCAGGACCCCGATGTGAAGCGGCTGCGTGATGTCGAGGCCAGCCACATCGAGCCGCGCGCCTTCGAGGTTTCGGACCGGCTGCGGAAGATGGGCTGGCAGCAGGGCGAGGACGGCGGCGCCGGCTTCGGTGACGTACAGCCCCGCTATGTCTTCCAGGTGCCGCTGGCCAACCGCTCCCTCGAGGACGTACTCAAGGGCTTCAACCAGCTCTGGCGGCGCAACATCAAGAAGGCCGACAAGGCGGGCGTCGAGGTGGTCCAGGGCGGCTACGAGGACCTCGCCGAATGGCAGCGGCTGTACGAGATCACCGCCGTGCGCGACCACTTCCGGCCGCGCCCGCTCTCGTACTTCCAGCGCATGTGGTCGGTACTCAACTCCGAGGACCCCAACCGCATGCGCCTGTACTTCGCCCGGCACAACGGTGTGAACCTGTCGGCTGCCACGATGCTCGTCGTCGGCGGGCACGTCTGGTACTCCTACGGCGCCTCGGACAACATCGGGCGTGAGGTCCGTCCCTCCAACGCCATGCAGTGGCGGATGCTCCGCGACTCGTACGCGATGGGCGCGACCGTCTACGACCTGCGCGGCATCAGCGACTCGCTGGACGAGACCGACCACCTCTTCGGCCTGATCCAGTTCAAGGTCGGCACCGGCGGCGAGGCCGTCGAGTACGTCGGCGAATGGGACTTCCCCCTCAACAAGCTGCTGCACAAGGCGCTCGACATGTACATGTCGCGCCGCTGACCGCAGCCGACCACCGCCCATCAGCTCCTCTCCCACTCCCACCGCAGCCACCAGAAAGGTTCCGGGCCGGCCATGGCGCTCTCCCTCTACGTCGACACCGCGCGCTGGCGGGCGCACCAGAAGTCCGTACTGGACCAGTTCCCGGGCCTCGTGCCCGTCTGCAAGGGCAACGGCTACGGCTTCGGACACGAGCGCCTGGCCGACGAGGCGATCCGTTTCGGCTCCGACACGCTCGCCGTCGGGACCACGTACGAGGCCGCTCGCATCAAGGACTGGTTCAGTGGCGACCTGCTGGTGCTCACGCCCTTCCGCCGGGGCGAGGAGCCGGTGCCGCTGCCCGACCGCGTGATCCGTTCCGTCTCCTCCGTGGACGGCGTGCACGCCCTGGTGGGCGCGCGCGTGGTCATCGAGTGCATGAGCTCGATGAAGCGCCACGGCGTCAAGGAGGAGGAGCTGGGGCAGCTGCACGCGGCCATCGAGGACGTACGCCTCGAAGGGTTCGCGCTGCACCTGCCGCTCGACCGCACGGACGGGTCGGACGCGGTCGAGGAGGTCATCGCCTGGATGGACCGCCTGCGCGCCGCCCGGCTTCCGCTGCACACCATGTTCGTCAGCCATCTGCGGGCCGAGGAACTGGCCCGGCTGCGGCAGCAGTTCCCGCAGACCCTCTTCCGCGCGCGCATCGGCACACGGCTCTGGCTCGGCGACCACGAGGCGACGGAGTACCGCGGCGCGGTGCTCGACGTCACGCCCGTGGTCAAGGGGGACCGTTTCGGTTACCGCCAGCAGAAGGCCGCGTCCGACGGGTGGCTGGTGGTCGTCGCCGGCGGGACCTCCCACGGTGTCGGCCTTGAGGCGCCGAAGGCCCTGCACGGAGTGATGCCGCGCGCCAAGGGTGTCGCACGCGCCGGGCTGGCCACGGTCAACCGCAACCTGTCGCCGTTCGTCTGGGCGGGCAAACAGCGCTGGTTCGCCGAGCCGCCGCACATGCAGGTGTCGATCCTCTTCGTGCCCTCGGACGCCCAGGAGCCGAGGGTCGGCGACGAACTGGTGGCCCACCTGCGCCACACCACCACCCAGTTCGACCGCCTCGTGGACCGGTAGAACCCGTCCTCGTGGACCGGTAGAACCAGTCCTCGTGGCCGGGTGGACCGGCCCCCCTCAGTCGGAGGCCGCTCTTCCGGCGGTGCCCCACTCCGCCCGCGGTCCTACGACCGCGGGTGCCGCGTGCCGGGCCGGATGAGGGTGCATCCGCAGGATCGCCTTCCGGTCCGGCGCCCCGTCGAGCACTCCGCCCGAAGGGTCGTCGGCCCCGTCGAGCCGTACGGGATCCCGCTCCGGCCGCAGGATGTCCCTGACGATCACGGCGCACAGGTAGAGCGTTCCCGCCAGGTGCAGGGCGACCGCGACCTGGTAGCCCTCCTGCGGCAGCCCCTGGTGTTTGTCGCCGCTCGTCGTGTACGCGAGGTAGAGCCAGATGCCCAGGAAGTACATGACCTCGCAGGCCTGCCAGACGAGGAAGTCCCGCCAGCGGGGCCTGGCGAGCGCGGCCAGCGGGATCAGCCAGAGCACGTACTGCGGTGAGTAGACCTTGTTCGTCAGGATGAAGGCGGCCACCACGAGGAACGCCAGCTGCGCGAAGCGCGGCCGGTGCCGGGCGGTCAGTGCCAGCCCTGCGATTCCCGCGCACAGCACGACCATCAGCAGCACCGAGGCCGTGTTCACCGTGTCCACGTCGATGGGCCGGCCGGTGCGCTGGGTGATGACCAGCCAGAACGAGCCGTAGTCGATCTGCCGTTCCTGGCTGAACGTGTAGAACTTCTTCCACCCCTCCGGGGCGTAGAGCATCACCGGCAGGTTCACCACCAGCCAGGCCGCCGCCGCGCCGAAGAGCGCCGATCCGTACTCCCGCCATTTCCCGGCCCGCCAGCACAGCACCAGCAGGGGCCCCAGGAGCAGCACGGGGTAGAGCTTGGCGGCGGTCGCGAGGCCGATGAGAAGGCCGAAGGCGAGATTCCTGCCGCGCGACCACATGAGCATCGCCGCGGCTGTCAGGGCGACGGCGAGCAGGTCCCAGTTGATCGTCGCCGTGAGCGCGGCGGCAGGCGCGAGCGCGACCAGCAGCCCGTCCCAGGGGCGGCGCCGCTGCGTACGGGCGACGCACACCACGAGGAGCACGGCGCAGACCATCAGCATGCCCGCGTTGACCATCCAGTACATCTGCTCGCGCTGCTGTGCGGGGTCCGAGGACGGGGTCAGCGTCAGCCAGGACGCGACCTGCATGAAGAGGCCGGTCAGGACGGGGTACTCGAGGTACGCCATGTCACCGCTCAGCCGGTCGAAGTACGGCACGAGGCCGTCGGCGAAGCCGCGCCCGACGTAGAGGTGCGGGATGTCGGAGTAGCACGCGTGCGTGTACTGCGAACTGGTTCCGCGGAACCACGCCCAGTCGTAGCAGGGGATCTTCTGCACCATGCCCAGCGCGAACATCCCGATCGCCACGAGCGCGATGACGCGCACCGGTGTGAGCGGTCCCGATCCGAACCGTGCCCAGCGGCCCGCGGGGCCCCCGATGAGTTCGCTCCCCGCTGCGGCGATCTCGTCCTGTCGTGTGGGCGGTACGACGGACGGCTCCTGGTGCACGCTCGTGTCTTCTGCGCTTGGCATGCCGCACATCCTGCCGTACGGGGCTGTGTGCGGGCGTGGCACGCGTCCGGGACACACGAAGGGCCCGCCGGTACCTGGAAGGTACCGGCGGGCCCTCGTACGCGTGCCCGGCAGGCCCCTGGCGGGGTTTCCGGAGGGACGGTGGCGTCAACGCGCGCCGCCCTGGTGGCTATCCGCCGCCGCCGAGGATCCCGCCGCGGCCGTTCTCTTCACCTTCGGTCGTGCCTTCGGTCGTCCCGGTATCCGTCCCGCCTTCCGACGTTCCGGTGTCCGTCCCACCGTCGGCCCCGTCCGTGGTCCCGGCGTTGTCGTTGCCGTCGGTCGCCCCGCCGTCCTGATCGCCGAACTTGCACTCCCAGTCGTTCGGCGCACACGTCTCGCTCGGCGACGAGGTGGGGGACGACGGGGTCGAGGCACTGGGGCTCGGCGGCGGCTCTTCGCTGGACTCCGAAGGCGAAGGAGTCACGCTCAGCGACGGGCTCGGGCTGGGGCTGGCGCCGCCACCGTAGACCTTCTCGCCGATCGGCTCCGGCTTCGGGAAGTTGACGACCTTCGTGCCCTTCACCGCGCCGGTCATGTAGTCGTGCCAGATCTGCGCGGGGAACGAGGCACCGTGGATCGCCTCCTCATCGCCAGTGCCGTACATCTCCAGGAACTTGCGGTTCTTGTTCGTCGCGTCGTCGTCCATCCGGAACATGCTGACGGCCGTCGAGATCTGCGGGGTGTAGCCGACGAACCACGCCGACTTGTTGCCGTCCGTGGTACCCGTCTTGCCTGCCACGTCACGCCCCGGGATCTGGGCAGGGGTCCCTGTCCCGTTCTCGACGACGTTCTTCAGCACGTCGGTGACGTTGTCCGCGACGACGCTCGGGAACCCGGTCTCGCTCACGGTGTCGTGCTGGTAGATGACCTCACCCTCGTGCTTGACCTCGGTGACCGAGAACGGCTCCCGCTGCTTGCCGCTGGTGGCGAAGGTGGCGTACGCGCCGGCCATCCGGATGGCGCTCGGCGAGGAGGTCCCGATGGAGAACGAGGGGACGGTCGAGTTCGCCATGTAGTCGTCGTCACGCAGTCCTGCGGCTACGGCGGCCTCCTTCACCTTGTC
Source organism: Streptomyces sp. NPDC102441 (assembly GCF_044765585.1). NCBI lineage: Bacteria > Bacillati > Actinomycetota > Actinomycetes > Kitasatosporales > Streptomycetaceae > Streptomyces > Streptomyces sp. NPDC102441. The sequence goes on from NZ_JBIWKH010000016.1 coordinate 126,235, forward strand.
GGTGCCGACGTCCATACCGAGCTGGACGTACGGGGAGTTGGCGGACTCCTGCATGGCGTACCGGAGCGTGACGTCTCCGTAGTTGTGGTCTCCATCGTTGGGCTGGAGCCACTGCTCGCCGTCCTCGTTCTGCCAGACCGAGCCGTCGTAATTGTTGATCTTCAGCTCGTTGTCGCCGTTGTACATGCTCTTCGGCGAGACCGGCGTACGCTCCGACTCGCTCTGCTGCTCGCCGCCCTCGGGATCGCGTTTCCCGTACTGCATGGCGGCCGCAAGCACGAACGGCTTGAACGTCGAACCGACCTGGGCACCGGTCGCGTCGGCGTTGTTGGTGTAGTGCTGCGTCGCGTCCTGGCCGCCGTACGTGGCGATGATGGCGCCCGTCTTGGTGTCCACCGACGCGCCGCCGAACTGGACGTGGGAGTCCAGGTCGGGACGCTTCTTCACGTCGATCTTGGCCTTGTACACCTTGTTGACCGACTTCTCGAGCTGGCTGACCTTCTTCTTGTCGAAGGTCGTGTGGATCTCGTAGCCGCCCTGGGCCAGTTCCTTCTCGGTGACGCCCTTGTCGTTGTGCGCGAGGAAGTACTTCGTGGCGAGGTCGACCAGATATCCGGTCTGACCGGCCAGCTTGGCCTCCTTCTTCGGCGGACCCGGCATGGGGAACTCGGTGAACGTCGCGCGCTTGGCAGCGCTGAGCCGGCCGTCCTTGACCTCCTCGTCGAGGATCCAGCTCCAGCGCCTCTTGGCCCGCTCGGTGTTCTTCTCCGGCGTAGCCTGCACCGGGTCGATGTCCTCGGCACCCGCGGGGTCGTAGTAGCTCGCCCCCTTGAGCAGCGTCGCCAGGAAGGCGCACTCGCTCTCGTTCAGGTCAGTGGCGTCCTTGTTGTAGTACGTGCGGGCCGCCGCCTGGAGCCCCGAAGCACCGCGGCCGTAGTAGGAGATGTTGAGGTAACCCTCCATGATCTCCTTCTTGCCCACCGTCTCGCCGACCTTGAGCGTGATGAAGAGTTCCTTGAACTTCCGGCTCAGGGTCTGGTCCTGGGTGAGCCGCGAGTTCTTCACGTACTGCTGGGTGATGGTCGAGCCGCCCTGCGTGTCACCTCCCCGGGCCATGTTGTAGAAGGCACGGGCGATACCCATGGGGTCGATGCCGCTGTCGGTCTCGAACGACTTGTTCTCGGCCGAGATGACGGCGTTCCGCATCGCCACGGGGATCTGGGCGTAATCGAGCGACTGGCGGTTGGCCTCACCGCCGCCCGCCGCGACCATCTGTGTGTCGTCGGCCCAGTAGTAGACGTTGTTCTGCGCTTTGGCGAGGTCCTTGACCTCCGGCGGCACCACCAGGGCGTACGCGAGGCCCGCCGCACCCATCAACAACCCCAGGAAGCCCAGGCACAGGCCGGAGACCAGCCTCCACGACGGGACCCAGCGGCGGAAGCCGTACTTGCCGGCCCGCGGGTAGTCGATGAAGCGCTTCTTGCCGGAGTCTGCGCGACCCCGGCCACGGACTTCGTGACCGCTGCTGTCGCCACCTCCCCGACGCCTGCCTCCGCCGCGCTGGGCGGCGCGACGGGCCTCGGCACGGCTGCCGAAGACCGGCTCGTCGCCGTGCGCTTCGGAAGGTGATTCTGACGTGGCTCTGCGTGACGCCTCGTTGCGACGTCCAGCAGGCTGTTGGGCGGCTCGTCTGGCCGCTGCGCGCCCGCCACCTTGGGGTTGCGGCGCTTTGCGACGGTGCTCGCTCATCGAACGACTACTCCTCGGGCAGGCGAGAGCGCCTGGAAGCGGCAGTTGAGATCCGGTCCCCCCGAATTACGGACAAGCCCTGCGGAAGGCTCACCCGCAGTACATCCGGCAGTCCGCCATAACTGACGCACGGTGGCGTCTCACGGTTCCCGGTGGTCTGCATGCCGCACAGACTACGCACGGTCAAAAACCTCTGGGGACCGAACTTCACCCCAAATTACGCAAGTCACTCCCTATGAATCGGGGATGTGACGCCGCTCACGAAGCCTCCCCTTGTCGAACATCGCGGGCCGATCTATCGTGCTGATGTATCGAGTCGATACATCAGCACGGCATAAGGTGGGCCCGACGGCCCGTGGAAGCACCAGGCAGAAGAAGAGGAGGCGAACATGAGCAGACGCTCCGGCATCCTCGAATTCGCCGTACTCGGCCTGCTCCGCGAGTCGCCCATGCACGGGTACGAGCTGCGCAAGCGCCTCAACACGTCGCTGGGAATCTTCCGCGCCTTCAGCTACGGCACCCTCTACCCCTGCCTCAAGACGCTGGTCGCCAACGGCTGGTTGATCGAGGAACCGGGAAGTGTTCCGGCATCGCCACCTGCCGCAGGCCGTGGGGTCGCCCCTGCGTCCTCGCTGGCGGGTCGCCGCGCCAAGATCGTCTACCGGTTGACGGCAGAAGGTAAGGAGCACTTCGAGGAGCTGCTCTCGCACACCGGTCCGGACTCCTGGGAGGACGAGCATTTCGCGGCTCGTTTCGCCTTCTTCGGGCAGACGGAGCGCGAGGTGCGGATGCGCGTGCTGGAGGGCCGCCGCAGCAGGCTGGAGGAGCGCCTCGAGAAGATGCGCGCCTCACTCGCCCGCACCCGCGAACGGCTCGACGACTACACGCTTGAGCTGCAGCGACACGGCATGGAGTCCGTGGAGCGCGAAGTGCGCTGGCTGAACGAGCTCATCGAGAGCGAGCGGTCGGGACGGGATCAGCGACGATCCTCCCCCGAGAGCTCCGCTCAACAGGACACATCAGGAGAGACGGGCGGCCTGCCCCGGCACAGGGACGACACCCGGCCGGATCCGTCCGACGACACCAAGTGATATCCCCGCAGATCCGCAAGGCGTCATCGGGGAACACCGAGAACACACAGGGAGCAATCGGCATGGGTTCGGTTCGCGTAGCCATCGTCGGCGTGGGCAACTGCGCCGCCTCGCTGGTGCAGGGCGTCGAGTACTACAAGGACGCCGATCCGGTCGGCAAGGTGCCCGGCCTGATGCACGTTCAGTTCGGCGAGTACCACGTGAGTGACGTCGAGTTCGTCGCCGCCTTCGACGTCGACGCGAAGAAGGTCGGCCTCGACCTCGCGGACGCCATCGGCGCCAGCGAGAACAACACCATCAAGCTCGCCGACGTGCCGAACACCGGCGTGACCGTTCAGCGCGGCCACACCCACGACGGCCTGGGCAAGTACTACCGCGAGACCATCGAGGAGTCGGCCGACGCCCCGGTCGACATCGTCCAGGTCCTCAAGGACCAGCAGGTCGACGTCCTCGTCTGCTACCTGCCCGTCGGTTCCGAGGTGGCTGCGAAGTTCTACGCGCAGTGCGCCATCGACGCCAAGGTCGCGTTCGTCAACGCTCTCCCGGTCTTCATCGCCGGTACCAAGGAGTGGGCGGACAAGTTCACCGAGGCGGGTGTCCCGATCGTCGGTGACGACATCAAGTCCCAGGTGGGCGCCACCATCACGCACCGTGTGATGGCGAAGCTCTTCGAGGACCGGGGCGTCATCCTGGACCGCACGATGCAGCTGAACGTCGGCGGCAACATGGACTTCAAGAACATGCTCGAGCGTGAGCGCCTGGAGTCCAAGAAGATCTCGAAGACGCAGGCCGTCACCTCGCAGATCCGTGACCGCGATCTCGGTGCGGACAACGTCCACATCGGCCCCTCGGACTACGTGGCCTGGCTGGACGACCGCAAGTGGGCGTACGTGCGTCTGGAGGGCCGCGCCTTCGGTGACGTTCCGCTGAACCTGGAGTACAAGCTCGAGGTCTGGGACTCCCCGAACTCCGCCGGTGTCATCATCGACGCCGTGCGTGCCGCGAAGATCGCCAAGGACCGCGGCATCGGTGGCCCGATCCTCTCGGCTTCCTCGTACTTCATGAAGTCCCCGCCGGTGCAGTACTTCGACGACGAGGCCCGCGAGAACGTCGAGAGGTTCATCGCCGGCGACGTCGAGCGCTGATCCAGCGGGTCACTGCTTCACCGACGTTTCCCCATGTGGGGGGTCCCCGGGCAATCCGCCCGGAGACCCCCCACATGTGTGACCCTTGCACACATGCCTGTCGTGCGTGATCTGGGCGTACTCCTGCGCCTTCGGAACTTCCGTCGCCTGCTTGCCGTACGACTTCTCTCCCAGTCGGCCGACGGTGTCTATCAGGTCGCGCTCGCCACCTACGTCGTCTTCTCACCCGAGAAGCAGACATCGCCAGGCGCCATCGCCTCCGCAATGGCGGTCCTGCTGCTCCCGTACTCGCTGATCGGACCGTTCGCGGGAGTGCTGCTCGACCGCTGGCCCCGCCGCCAGGTCTTCCTGTACGGGAACCTGCTGCGCGCCGCGCTGGCCTGCTGCACGGCCCTGCTGCTCCTGAGTTCCGTTCCGGACTGGCTCTTCTATGTCTCCGCCCTCTGCGTCACCGCCGTCAACCGTTTCGTGCTGGCCGGACTGTCGGCAGCCCTCCCTCGTGTCGTCGACAGCGATCGGCTCGTCCTCGCCAACTCCCTCTCCCCGACGGCCGGCACACTGTCCGCGACTGCCGGCGGGGGCCTCGCCCTGGGGATCCAGCTACTGACAGACGGCTCGGATGCCGCCGTGGTCCTGCTGGGCTCGGTCCTCTACCTTCTCTCCGCACTGGTCTCCCTGACCTTGCCCCGCACGCTGCTCGGGCCGGATCGGGAGCTGCACCATGTGCCACTGCGCGAAGCGCTCTCCACCACCGCGCGGGGACTCGTGGCGGGACTGCGCCATCTGGCCGAACGCAGGGACGCCGCGTACGTACTTGCTGCCATAACGGTGCTCCGCTTCTGCTACGGAGCACTGACGGTGATGGTGCTGATGCTGTGCCGCTACGCCTGGTCCGACAGCGAGTCCGACGGCCTGGCCCTCCTCGGGCTCGCCCTCGGCGCTTCGGCCGCGGGGTACTTCGCCGCGGCCCTCATGTCCCCATGGGCGGTCGGGCGCTTCGGGCGATACGGCTGGCTGGCCGGCTGCGCCGGGGCGGCCGCTCTCCTGGAGCCTGCGTTGGGGCTCCCTTTCGCGCCCGGGCCCATGTTGGTGGCGGCCTTCATCCTCGGGCTGGTGACACAGGGAGCGAAGATCGCGACGGATACCGAGGTGCAGACCTCCGTGGACGATGCTTACCGCGGCCGGGTCTTCTCCCTCTATGACGTCCTGTTCAACGTCGCGTTCGTCGCCGCCGCCGCGATGTCGGCCCTCGCTCTGCCCCCTGAGGGCCAGTCCGTCGTCGTGGTGCTCACCGTGGCCGCGCTCTACGCTCTCGTCTCGGTGGCCATGCTTCACCGTCGCCGCGCGAACATCAGGCTCCAGCACACCCGCACCAAGGAATGAGGGGCGTTGTTTCACGTGAAACAACGCCCCTCACCGACTGCCTGGCCCGCTCGACCCGCCGTCATGTTTCACGTGAAACACTCCGATTCCTCGACCCTCGGCCGGAGGTCCATCGAGCGCCCGTCCTGCATCAGCCCTGCGAGGCCCACCATTCCTTGAGGGCGGCGACTGCGGCCTCGCGCTCCATCGGGCCGTTCTCCAAGCGCAACTCCAGCAGGAACGAGTAAGCCTTACCGATCACCGGCCCAGGCCCCACACCCAGGATCTCCATGATCTCGTTGCCGTCCAGATCGGGCCGGATCGCCTCCAGCTGCTCCTGTTCCTGCAGTTGCGCGATGCGCTCCTCGAGTCCGTCATAGGTGCGCGACAGGGCGTTCGCCTTGCGCTTGTTCCGCGTCGTGCAGTCCGAGCGCGTCAGCTTGTGAAGCCGGGCCAGCAGCGGCCCCGCGTCCCGCACATACCTGCGCACCGCGGAGTCGGTCCATTCCCCGTCGCCGTACCCGTGGAAGCGCAGATGCAGCTCCACTAGCTTCGCGACGTCCTTGATCATGTCGTTGGAGTACTTGAGCTCGGTCATCCGCTTCTTGGCCATCTTGGCTCCCACCACTTCGTGGTGGTGGAACGAAACACGGCCGTCCTTCTCGAAGCGCCGCGTCCTCGGCTTCCCGATGTCATGAAGCAGGGCTGCGAGGCGCAGCACGAGGTCCGGACCGTCCTCCTCCAGGTCGATGGCCTGCTCCAGAACCGTCAAGGAGTGCTCATAGACGTCCTTGTGACGGTGATGCTCGTCACTTTCCAGGCGCAGGGCGGGGAGCTCGGGCAGCACTCTGTCGGCCAGACCTGTGTCCACGAGAAGCCCCAGACCCTTACGGGGGTGGCCGGAGAGCAGCAGCTTGTTGAGTTCCTCACGGACCCGCTCGGCCGAGACGATCTCGATACGTCCCGCCATGTCCTTCATCGCCTTCACGACATCGGGGGCTACCTCGAAGTCCAGCTGTGCGGCAAAGCGTGCGGCACGCAGCATGCGCAGCGGATCATCGGAGAAGGACGCCTCAGGCGTGCCCGGAGTGCGCAGGACACGCTGAGCGAGGTCGTCGAGGCCACCGTGCGGGTCGATGAACTCCTTCTGCGGGAGGGCCACAGCCATGGCGTTCACCGTGAAGTCACGGCGCACGAGGTCTTCCTCGATCGAGTCGCCGTAGGAGACCTCGGGCTTACGTGAGGTCCTGTCGTACGCCTCCGACCGGTAAGTCGTCACCTCGATCTGGTAGCCGTCCTTCTGCGAGCCGACGGTGCCGAAGGCGATTCCGACCTCCCAGACCGAGTCGGCCCAGGGACGGACGATCTTGAGTACGTCCTCCGGGCGGGCGTCGGTCGTGAAGTCCAGGTCGTTTCCGAGCCTGCCGAGCAACGCGTCGCGGACCGACCCGCCCACCAGGGCGAGGCCGAATCCGGCCTCCTGGAATCGGCTAGCGAGGTCATCGGCGACGGGGGACACCCGCAGCAGTTCGCTGACTGCGCGGTGCTGCACCTGACTCAGTGCACGTGGGCTGTCTTCGTTGGCGTTCGGCACAACAGAAAAGGGTACGTGCACCGACCGGCCCGGGCGTCATCGTTTCTTGTGGCCCTGCGAGACTCTCCCGATCATGTGGCACGGTCCCCGGCACTCAGGCGTCGGGCGCATCGTTACCATGCGGGGACGCAGAGACCGGCAAGGCCGGCACCAGCTGACGACGACGAGGGACGGATACGCGTGGCCGAGGCGGCAGACTTTCAGGGGATGAATCCCTCCCCTGCCCGCCGGTGGCTCCGGCGCACAGCCTCCTTGATCGTCGGGGCACCACTGATCGCCGGCCTCCTGGCCGGCCCCGCAGCTCCCTCGGCCCAGGCCGAGGTAGCCACGAAGGCCCCAACCGGCTCACACACCGTGGATGTGTCCCTGGACACGCTCGCACCCAGCGCACCGGTCGAGGGCGACACACTCACCGTCTCCGGCACCCTGACCAACAGAGGCAAGAAGACGGTCACGGACGCCGAGGTCGACCTTCGCGTCGGACCGCGGCTGTCCGGCAGGGGGGCGGTCGACGAGGCCGCCAAGCGCACCGGGTACCTGCCCGGCAGCGACCCGGCCAAGCTCGGCGGCGCCTACACGCTGAAGGTCGCCGAGCTCGCGTCCGGAGTCAGCGAGGACTTCACCCTGGCCGTTCCGGTGGACAAGCTGGACCTGGGCACCGAAGGCGTCTATCAGCTCGGGGTCTCCCTCACGGGCCGGACCACCGACTACACCTACGACCAGGTGCTCGGCCTCCAGCGGACCTTCCTGCCCTGGCAGCCGGAAGACACCGGGAGCAAGACCGAACTCACCTACCTCTGGCCGCTGATCGCTTCGGCTCATATCACCGCCGAGACGGGTTCCGACGAACAGCAGACCCCTGTGTTCGCCAATGACGATCTGGCTCTCGAGCTCGCTCCGGGCGGGCGCCTGGAACAGTTGGTCTCACTGGGGCGACAGCTCCCTGTCACGTGGGTGATCGACCCGGACCTGCTGGCCTCTGTCGATGCGATGACGAAGAACTACCGCGTCAAGGCCGGTGACACCACCGTCGCGGGGACGAACCAGACCATCGCCAAGAAGTGGCTCACGGATCTGCAAGCGGCCGTGAAGGACGGGACGGTGGTGGCCCTGCCGTTCGCCGACCCCGATCTCGCGTCCATCGCCCACCGGGGCAAGAACGTCTCGGGCGCCCTCAGCCATCTGCAGACGGCGACCGAGGTCGCGGGCACGACGGTGGAGACCGTGCTCCACGTGAAGCCGTCCACCGACTTCGCCTGGCCGGCCGACGGTGCGATCGACCCCTCGGTCGTCGACGTCGCCACTTCGGCCGGCGCCCACAAGGTGATCGCCCGCAGCGACAGTCTCGAGGAGACCGGCGGGCTCCCCTACACACCCACTTCGGCCCGGCCGATCGGCGGTGGCACCACCGCCGTCGTCGCCGACCACCGGCTCTCCACCGCGTTCACCGGCGACATGGCCAAGGCCGGCGCCTCGACCCTCGCCGTCCAGGAATTCCTGGCCCAGACGCTGGCGGTGACGGAGCAGGCCCCCGACAAAGAGCGCAGCATCGTCGTCGCCCCGCAGCGGACTCCCACCGCCGCCCAGGCACAGAGCATGGCGCGCGCCCTGCAAGCCCTCACGGCCGAGCACTGGACGCAGCCCCTCGACCTGACCAAGGCGGCCGAACAGAAGCCCGACGCGCAAGCCACCACAAGGGTTCCCGGGGCCTCTCAGTACCCCAAGAGGCTGCGGAACCAGGAGCTGCCCACCCAGGCGTTCCAGGACATCAGGACGACGCAGGACTCGCTCAACAGCTTCCAGGTCATCCTCACGCAGCCCGACCGCGTGGTCACTCCTTTCGGGAACGCGATCAACCGCTCCGTGTCGACGTCGTGGCGTGGCAGGCCACTGGAGGCGCAGCGCTACCGTGACGCCGTCCGTACCTATCTGCAGGGCCTCACCAACGAGGTACAGCTGATCACGAAGTCCGATGTGACCCTGTCAGGGCGCAGCGCCACGATTCCTGTCACCGTGCAGAACAAGCTGGTCCAAGGTGTCGATCACCTCGTTCTCCGTCTGAAGTCGGGCAACGCCACGCGGCTCAAGCTCAACGAGGGCAGAGCAGTCGCGGAACAGCCGGTCGAGATCGCGGGCGGGCACAGCCAGTCCGTGAAATTCGACGCCACGGCGAACGCCAACGGGCAGGCACAGGTCACGGCACGGCTTTTCACCGAGGACGGCGTGCCCTACGGCGAAGAGATGACCTTCACCGTGAAGGTCTCGGAAGTCACACCGACAGTGCTCCTGGTGATCGCCGGCGGGCTGCTGCTCCTGGTCCTGGCGGGCATCAGGATGTACACCCATCGCAAGCGCAGCGTCGCGGGCGCCGCAGCGGAGAACAACGGCGGCGAACCCGAGCAGCCGAGTGACCCGACGCCGGACACCGGTCCGGAAAGCGGGAACCCGTCGGGCCCGGGTGAGAAAGTGGACCGTTGAGCGATGTCTGTCGGGGCCTGTCGGCCGGGGACAATAAGGTGGGGTTTCGATGAACGCGCCGTACGACGGTGACCGCGGCCAGGGCGCGGGCGGAGCTGGGTCTTCCAGCAGCCCGCCGGTGCCACCGGGCACCGGTCAGGACGGGGAGGTACCCGACCCCTACCTGCAGCACGCGTACGACCACGACCCGTACCGTGCCCAGGACCTCGCCGCGCAGGATCCGGTGGCCGAGGCGCTCTACGACCGCGCCTCACATCCGCCGCCGCCTCCAGGCACCTACCAGGAGCCGCAGGCGCTCTACCAGCAGCCTCCCGCCGCGCAGCACGCCCCTGACCCCCGGATCTGGGCCCAGACGCCGCCACCGGAGCCCGCAGGCCCCTCCCGGCACCTTCCCTACGGCGACCACGCCGCGACCACCCAGTACGTAGGGGTGGACGACCTCGTCACTCAGGCCTCCGGCGACCGCGAGGAGCAGGACGCCTTCGCACACCTCTTCCGCGACCAGGAGGGGTCGGGCCGGCCTCCCGGCCCTCCTGCCGAACCCGAAGCGGCTCCTGCACCCGTGCCGCCGAAGTCCGGCGGCCGGGCCGCCGGAATACTGAAGTCCAGTGCGCTGATGGCAGCGGGCACTCTGGTTTCCCGGCTCACCGGCTTCGTGCGCAGCCTCGTGATCACCGCGGCGCTGGGTGCGGCGCTGCTCGGCGACAGCTTCACCATCGCGTACACCCTGCCGACGATGATCTACATCCTCACTGTGGGCGGCGGGCTGAACTCGGTCTTCGTGCCCCAGCTCGTCCGGTCCATGAAGGACGACGAGGACGGCGGCGAGGCGTACGCCAACCGTCTGCTGACGCTCGTCATGGTCGCGCTCGGCGTCATCGTCGTGATCGCTGTGTTCGCAGCTCCGCAGCTGGTGCACCTCATGTCGAGCACGATCGCGAACGAGCCGGCAGCCGACACGGTGGCGGTCACCTTCGCCCGCTACTGCCTGCCGACCATCTTCTTCATGGGCGTCCATGTGGTGATGGGCCAGATCCTCAACGCCCGCGGAAAGTTCGGCGCGATGATGTGGACCCCGGTCCTCAACAACGTCGTCATGATCTTCACGTTCGGCCTGTTCATCTGGGTCTACGGCACCTCGGCCGAATCCCGGATGGGCGTGGAGACGATTCCGCCGGAGGGCGTCCGGCTCCTGGGTATCGGCACGCTGCTCGGCCTGGTGGTCCAGGCCCTGGCCATGATCCCGTACCTCCGCGAGGCCGGATTCCGTTTCCGTCCCCGCTTCGACTGGAAAGGCCACGGGCTCGGCAAGACGGTCAAGCTCGCCAAGTGGACGGTCCTGTTCGTCCTGGCCAACCAGGCGGGCGTGCTGGTAGTCACCCAGCTGGCGACCTCTGCGGGCAAACTCGCCGGCAGGGACGGTTCGGGCTTCCTCGCCTACTCCAACGCCCAGCTGATCTGGGGCATGCCTCAGGCCATCATCACCGTCTCCGTCATGGCCGCCCTGTTGCCCCGCATCTCCCGTGCCGCCCATGACAACGACCCCGGGGCCGTTCGCGACGACATCTCGCAAGGTCTGCGCAACTCCGCGGTGGCCATCGTGCCGGTCGCATTCACCTTCCTCGCGCTCGGCCTGCCGATGTGCACCCTGCTCTACGCATCCAGCGGCACCGAGGCCGCACGGTCCATGGGATTCATCCTGATGGCGTTCGGCCTCGGACTCATCCCGTACTCCGTGCAGTACGTCGTGCTCCGCGGCTTCTACGCGTACGAGGACACCCGCACCCCCTTCTACAACACGGTCATCGTCGCAGCGGTCAATGCTGCGGCCTCTGCCCTCTGCTACGTGATTCTTCCGGCCCAGTGGGCAGTCGTGGGAATGGCGGCCTCCTACGGGCTGGCCTACGCGGTCGGTGTCGGCATCGCCTGGCGACGTCTCAGCAACCGACTCGGCGGCGACCTCGACGGAGCGCGTGTGGTGCGCACCTACGCCCGTCTCTGCCTGGCAGCGATCCCTGCCGCAGTGGTCGGCGGCGGTGTGGGCTTCGCTCTCCTGAAGGCTCTCGGCGAAGGCGCCGGCGGTTCCGTGGTGGCACTGGTCTGTGGCAGCGTCGTCCTGCTGGGCATCTTCTTCGTCGCGGCGAAGAAGATGCGCATCGAAGAGCTCAACGGCATGGTCGGCATGGTCCGGGGACGGCTCGGACGCTGAACACGCTCCGAGCCGCACAACCATCGCTGGACACCGCGTGTCGTGCATAGCGCCGGAGTGTGGGCACAATTGGCGTGACTGTGCAGAGCTGGCTGGCATCGCGCAACGGATGGGGAGGCAGGAACGACGGTGGCGGAACGTAGCACGGCTGCTGTCGACGTGGCCGACAACAGCGGCGACGAGCCGCTGACCGCCAAGGCGGACGCGGCCACGACCGACGGGACGGCACAAACCCAGGACTCAGAGGGCGCAAGCTCGCAGGACGCGGAGAGCGGGCGGGACAGCTCGGACACCGTGCCGGCGTCGCCCGACCTGCACAGCGGTCACAAGCTGGCCGGACGGTACCGCCTCGAAGAGTGCGTCACCCGACTGGACGGATTCAGCAGCTGGCGTGCTGTGGACGAGAAACTACGGCGAGCAGTAGGAGTTCATCTGCTGCCCGCCGATCACCCGCGCGCCCGCTCGGTGCTGGCCGCGGCCCGCTCCTCCGCGCTGCTGGGTGACCCCCGCTTCGTCCAGGTCCTGGACGCGGTGGAGGAGGACGCCCTCGTCTACGTCGTCCACGAATGGCTCCCCGACGCCACCGAGCTCACGGCACTGCTGGCCGCAGGCCCCTTCGAAGCTCACGATGCCTACCAGCTCGTGAGCCAGATCTCCCAGGCCATGGCCGCCGCACACCGCGAAGGGCTCGCGCATCTGCGCCTCACGCCCGGCGCCGTACTGCGCAGCTCGACCGGCCAGTACCGGATCCGCGGCCTCGCCGTGAACGCCGCTCTGCGCGGCATCACAGCCGATCAGCCACTACGCACCGACACCGAGGCCATCGGCGCACTGCTCTATGCGGCTCTGACCCGACGCTGGCCCTACGAGAGCGACGCGTACGGCCTCTCCGGGCTCCCCAAGGACCTGGGTCTGATTCCCCCGGACCAGGTCCGGGCCGGCGTCCACCGAGGTCTGTCCGAGCTCGCCATGCGCGCGCTCGCCAACGACGGAGCGACCGCATCACGGCAGGAACAGCCGTGCACCACCCCGGACGAGTTGGCCAAGGCCGTCGCGGCCATGCCGCGCATCCTGCCCCCGGAGCCCGCTTTCACCGCGCCGCCCGAGTACCAGCGCACGACGTATCAGCAGGGCACCTACGGACGCCCGTCGGTGCGGCCCACCTCAGCCACCCAGCCTGTCATCGCAGCTCCTCCGCCCCCTCTCCAGAGCCGTACCGGCAAGGCCCTCAAGTGGGCCGTGTCCGCGCTGCTCATCGCCGCTCTGGGCCTCGGTAGCTGGCAGCTCGCAGAAACCGTCCTCAACCGGAGCAACGACTCCGGGGACCCGGCCCCTACACAGACCGCCGAGGACGGGGCTGACGACAACAACGCCGTCGAGCCCAGCAAGCCCGTCACCATCGCCGGAGCCCAGGACTACGATCCGCTCGGCTCGGACGGTTCCGAGAAGCCCGCCTCGATAAAGAACGTCTACGACGGGGACACGAGCTCCTACTGGAGCACCGACGGCTACTTCAGCGCCGACTTCGGACGGCTCAAGGAAGGCGTCGGAGTCGTTCTCGACCTCGGCAAGGTTCAGCAGGTGGGCAACGTCCAGGTGACCTTCCTCGGCGGCCCCACTTCCGTCGAGCTGAGGACAACCGAGGACTCGTCCTTTCCTCAGCTGCCTGGCGGTTTCACCAAGGCCGCGAAGGGATCCGGAACAAAGGTGTCCCTCAAGCCCGACAAGCCGGTGCAGGCGCGGTACGTTCTGGTCTGGCTGACCAAACTGCCTCTGAGCGACGACGGCAACTACAGGGGCAAGGTCTCGGACATCAAGATCACGAGCTGACGGCGCCAGGGCACAGCTGAAGGCACCAGGGGAGGGGGCTCACCGTTGAACGACGCCAGATTCGCCGACATCAGCGATCAGGACCTCCTGACGCGGCACGTCGCAGGCGAAGCGGACGCCTTCGGTGAGCTCGTGCGACGACACCGTGACCGCCTCTGGGCCGTGGCGCTTCGTACGCTCGGCGACCGCGAAGAGGCCGCCGACGCCGTGCAGGACGCCCTTGTCTCCGCGTTCCGTGCCGCGCATACCTTCCGTGGCCAGTCGGCCGTCACCACGTGGCTGCACAGGATCACTGTCAATGCCTGTCTCGACCGTGCCCGCAAGGCGGCCTCCCGGAAGACCGCACCGGTCGAGGACACCGAGCGGCTCGACCAGCTCATGGAACCTCACGAATCCGCCGAGGCTCCCGCCGAACGGCAGGACCTGCACCGAGAACTCCTGGCCGCACTGGCCACCCTCCCCGCCGAACAGCGGGCCGCACTCGTCCTGGTGGATATGCAGGCCTACCCCGTTGCGGAGGCTGCCCGCATCCTCGACGTACCGACGGGCACCGTGAAGAGCCGCTGTGCGCGCGGCCGGGCCAGACTGCTCCCCCTGCTGACCCATCTGCGCAGTAGCAGAGAGGACGGAAAGGACCTCTCCATGGAAAGGAACCGGACGAAGGGGCCATCCGTCCCACCGGCGTCAGGACCGAGAGACGCAGGCGACGGTGATCCTGCCGGCGTAAAGGGTGGAGGTGGGACCGCATGACATCCACAGCCGACACGGCTCAGCACCCGGACGTCTCGGAGATCTCCGACCTCACCGAGGGACTGCTCACACCGTCCCGTGAGGCAGCACTCCGCGAACACATCAACACCTGCGAAGAGTGCGCCGACATCCACTCCTCACTGGAAGAGGTCCGCTCCCTGCTGGGGGCGGCAGGGCCCCTCAGCGCGCACATGCCTGACGACGTAGCTGCCCGGATCGACGCGGCACTGGCCTCGGAAGCCGCCCACCCCGCTTCGGTACCCGCCGCAGCCGCTCCCGTTTCACGTGAAACAACAACGGATGGCGTGGCAGCTCCCCGGCCCGCGGGTCGTCCTCGTGGGGCCACCGGGCCCGGCCGGAGTCCGGCTCGCCGTCGACGCCGCACCGTAATCCTCGGCACCGCCTTCGGTGCCGCGGCCGTCGGCATGAGCGTCTTCCTGCTCCAGTCCCTCCAGGTGTCCCAGGATTCGTCCGGCACGATGCCCGACCGCGGAGTCAGCGCCGCAGAGAAGAGCCAAGGGGACTTCTCGGAAGGCACGCTGGAAGGCCGTGTCCATACGCTTCTGAGTGAGTCGACGGCCTCCGGGTCTCCGGACGACGCCTCGGCCAAGCCGTCTCTGGATACCAAGTCGTCCCCGGGAGACCTGTCTCCCGGGGACGCGTCCCCCCGCACGCCCTTGTTCGCACCAGTCGTGGATGTTCCGCCCTGCGTCCAGCAGGGCACCGGCCGGGACGCACCTGCTCTGGCCATGGAAAAGGGCAGCTACGAGGGGACAGCCGCCTTCCTGGTCGTGCTGCCCGACGCGACCGACTCGAGTCGCATCCAGGCCTATGTCATCGACGCAGCCTGCGTGGATTCCACGCCCGCGACAAAGGGACAGCTGCTGCTCACACACTCCTACACACGCCCCTGAGGGCCTTACCGGGAGCCGGACCCGCATTTCGGGAATGCAGGCCCCGTAGGATCCGTTGGGTGGGGTGAGAGTCGTTGAACCGGCCCCAGTAGGTAGCAGGCAGTCTGTAGAGACGAGGAAGAACCCGTGAGCGACGTCCGTAATGTGATCATCATCGGCTCCGGGCCGGCTGGTTACACCGCCGCCCTGTACACCGCTCGCGCGTCGCTGAAGCCGCTGGTGTTCGAGGGCGCCGTCACCGCAGGCGGTGCGCTGATGAACACCACCGACGTGGAGAACTTCCCGGGCTTCCAGGACGGAATCATGGGCCCTGAGCTCATGGACAACATGCGTGCCCAGGCTGAGCGCTTCGGCGCCGAGCTCATCCCCGACGATGTGATCTCCGTCGACCTCTCCGGAGATGTCAAGACCGTTACGGACACCGCAGGCACGGTGCACCTTGCCAAGGCCGTCATCGTCACCACGGGATCTCAGCACCGCAAGCTCGGCCTGCCCAACGAGGACGCGCTCTCCGGGCGCGGCGTCTCCTGGTGTGCGACCTGCGACGGCTTCTTCTTCAAGGACCAGGACATCGCCGTGGTCGGCGGCGGCGACACTGCCATGGAAGAGGCGACCTTCCTCTCCCGGTTCGCCAAGTCCGTCACGATCCTGCACCGCCGTGACTCCCTGCGGGCCTCCAAGGCCATGCAGGAGCGAGCCTTCGCCGATCCGAAGATCAAGTTCGCCTGGGACAGCGAGGTCGCCACGGTCCACGGAGACCAGAAGCTCTCCAGCCTCACTCTGCGCAACACCAAGACCGGGGAGACCTCCGAGCTTCCGGTGACTGGCCTGTTCATCGCTGTCGGCCACGACCCCCGCACGGAGCTCTTCAAGGGTCAGCTCGACCTCGACGACGAGGGCTACCTCAAGGTGGAGGCCCCCTCGACGCGCACCAACCTGAAGGGTGTCTTCGGCGCCGGCGATGTCGTCGACCACACCTACCGACAGGCCATCACAGCCGCCGGTACGGGCTGCTCCGCGGCTCTCGACGCAGAGCGATTCCTGGCAGCTCTCTCCGACGAGCAGCTCGCCGAGCCGGAGAAGACCCCGGCAGCCTGACTGCATCCCCCGAACCACACCCCTGCGAAGCTAAGGAGGTCGCCGTGGCCGGCGCCCTGAAGAACGTAACCGACGACTCCTTCGACGAGGACGTCCTCAAGAACGACAAGCCCGTACTGGTGGACTTCTGGGCCGCTTGGTGCGGCCCGTGCCGTCAGATCGCGCCTTCGCTGGAGGCCATCGCGGCTGAGCACGGCGACGAGATCGAGATCGTCAAGCTCAACATCGATGAGAACCCGGCCACCGCGGCAAAGTACGGCGTGATGTCGATCCCCACGCTCAACGTGTACCAGGGCGGCGAGGTCGCCAAGACCATCGTCGGCGCCAAGCCGAAGGCAGCGATTCTCCGCGACCTCGAGAGCTTCATCGCTCAGAAGTAGAGACTGACTGTTTCACGTGAAACGGGCCCACCCTTCGGGGTGGGCCCGTTTCACGTGAGCCTGAGCCATCCGCGTCGAGAGTCAGAGGGGACGCAGTGCGGGTTCCTTCTGTACCGCCCCCAGCAGCCTTTCCAGGGCCAGCTCAACGTCTTCCTTCCAGGAAAGCGTGGTGCGCAGCTCAAGCCTCAGCCGAGGATGCGCGGGATGAGGGCGCACCGTCTTGAAGCCGACCGCGAGCAGGTGATCCGCCGGGAGCACACACGCCGGTTCCTTCCATCGGGCGTCACCAAAGGCCTCAATCGCCTTGAAGCCGCGTCGCAGCAAGTCCTTGGCAGCCGTCTGCACGATCACGCGGCCCAGCCCTTGCCCCTGGAATCCCGGCACGATCAAAGCGGTCATCAGCTGCACTGCATCGGGGGATACGGGGCTGGTGGGAAACGCGGTAGACCGGGGGACGTACGCGGGCGGCGCATAAAGAACGAAGCCGGCCGCGACATCGTCCACGTAGACGACCCTGCCGCAGGAGCCCCACTCCAGCAGCACGGCGGAGATCCAGGCTTCCTTCTCGAGTTCGGGTCTGCCTGCCTTTATCGCAGCTTCCCCGCTGACCGGATCAAGTTCCCAGAAGACACACGAGCGGCAGCGCCTGGGGAGATCCGGAAGGTTGTCCAGTGTGAGCGGTACGAGCCGTCGCCCCATGTAGGCGGTTCCTCACTTCCTTCGCCCGCCGCATCACGTGCGGATGCCAGCGCACTCCGTTCTCGGAACAGGCTGCCGACGAACCCCCCGACAGCACCAAGCCCCAAACCGACTGTCACCAGGTGGCTGCGATTCACTGATCGCACGGCCCCCGCCTCCTCTGAGGTGGATCACGGTGGTGGATACGCCATACCAGAACGCATCGTATCCACCCAGAGGTGATGGGGATACCGAGAGACGGCAAAGGGCGGACCGAGTTCCGGATAACTGCCCGGAACTCGGCCCGCCCGTTGTCGTCCAGCAGGCTCAGGCCTCGTCAGCATCAGCCTGCTCGTCCTCGGTGCTCTGTTCCAGCACCCGTCCCTCACCCGGAGCAAGGCTGCCAAGAATGCGGTCCAGATCCTCCATCGAGGCGAACTCGACGACGATCTTCCCCTTCTTCTGCCCCAGATCGACCTTCACCCGCGTCTCGAACCGATCGGAGAGGCGCGAAGCCAGATCGGTCAGAGCCGGCGAGACCCGACCGCCGGCCCTGGGACCCCGAGGCTTCGCGGAACTCGTCGGCTCGGATCCGAGAAGATTCACGATCTCCTCGACCGCGCGCACCGACAGCCCTTCGGCAACAATGCGGTGCGCCAGCCTGTCCTGCTCCTCGGAGTCATCGACCGACAGCAGGGCCCTCGCATGTCCTGCTGAGAGGACTCCCGCCGCAACCCGGCGCTGCACCGACGGGGAAAGCCGCAGCAGACGGAGCGTGTTCGACACCTGCGGGCGGGACCGGCCGATCCGGTCCGCCAGCTGATCGTGCGTGCACTTGAAGTCCTTCAGCAACTGGTCGTACGCCGCTGCCTCCTCCAAGGGGTTCAGCTGAGCTCGGTGCAGGTTCTCCAGGAGTGCGTCGAGAAGCAGCTTCTCGTCATCGGTCGCACGGACGATGGCGGGGATGCGCTCCAGACCGGCTTCGCCGCACGCCCTCCAACGGCGCTCACCCATGATGAGCTCGTAGCGATCCTCGTCGACCTTGCGTACGACGACGGGCTGGAGAAGACCGACCTCCTTGATGGAGGTGACCAGCTCGGCCAGAGCATCCTCGTCGAAGACCTCACGGGGCTGCCTCGGGTTCGACGTGATCGAAGTGAGGGGAATCTCGGCGAAGTACGCCCCGGCCGAGTCGGTCTGCCCAGCGGCGGGCTCCAGCTCGCCGACAGGAGAGCTCGGCTCCGGGACCATTGCGCCGGAAGGAAGCGCGGCCAGCTTCGCGGCGGCCACCCCACGCTCCGCGGTCATGACGGGGGACGCGCCCCCCACGTTCGTACCGCCCGCAGGACTCGCGACCTGCTTCTCCTGTGGAGCTGCGGGGATCAGTGCACCGAGCCCACGCCCCAGCCCTCTACGACGCTCGCTCACTGCATGCCCTCCGAATGACTCTGCTGGCTGTTCTGGACGCCCGTGTGGGCGGGCCCGCCCGCCGGGGCGTGCTGGGCCTCGTAGTGCACCCCGACGCCTCTCAGCGCGATCTCACGGGCCGCCTCGAGGTAGGACAGAGACCCGCTGGAGCCCGGATCGTATGTCAAGACGGTCTGCCCGTAGCTGGGAGCCTCCGAGATACGCACCGAGCGCGGGATGCTGGTGCGCAACACCTCTTTGCCGAAATGACTGCGCACCTCCTCCGCGACCTGTGAAGCAAGCCTGGTCCTGCCGTCGTACATGGTGAGCAGGATCGTCGAGACGTGAAGATCAGGGTTCAGATGTCCCCGGACCAGATCGACGTTACGAAGCAGCTGCCCGAGGCCCTCGAGCGCGTAGTACTCGCACTGAATCGGGATGAGCACCTCTGCCCCGGCTACAAGGGCGTTGACTGTCAGCAGACCGAGCGAGGGTGGGCAGTCGATGAGGATGTAGTCCAGCGGCTGGTCATACGCCTGGATCGCCCGCTGCAGACGGCTCTCCCGCGCCACCAGCGATACCAGCTCGATCTCCGCACCGGCGAGATCGATGGTCGCAGGCGCACAGAAAAGACCTTCGACATCCGGGACAGGCTGAACCACTTCGGAGAGCGGCATGCTCTCCACCAGTACGTCGTAGATTGAGGGGACTTCCGCGTGATGGTCGATCCCCAGAGCGGTGGAGGCATTCCCCTGCGGATCGAGGTCCACCACCAGGACGCGTGCGCCGTGCAGCGCGAGCGAGGCGGCGAGATTGACCGTCGAGGTCGTCTTCCCCACACCGCCCTTCTGGTTGGCCACGACCATGACGCGTGTCCGGTCTGGCCGTGGCAGCCCCTCGCCGGCGCGGCCGAGGGCCTCGACCGCCAGCTGAGCCGCACGACCAATGGGTGTGTCGTCCATTGGAGGCGGTGTTTCACGTGAAACACCGTCCCCCAGGGACTCGGTACGGGGACCGGGGACCGGGTCGGTCATCGGTCCCGCGATGTTGGCGTCGGACCGCAAGGATTCACTCTCCTCGACTTCAGGCTCGCAATGAACAGAGCCTGCCATGCTTTCGGGGTCGCGAACCAGCGAGGCCGACTCTTCTGTGGATGAATCCGGTTCTGTGGACAACTTGGTAGCCCGTACGGGCTTGCGGTCGCGCGGCGCGGCAGCCGTGCGACCGCGACCGATGATTCCCTGCAACAGAGAGCGACGTTTCACGTGAAACACGATGCCTGTGCAGTACAGCGGCAGACTCCCGACACTCCGCAGACAGCGGATATCGCTGCTTGCATGGAGCATCTGCGCGAAAGACACAGAAAGTGACCAAAGGGCGCAAAAAGGTCCGGTCGAGCTGTCGCTCGGCCGACACTCATCGCCGTCGTCGCGTCCGGCTCACCCGTGCGGCCTTGGCTCGCTTTGCGGCGAACCTCACACCGCCCGGGCTCTCACCGACCACCACACGCACCACGGTGGCCGTCGGATCAACCAGGCCCTCGCCGACGTGCAGCACCTCGGTCTCCACCACTCCGAGCTTGCTCAGAGCGGCCCGGGCTCCATGGATCTCTTCCTCGGCCGTACCCCCCTTGAGCGCCAGCATCTCCCCGTACGGGCGGAGCAGGGGCACGCCCCATCCGGCGAGCCGGTCGAGCGGGGCGACTGCCCGGGCCGTCACCACATGAACAGGCTGCAGCGTTCCGAGCACTTCTTCGGCCCTGCCACGGACGACCGTCACATGATCCAGCCCCAGGAGCTCGACGACCTCCTGGAGGAAGTTCGTGCGCCGCAGTAGCGGCTCGAGCAACGTGATCTTCAGGTCGGGGCGCACCAGCGCCAGCGGGATACCTGGAAGGCCGGCCCCCGACCCCACATCGCACACAGTGACGCCTTCGGGGACCACCTCGGACAGCACCGCGCAGTTCAGCAGGTGGCGTTCCCACAGGCGCGGCACCTCGCGCGGGCCGATCAGCCCTCGCTTGACGCCCGCATCGGCCAGCAGCTCCGCGTACCTGACAGCCTCTGGCAAGAACTCACCGAATACCGCTTGCGCCTCCTCGGGCGCCTGGGGGAGCTCTGCTTCCTCCGTCACGGGGACCGTCCTTCCGTACCGCTCTAGCACGCTGACTATCAGGCTGACAAAGATCGGCCCCGCCTGCGAACAGACGGGGCCGACAGTACAAGGATCCGGTCAGGCCGGGAGAACGACAACGAAGCGCTGGGGCTCCTCGCCCTCGGACTCGCTGCGCAGACCTGCCGCCGCGATCGCATCGTGCACGACCTTGCGCTCGAACGGCGTCATCGGCTCCAGCTTGACCGGCTCACCCGAGCTCTTGACCTCATCCGCGGCCTTGGCGCCCAGCGCCGCGAGCACCTCGCGCTTCTTGGCACGGAAGCCACCGATGTCCAACATCAGTCGGCTGCGGTCGCCGGTCTCGCGGTGAACGGCCAGGCGCGTCAGCTCCTGGAGCGCCTCCAGCACCTCACCATCGCGGCCCACAAGCTTCTCCAGGTCACGCGCCGAGTCGCTGATGATCGAGACCGCGGCCCGGTCCGCCTCCACGTCCATGTCGATGTCGCCGTCGAGGTCGGCGATGTCGAGCAGGCCTTCGAGGTAGTCAGCCGCGATCTCCCCCTCCTGTTCGAGGCGGGTCAGAGTGTCGCTGCCCTCAGCGGCCGTGGTGATGGTGCCTTCCGTCACGGATGGACTCCTTCTTACTTCTTGGACGGGTGCTTGGGCCGCTGCGGGCCCTTGCGCTGTCCGGACTTGGCTTGGCGTGAGGAGCCGGATGCCGCGGGCTTGCCCGCCGGCTTCGGCTTGTCGTCCTGCGATGCGTCCTGCTTCTCCAGCGAGGTCTTGGGTTCCGAGCCGGTGGAGCCGGAGTCCTTCTCCGTGCCGGGATGCGTGGCAGCAGTGTGACGCTTCGCCTTGGTCTGGCGCTTCGGCTGCTGGCGCTTGGCCGCAGCACCGCCCTCGGCCTCGAGAACGGCGGCTTCGCTCTTCGCGACCGTTCCGTCCTCCTGCGCGGCAAGGCCGAGCTTGCCCAGACCGGTGATGAACTTGCGCTCGATGTCGTTGCGGTCGGGACCCTTGACGACGATCCGCTTGACGGTGTTGCGCCGTGTACGGCCCCGCACCTCACCATGCGCGGTCACACTCTTCAGCACACGGCTCAGGTACTGGTCCTGCGCCTTGCTGCCCGGGGTGGGGTTCTGGTTGATCACGTACATCTGCTGACCCATGGTCCAGACGTTCGTGGTCAGCCAGTACACGAGAACACCGACGGGGAAGTTGATACCCATGACGGCGAAGATCAGCGGGAAGATGTACATCAGCATCTTCTGCTGCTGCATGTACGGGGTCTTGACCGTCAGGTCGACGTTCTTCGTCATCAGCTGGCGCTGGGTGAAGAACTGCGACGCGGACATCATCACGATCATGATCGCGGTCACGACACGGACGTCGGTCAGGGAGGCGCCGAGCGCCTGCACCTTCTCTTCGCTGTCCATGAACTTCGCGGCCAGCGGAGCACCGAAGATGTGTGCCTGACGGGCACTGTCCAGCAGGGGCTGGTCGATGACACCGATCGTCTTGCCCGAGGCGATGGCCGAGAGCACGTGATACAGGGCGAAGAAGAACGGCGACTGCGCCAGGATGGGAAGGCACGAGGAGAGCGGGTTGGTACCCGTCTCCTTGTACAGCTTCATCATCTCTTCGGACTGACGCTGCTTGTCGTTCTTGTAGCGCTCCTGGATCGCCTTCATCTTCGGCTGGAGCACCTGCATGTTCCGCGTCGACTTGATCTGCTTCACGAAGAGCGGGATCAGGCAGATTCGGATCAGGATCACCAGGGACACGATGGACAGGCCCCAGGCCCATCCCGTGTCATCGCCGAAGAGCGCTCCGTACAGCTTGTGGAACTGGACGATGACCCACGAAACAGGTGTGGTGATAAAGCTGAACAGACTGGCAATCGTGTCCACTAATCAGGCTCCTTGAGCTTTGGGCGAGGTCTCTGTGGCCGGGCTCAGGGGTTCGGAGACCGACCCCCTGGAAGGCACATCGGCGGCGGAGTCCCCGCCCTTGCCGCCACGCACACAGCTGCGCAGCATTTCGTGCCAACGCGGACGTTTGCGTGGCGGTACGTGATCCACGCCGCCGGGTGACCACGGATTGCAACGCAGGATGCGCCATGCGGTCAGCGCGGTTCCCTTGATCGCACCGTGCCGGTCGATCGCCGTATATCCATAGTGGGAACACGACGGGTAGTAGCGGCAGACGGGCCCGAGGAGAGGGCTGATCGTCCACTGATACAGCTTGATAAGAGCCAGCAGCGGGTACTTCATCGCGCACCCCTTCCCAGCAGCCGCTGAAGGGCGGCGTCCAGGTCTCGGGACAGCTGTGCATGGTCGGCGTCACCCGATCCGGGCAGCGCTCGTACGACAACAAGGCTACCGGGGGGCAGCTGAGCAAGCCGATCGCGGACCAGATGACGAAGCTTCCGCTTCACCGCGGTGCGAACGACTGCTCCACCCACTGCTTTGCTGACAACGAAACCCGCACGCGGCGGGGGAACGCTCTCCCCTGTCACGTGCGGGTCCGTAACACCGCTGCTTAGATGCACGACGAGTAGCGGGCGTCCGGCCCGACGTCCCCGGCGTACAGCGGCTGCGAAGTCCTCGCGCCGCCTCAGCCGATTCTCGGTAGGCAGCACGTCATGACCTGACCGCGATCAGGCGGACAGGTTGGTGCGACCCTTGCCACGGCGGTTCGCGAGAATCGCGCGGCCGGCACGGGTACGCATGCGCAGTCGGAAGCCATGGGTCTTGGCGCGACGACGGTTGTTCGGCTGGAAGGTGCGCTTGCTCACTCGGGGGCTCCAGAAATGATTCGTGTGTTGGCGGGACATCGCCTGGCTGTCACCGTGCGCCCACGAGGAACTCGCGTAAACGCCTTAGTGCACCGCTTCACAATCACAGATCGTGATGTTTGCCCATCGGAGGCAGGCGGCAGCAGCCATCGACAACTCGACCTGGTCACGGTACGCGCGGCTACGCCATCCGGTCAAACCGGCTCCGCACCACCCCCTGCTGTACACAGCCTGTGGACAACAACTTGAACCGCGCGGGTCGGCCTGACTACCGTGGCTGAACTCCGGTTCTTTTCCTTCCTCCCTGCCGGGCCTCACCCGACCCGACCCATCCGTCCCGAGAAGCACACATTCGTGGGACATGCGAGAGAGCGTGCCTTGTGGCTGACGTACCTGCCGATCTTGCCGCAGTGTGGCCGCGAGTGCTGGAACAACTCCTCGGGGAGGGCCAGCAGGGCATCGAGCCGAAGGACAAGCAGTGGATCGAGCGCTGCCAGCCTCTGGCACTCGTCGCTGACACCGCGCTGCTGGCCGTACCCAACGAGTGGGGCAAGCGCGTCCTGGAGGGCCGGCTCGCGCCGCTGATCAGCGAGACGCTGACCCGTGAGTGCGGGCGGCCGATCCGGATCGCGATCACCGTCGACGATTCCGCGGGCGAGCCCCCGGCTCCGCCGGCGCCCCCGATGCACCAGCCCCACCAAGGGCAGCAGTCCCACCGATACCAGGGGCCGCAGCACGACGAGCCCTCGCGTAACAACGGGTACGACGGCTACGGCCCCAGGCCCTCCGACGACGGCATGCCGACGGCCCGCCCCGCCTACCCGGACTACCAGCAGCACCGCCCCGAGCCCGGCGCCTGGCCCCGCGTCCAGGAGGACCTCTCCTGGCAGCCCCGGCACGGCGGCTACCAGGACCGCGACCCGTATGCGAGCCCGCGCCCCCAGCAGCCGCAGCACGACTACCGCCCGCAGCCGCCCGAGCACCAGGGCTACGAGCAGCAGCGGGACAGCCGCGACCGCCACGATCTGCAGGACCAGCAGCCCCAGCACCAGCACCGCCAGGGCGGCCCCGGGACCGGGAGGGCCGGCGGCGGCCCCATGGGCACGCAGTCCGCACCCCCGCCCGGGACCGGCGAGCCGCACGCCCGGCTGAATCCGAAGTACCTCTTCGACACCTTCGTGATCGGCGCGTCCAACCGTTTCGCACACGCGGCGGCGGTCGCCGTCGCCGAGGCACCCGCGAAGGCGTACAACCCCCTCTTCATCTATGGGGAGTCGGGGCTCGGCAAGACCCACCTGCTGCACGCCATCGGGCACTACGCGCGAAGCCTCTACCCGGGCACCCGCGTGCGGTACGTGAGCTCAGAGGAGTTCACCAACGAGTTCATCAACTCGATCCGCGACGGCAAGGGCGACACCTTCCGCAAGCGTTACCGCGACGTGGACATCCTCCTGGTCGACGACATCCAGTTCCTGGCGAGCAAGGAGTCGACGCAGGAGGAGTTCTTCCACACCTTCAACACGCTCCACAACGCCAACAAGCAGATCGTGCTCTCCTCGGACCGGCCGCCCAAGCAGCTCGTGACCCTCGAGGACAGGCTGCGCAACCGGTTCGAGTGGGGCCTCACCACCGATGTGCAGCCGCCCGAGCTGGAGACACGCATCGCGATCCTCCGCAAGAAGGCCGTGCAGGAGCAGCTCAACGCCCCGCCCGAGGTACTCGAGTTCATCGCCTCCCGCATCTCGCGCAACATCCGCGAGCTGGAGGGCGCTCTCATCCGTGTGACCGCCTTCGCGAGCCTGAACCGGCAGCCGGTGGATCTCGGCCTGACCGAGATCGTGCTCAAGGACCTGATCCCGGGCGGTGAGGACTCGGCTCCCGAGATCACCGCGCCGGCCATCATGGCGGCGACCGCGGACTACTTCGGACTGACGGTGGAGGACCTCTGCGGATCCTCACGCAGCCGCGTCCTGGTGACGGCACGCCAGATCGCCATGTACCTGTGCCGCGAGCTGACGGATCTCTCCCTGCCCAAGATCGGTGCCCAGTTCGGCGGGCGCGACCACACCACGGTGATGCACGCCGACCGGAAGATCCGAGCCCTGATGGCGGAGCGGCGTTCCATCTACAACCAGGTCACGGAGCTCACCAACCGCATCAAGAACGGCTGACGCGCCGGCAGCAGCCGGACTGTCACAGCGCACCCCGGGCGCCCCACGAGGACCGTACGTCGTCCTCATGGGGTGCCTTTTCGTCGTCACGATCAGCTGATCGCGTCGTCACGAGCAGCTGAGCTCGTCTCGTCAGGAGCCGCTGAGAGCGACGCCAGGAACGCCACGTACGAGCTCTGGGGCCGGCCTCAGGCCCCCTCGGAGCACCCGCTCCCGCTCCGGTCGACGGCCTGCACGAGGGCTGGGCGCCTACGAAGTGTTCGAATACGGGCCTCGGGCGGACCCTTCTCCACAGAAGTACGAGGAATCTGGCGTCCACAGCCTGGGGACTGCGAAGTTGTCCAGATTGCATCCACAGGGTCAGCTGCCGATACTCCATCAGGCCAGGTCACATGCCTGGGGATTTGTGGTCAACGATGATCCACAGCCTGTGGACAGAAATTTCGTCCACAGGGTCCGAATGATGTTGTCCACCGGCGGCCCACAGGCAGGGCCCGGTTGTCCCCAGCTTCTCCACACCCCTGTCCACTGTTCGGCAACCCGACACCCGCTTTCACTGCCAAGAGTGAAAGGCGTCACACGAGGACCCTCGGTTGGGCTGTGGGGAACGTGGGTAAAGCTGGGGACAGCCCTGGGGAGAAGTACCCCCGCCCTGTGCATCGGGTGTGCAGAACTTTCGCGTGTCCACAGAAACGCTCGGTTGTCCACCGGTGTCACCCACAGGGTCGGTGGACAAAAAACCGCACCTGACCTGCGAAAACGACGTTATCCACGGTTTCCACAGGGCCTACTACTACTACCACTCAGAGTTAGCCAGGAATCCGCTTCGAAGTGGGGCCTGTGCACAACTCGAGTGGCGAGCTCGGCGAACCTCTTGGCGCGACTTGACCCCGAGCAGCAACGAGTGTCGGTGCCGTACGTCAGACTGGACCCCGGTGGTGTCCCCAGCCCCTCGGCGGGGAGCCCCGGTCAGACGACGAAGGCCAGCAGGGCGAGCGAGCAACAGCAGGAGGCGGTTCCGGTGAAGATCCGGGTGGAGCGCGATGTACTCGCGGAGGCAGTGGCCTGGGTGGCCCGCAGCCTTCCGGCCCGTCCGCCGGCGCCCGTTCTCGCGGGCCTTCTGCTGAAGGCCGAGGACGGGGCTCTCAGCTTCTCGAGCTTCGACTACGAGGTGTCGGCCAAGGTCTCGGTGGACGCGGAGGTCGAGGAGGACGGCACGGTGCTCGTCTCCGGCCGTCTGCTCGCCGACATCTGCCGCGCCCTGCCGAACCGGCCGGTGGAGATCTCCACAGACGGTGTACGGGCCACGGTGGTCTGTGGCTCGTCGCGGTTCACACTCCACACACTGCCTGTGGAGGAGTACCCGGCGCTGCCGCAGATGCCGACGGCCACGGGCACCGTCCCTGGGGAGGTCTTCGCCTCCGCTGCTGCGCAGGTAGCCATCGCGGCGGGACGTGACGACACCCTGCCCGTCCTGACCGGCGTCCGGATCGAGATCGAGGGCGACACCGTCACCCTCGCGTCGACCGACCGCTACCGCTTCGCGGTCCGTGAGTTCCTGTGGAAGCCGGAGAACCCGGACGCCTCGGCAGTGGCCCTGGTGCCCGCCAAGACGCTCCTGGACACCGCGAAGGCACTGACCAGCGGTGACACGGTGACGCTGGCACTGTCCGGCTCGGGTGCGGGCGAAGGGCTCATCGGGTTCGAGGGCGCAGGCCGCCGTACGACCACCCGACTGCTCGAGGGTGACCTGCCGAAGTACCGCACGCTCTTCCCCACCGAGTTCAACTCGGTCGCGGTCATCGAGACCGCCCCGTTCGTCGAGGCCGTCAAGCGTGTGGCCCTCGTGGCCGAGCGCAACACCCCGGTGCGGCTCAGCTTCGAGCAGGGTGTACTCATCCTCGAGGCCGGTTCGAGCGACGACGCACAGGCTGTGGAGCGTGTCGACGCCGTGCTGGAGGGCGACGACATCTCGATCGCCTTCAACCCGACCTTCCTGCTGGACGGGCTCAGCGCGATCGACTCCCCGGTCGCCCAGCTGTCCTTCACGACGTCGACCAAGCCCGCCCTGCTCAGCGGCAGGCCTGCCGTCGACGCGGAGGCGGACGACGCCTACAAGTACCTGATCATGCCGGTCCGCCTCTCCGGCTGATCCGGGCGGCTGATCCGGGGGTCGCACCCGTCATCGCAGCTCCAGGCGGGCAGGCTCAGCGCAGAGCGTGCCCACCGTGCTGCACCCCGCCGTGCCGTCCCGGCCGGGCGTAGGCTCGGTCCCGGGTACGAATCGGCACAACGCTTAAGGAATCTCTGATGGAGCTCGGTCTCGTCGGCCTCGGCAAGATGGGCGGCAACATGCGCGAGCGCATCCGCCGCGCAGGCCACACCGTCATCGGTTACGACCGCAACCCGGACGTCGCCGATGTCCACAGTCTCGAAGAGCTTGTGGGCAAGCTCAAGGGTCCGCGCGTCGTGTGGGTGATGGTCCCGGCGGGGGCCGCGACCCAGTCCACCGTCGACGAGCTGGCCGAGCTGCTCTCCCCGGGCGACATCGTCGTGGACGGCGGGAACTCCCGCTGGACCGATGACGAGAAGCACGCGGTGGAGCTGGGCATCAAGGGCATCGGCTTCGTCGACTGCGGCGTCTCCGGCGGTGTCTGGGGCCTGGAGAACGGCTACGCCCTGATGTACGGAGGCGACGCCGAGAACGTCGCGAAGGTCCAGCCGGTCTTCGACGCTCTCAAGCCCGAGGGCGAGTTCGGTTCCGTCCACGCGGGCAAGGTCGGCGCCGGCCACTTCGCCAAGATGGTCCACAACGGCATCGAGTACGCCATGATGCAGGCCTACGCCGAGGGCTGGGAGCTCCTGGAGAAGGTCGACTCCGTCACCGACGTGCGCGAGGTCTTCCGCTCCTGGCAGGAGGGCACGGTCATCCGTTCCTGGCTGCTCGACCTGGCGGTCAACGCGCTCGACGACGACGAGCACCTCGATCAGCTCCGTGGTTTCGCCGCGGACTCGGGCGAGGGCCGGTGGACGGTCGAGGCCGCCATCGACAACTCGGTCCCGCTGCCCGCGATCACCGCGTCCCTGTTCGCGCGCTTCGCCTCACGGCAGGACGACTCGCCGCAGATGAAGATGATCGCCGCTCTGCGCAACCAGTTCGGCGGCCACGCGGTCGAGAACAAGAAGTAGGTCCGCACGAAGCGGGCCGCGCGCAGTACGCGGCCCGCGGCACACAGCAGAGCACGCAGTCGGAAGGGTCGGCGACCATGCACGTCACGCATCTCTCGCTGGCCGACTTCCGCTCGTACGCCCGGGTCGAGGTTCCTCTCGACCCGGGCGTCACCGCGTTCGTGGGGCCCAACGGACAGGGCAAGACCAACCTTGTGGAGGCGGTCGGCTATCTCGCCACGCTCGGCAGCCACCGGGTCTCCTCCGACGCCCCCCTGGTCCGGATGGGCGCGGAGCGTGCGGTCGTTCGTGCCGCGGTCACCCAGGGAGAGCGCTCGCAGTTGATTGAGCTCGAGCTCAATCCTGGCCGCGCCAACCGGGCCCGTATCAACAGGTCGTCGCAGGTCAGACCGCGTGACGTACTGGGGATAGTGCGGACGGTGCTCTTCGCCCCGGAGGACCTGGCCCTGGTGAAGGGCGACCCGGGTGAGCGGCGGCGCTTCCTGGACGAGCTGATCACGGCGCGGTCACCCCGGATGGCCGGAGTCCGCTCCGACTACGAACGGGTGCTGAAGCAGCGCAACACCCTGCTGAAGTCCGCCGCCATGGCCCGCAGGCACGGTGGCCGGTCGATGGACATGTCCACGCTGGACGTGTGGGACCAGCACCTGGGCCGGGTCGGCGCGGAGCTGCTGGCACAGCGGCTGGATCTGATCACGACCCTGCAGCCGCTGGCGGACAAGGCGTACGCGGACGTCGCCCCCGGCGGTGGACCCGTCGCGCTGGAGTACCGCAGTTCGGTCGGTGCCGATGTGGAGCTCGCGCGGACCCGTGAGGAGCTGTACGAGCAGGTGATGGCGGCTCTGGTCCAGGCACGCAAGCAGGAGATCGAGCGTGGGGTGACCCTGGTCGGTCCGCACCGCGACGACCTGGTGCTCGGCCTGCGCGGCATGCCGGCGAAGGGGTACGCGAGCCACGGCGAGTCCTGGTCGTACGCCCTGGCGCTGCGGCTGGCCTCGTACGACCTGCTCCGCACCGAGGGCAACGAGCCGGTGCTGGTGCTCGACGACGTGTTCGCCGAGCTGGACGCGCGCCGTCGCGAGCGGCTGGCGGAGCTGGTGGCCCCGGGCGAGCAGGTGCTGGTGACGGCGGCTGTGGACGACGACGTCCCGGGCGTGCTGGCGGGAGCCCGGTACGCGGTCTCCGCCGGGGCGGTGGAGCGGCTGTGAGCGGCCCCGCGGAGCAGAGCGGATCCTCGTCGGGTGCGGCGCCGCAAGGACCCACGCCGGGGCCGGCGAAGCAGCCGGAGGTGTCTGGCGTGGATCTGGCCCGCGTCGCCCTGCGCGCGGCGAAGGAGCAGGCCCGCGCCCGGGGCGCGGCGGCGCAGCAGAAGAACCAGGCGAGGCGCGGCGGTGGTCTGCGGTCAGGCGCCCGGTCCGACGGCCGTGACCCGCTGCCTCTGGGATCGGCGATCAACCGGCTGATCACCGAGCGGGGCTGGGAGACCCCGGCGGCTGTCGGCGGTGTGATGGGCCGGTGGCCGCAGATCGTCGGTGACGATCTGGCCAACCACTGTGTGCCTGTGCGGTACGACGAGGATCCGGCCGAGCGGGTTCTGACCGTGCAGTGCGACTCGACGGCGTGGGCGACGCAGCTCCGGCTGCTGGCGCCGCAGCTGGTGGCCCGGCTGAACACGGACCTGGGCCACGGCACCGTGCGGATGATCAAAGTGCTCGGTCCGGGCGGTCCGCAGCGCAGATACGGCCCTCTCCGTACTCCTGGGAGCAAGGGGCCGGGCGACACCTACGGCTGAGCTGGACCTTTCCTCGTCCGGAGCCGTCCGGAGCCGTCCGGAGTCCGCAAGAACCGGCCTGCGCCAGGGACGGCCGGAGGGGCTTTTCGCTCGCCTCTGTCCGGATTCGTCGAGGGCCTACCGTTTCCGTTCTGTCCGGGTATGCGGAGATTTGATTCACGCGAGGAGAGCGCAGCGTCCCTCACCGTAGCGGGAGGTTGACAGCCCGAAGCGCGCAAAGCCCTCGTGAGCCTCCCGGGGCCCCTTCCTGAATATGGGGAGTCGTCAGCCGCTCATTCAGGGCGGCACATGCGTACTCAGGCACCGGCAAACCCCCATTCATGTCGGCGCTACCGGTAGACTGGTGGACAATCCCGCTTCCTCGCGGGAGTAGTCGATACAAGCCGAACGACGCAGCCGCTCCCGCCTGCCGGAGAACGGCCTGTGCTGTGCCAGAAAGGGCGCTTCGTGGCCGATTCCGGCAACCCCAACGAGAACATTCCGTCCACAGCCGGTGAGCACGGCGAGGTCACCGCCTCGTACGACGCCAGCGCGATCACCGTGCTCGAAGGCCTGGACGCGGTCCGCAAGCGACCCGGTATGTACATCGGGTCTACCGGTGAGCGCGGTCTCCACCACCTCGTGCAAGAGGTTGTCGACAACTCGGTCGACGAGGCGATGGCCGGGCACGCGGACACCATCGACGTCACGGTCCTCGCCGACGGCGGGGTGCGCGTGATCGACAACGGCCGCGGTATCCCGGTCGGCATCGTGCCGTCCGAGGGCAAGCCGGCCGTCGAGGTCGTGCTCACCGTCCTGCACGCGGGCGGAAAGTTCGGCGGCGGCGGTTACGCCGTCTCCGGCGGTCTGCACGGCGTCGGTGTGTCCGTCGTCAACGCCCTGTCGACCAGGGTGGCCGTCGAGGTCAAGACGGACGGCTACCGCTGGACCCAGGACTACAAGCTCGGTGTTCCGACCGCGCCCCTGGCCCGTCACGAGGCCACCGAGGAGACGGGTACGACCGTCACCTTCTGGGCCGACGGCGACGTCTTCGAGACCACCGACTACTCCTTCGAGACCCTCTCGCGCCGCTTCCAGGAGATGGCGTTCCTCAACAAGGGGCTCACCCTCAAGCTCACGGACGAGCGCGAGGCGGCGAAGGCGACGGCCGGCGCGGACAGCGCCGAGGTGGTCGACGTCCCCGACGAGGAGTCGACCCGCACGGTCACGTACCACTACGAGAACGGCATCGTCGACTTCGTCAAGTACCTCAACTCCCGCAAGGGCGAGCTCATTCACCAGTCGGTGATCGACATCGAGGCCGAGGACAAGGAGCGACTCCTCTCGGCTGAGATCGCCATGCAGTGGAACACGCAGTACACCGAGGGTGTCTACTCCTTCGCCAACGCGATCCACACGCACGAGGGCGGTACGCACGAGGAGGGTTTCCGCGCGGCGCTGACCTCGCTGGTCAACCGTTACGCGCGCGACAAGAAGCTGCTGCGCGAGAAGGACGACAACCTCACCGGTGAGGACGTCCGTGAGGGTCTGACGGCGATCATCTCGGTGAAGCTGGGCGAGCCCCAGTTCGAGGGTCAGACGAAGACCAAGCTGGGCAACACCGAGGCGAAGACCTTCGTCCAGAAGGTCGTCCACGAGCAGCTGACGGACTGGTTCGACCGGAACCCCAACGAGGCCGCCGACATCATCCGCAAGGGCATCGCGGCGTCCACGGCCCGTGTCGCGGCCCGTAAGGCCCGTGACCTGACCCGGCGCAAGGGCCTCCTGGAGAGCGCCTCGCTGCCCGGGAAGCTCAGCGACTGCCAGTCCAACGACCCGACGAAGTGCGAGATCTTCATCGTCGAGGGTGACTCCGCCGGTGGTTCGGCGAAGTCCGGCCGTAACCCGATGTACCAGGCCATCCTGCCGATCCGAGGCAAGATCCTGAACGTCGAGAAGGCCCGGATCGACAAGATCCTGCAGAACACCGAGGTCCAGGCGCTGATCTCGGCCTTCGGCACCGGGGTCCACGAGGACTTCGACATCGAGAAGCTCCGCTATCACAAGATCATCCTGATGGCGGACGCCGACGTCGACGGCCAGCACATCAACACCCTGCTGCTCACGTTCCTGTTCCGCTTCATGCGGCCGCTGGTCGAGTCCGGTCACGTGTATCTCTCACGCCCGCCGCTCTACAAGATCAAGTGGGGCCGTGACGACTTCGAGTACGCGTACTCGGACCGTGAGCGCGACGCCCTGGTGGCCCTCGGCAAGCAGAACGGCAAGCGGATCAGGGAAGACTCGATCCAGCGCTTCAAGGGGCTCGGCGAGATGAACGCCGAGGAGCTGCGCATCACCACGATGGACGTCGACCACCGTGTGCTGGGCCAGGTCACGCTGGACGACGCGGCGCAGGCCGACGACCTGTTCTCGGTGCTGATGGGTGAGGACGTCGAGGCGCGGCGCTCGTTCATCCAGCGCAACGCCAAGGACGTCCGCTTCCTCGACATCTGAGTCGGCCGTACAAGGAGGAGGGTCCGGCGGACCCTCCGAGCCGCAGCGCGAAAGGACTTTGACCAGCAATGGCCGACGAGAACACCCCTGTGATGCCCGAAGAGGAGCCCACCGTCCCGGGCATCGGCATGCGTGTCGAGCCAGTGGGGCTCGAGACGGAGATGCAGCGCTCCTACCTCGACTACGCGATGTCCGTCATCGTGTCGCGTGCGCTGCCCGACGTGCGGGACGGCCTGAAGCCCGTCCACCGCCGGGTGCTGTACGCGATGTACGACGGCGGCTACCGGCCCGAGAAGGGCTTCTACAAGTGCGCCCGCGTCGTCGGTGACGTCATGGGTACGTACCACCCGCACGGCGACTCCTCGATCTATGACGCGCTCGTGCGACTGGCGCAGCACTGGTCGATGCGCATGCCGCTGGTGGACTCCAACGGCAACTTCGGTTCCCCGGGCAACGACCCGGCCGCGGCCATGCGGTACACCGAGTGCAAGATGATGCCGCTGTCCATGGAGATGGTCCGGGACATCGACGAGGAGACCGTCGACTTCCAGGACAACTACGACGGCCGCAACCAGGAGCCGACGGTTCTGCCGGCGCGCTTCCCGAACCTCCTGGTGAACGGTTCCGCGGGCATCGCGGTCGGTATGGCGACCAACATCCCGCCGCACAACCTGCGTGAGGTCGCCGCCGGTGCCCAGTGGTACCTCGAGCACCCGGACGCCTCGCACGAGGAGCTCCTGGACGCCCTCATCGAGCGGATCAAGGGCCCGGACTTCCCGACCGGTGCGCTGGTCGTGGGCCGCAAGGGCATCGAGGAGGCGTACCGCACCGGCCGTGGCTCGATCACGATGCGCGCGGTCGTCGCGGTCGAGGAGATCCAGGGCCGCCAGTGCCTGGTCGTCACGGAGCTTCCGTACCAGACCAACCCCGACAACCTCGCGCAGAAGATCGCCGACCTGGTCAAGGACGGCAAGGTCGGCGGCATCGCGGACGTCCGCGACGAGACCTCCTCGCGTACGGGCCAGCGGCTCGTCGTCGTGCTGAAGCGTGACGCGGTCGCCAAGGTCGTGCTCAACAACCTCTACAAGCACACAGATCTGCAGTCGAACTTCGGCGCGAACATGCTGGCGCTCGTCGACGGGGTGCCGCGCACGCTGTCGATCGACGCGTTCATCCGGCACTGGGTGACGCACCAGATCGAGGTCATCGTCCGGCGGACGAAGTTCCGGCTGCGCAAGGCCGAGGAGCGGGCGCACATCCTGCGCGGCCTCCTCAAGGCCCTGGACGCCATCGACGAGGTCATCGCCCTCATCCGGCGCAGCAACACGGTGGAGATCGCGCGCGAGGGCCTGATGGGCCTGCTGGAGATCGACGAGCTCCAGGCGAACGCGATCCTGGAGATGCAGCTGCGCCGGCTGGCCGCGCTGGAGCACCAGAAGATCACCGCCGAGCACGACGAGCTCCAGGCGAAGATCAACGAGTACAACGCGATCCTCGCCTCGCCGGCGCGGCAGCGGCAGATCGTCAGCGAGGAGCTGGCGGCGATCGTCGACAAGTTCGGCGATGACCGGCGCTCCAAGCTGGTGCCCTTCGACGGTGACATGTCGATCGAGGACCTCATCGCCGAGGAAGACATCGTCGTCACCATCTCGCGCGGCGGTTACGTCAAGCGCACGAAGACGGACGACTACCGCTCGCAGAAGCGGGGCGGCAAGGGCGTGCGGGGCACCAAGCTCAGGGAAGACGACATCGTCGACCACTTCTTCGTGTCGACGACGCACCACTGGCTGCTGTTCTTCACGAACAAGGGCCGCGTCTACCGGGCGAAGGCGTACGAGCTGCCGGATGCCGGCCGGGACGCGCGTGGCCAGCACGTCGCGAACCTGCTGGCGTTCCAGCCGGACGAGCAGATCGCGCAGATCCTGGCGATCCGCGACTACGAGGCCGCGCCCTATCTGATCCTGGCCACGAAGGGTGGTCTGGTGAAGAAGACGGCGCTGAAGGACTACGACTCCCCGCGTTCGGGCGGTGTCATCGCGATCAATCTGCGGGAGACCCAGGACGGCGCCGACGACGAGCTGATCGGCGCGGAGCTGGTGTCGGCCGAGGACGATCTGCTGCTCGTCAGCAGGAAGGCACAGTCGATCAGGTTCACCGCGACGGACGACGCGCTGCGCCCGATGGGCCGTGCCACCTCGGGCGTGAAGGGCATGAGTTTCCGGGAGGGCGACGAACTGCTCTCGATGAATGTTGTCCGGCCCGGTACGTTCGTGTTCACTGCCACCGACGGCGGATACGCGAAGCGCACCGCTGTCGACGAATACCGCGTCCAGGGTCGTGGTGGTCTGGGCATCAAGGCTGCCAAGATCGTCGAGGACCGCGGTTCACTGGTCGGCGCGCTGGTGGTGGAGGAAGAGGACGAGATCCTCGCCATCACGCTCGGCGGTGGTGTGATTCGTACGCGAGTCAATGAAGTCAGGGAGACGGGCCGTGACACCATGGGCGTCCAACTGATCAATCTGGGCAAGCGTGATGCCGTCG
Source organism: Streptomyces sp. NPDC102441 (assembly GCF_044765585.1). Lineage (NCBI taxonomy): Bacteria > Bacillati > Actinomycetota > Actinomycetes > Kitasatosporales > Streptomycetaceae > Streptomyces > Streptomyces sp. NPDC102441. The sequence goes on from NZ_JBIWKH010000016.1 coordinate 162,018, forward strand.
TCGGTATCGCGCGCAACGCCGAGGCCGGTCGTGAGGCCGAAGAGGTCGACGGGACCGATGAGGCCGAAGGCGCCACGGTCGAGGCCGATGCCGCGACCGTGGTCGAGGGCACAGCCGAGGGCACGACGCCTTCGGCCGGGGAGCACGAGGAGTAGAGCGTGAGTGGAGCCACGGGCGCCGGGTCGGCCGCTTCCGGAGCAGGCGCGCCAGGCGCCCGTGGCTCTGCCACGGACTCCCAAGGGGGCACTGTGACGGACACTCGGGGACCTCAGCCGCAGTACGAGGGGTACGCGACCGGGCCGTTGCCCGGCGAGCGTGAGCCCGCAGCGGGTCAGGCGGGCCCGTACCACCCGCCGCAGGCGTACCAGTCCCCTGGGGGCGGTACGCAAGGCGGCGGTACTCAGGGCGGTGCACAGGGCGCGGACGGAGCGCAGGCGACCCGGCTGCCCCGGACCGGGGCGCGGACCACTCCGCGTACCCGTAAGGCGCGGCTGCGGGTGGCGAAGGCCGATCCGTGGTCGGTGATGAAGGTCAGCTTCCTGCTCTCCATCGCGCTGGGAATCTGCACGGTGGTCGCGGCCGCCGTGCTGTGGATGGTGATGGACGCCATGGGCGTCTTCGAGACCGTGGGCGGCACGATCAGTGAGGCCACCGGCTCGAACGAGAGCAACGGCTTCGATCTGCAGTCGTTCCTTTCGCTACCGCGCGTCCTCATCTTCACCTCGGTCATCGCGGTGATCGACGTGGTGCTGGCCACCGCGCTGGCGACGCTGGGCGCGTTCATCTACAACCTGTCGGCCGGCTTCGTGGGTGGCGTGGAGCTGACTCTCGCCGAGGACGAGTAGGACGCCGGGTATCGATTTTGGGACTGGCCCCGACGTGCGCTAATCTTCAGAAGTCAGCGCAGCAGCGCGGCGGGGCTATAGCTCAGTTGGTTAGAGCGCATCCCTGATAAGGATGAGGCCACAGGTTCAAATCCTGTTAGCCCCACCAGCACGAAGGCCCCTCACCGGCAACGGTGGGGGGCCTTCGGCATGTACGGCGGTCGTGGTACGGGCGTCGTGGTACGCGCGTCGTGGGTACGGCGGCGTGACGCGAACCGCGCGGGACCGCCCGCCGGGCCAGGCCCTGTTCCGCGGGCTCCCCTGTGGAGCAGGACGGGGCCGCCCCGAAGGGGAGCCCGGCGTATCCGCCACGGCTTCGTCGAAGGCGCGTACGGGCGCACGGAAAAGGCCCCCGCCGGTGTGAACCGGACCAGGGGCCTGGGTGGTGTTCGCGGCGCCCTCAGGGTGGCAGCGGGGCCGAGTCCCCGGCGGGTGTGGCGCTGTGGGCGGAGCGGGTGCTGTTCGTCGCCTCGGTGGCGTCAGTGGTGTCGGCGGACAGCTGGCGGGTGGCGGGCGAGGAACCGTGCGCCTCGGCGCGGATGCGCTGCTTCATCGTGGGTGGCAGCGCCCTGTCACGCGGAAGGGTCCATCGCACCGACGGCGTGGTCGCGGTTGCCGGGGCTGCGCTCGTGTGCTCGTGGCTCGTGACCGTCGGCTCCGCGGCCGTGGCCTGGGCGGTGGCGAGGCCCAGCGACGCGAGAAGCGCGAAGAAGGCGGTGATGAAGGCGGTCCAGATGCTCTTGGCCCTGAAGGTGCTCATGGCCCCTCGCTTTCAGGTGGTCCGGTTTGCTTACCTTTCCGATGATGTGGATCCGGGCCGTGGAATCCGGGACCGACGCCCCCGGTGCGCCGATCTTCCGATGAACACCACTCTTATGGTTCAACCGGCTCGGAAAAGCCGGCTCGGAGGGTGGCGGGAGGTCGCGACAGGGGTCCGGAACGGCCGCCGCCCGGGGGCCGGGGAGGTCACCGATCGGTATCGGCCGGTGTGTATAGTCGGGCGGCAGAAGTCCCTTACGTCAAGGAAAGACGAGGTCGCGCGGTGAAGAAGCTTCTCCTGGTCGCACTGGCTGCCATCGGCGGGCTCCTCGTGTACCGCCAGATCCAGGCGGATCGCGCCGAGCAGGATCTGTGGACGGAGGCGACCGACTCCGTGCCCGCAGGTTCAGGTGTGTGAGACGGAACAGTCTGCTAGAAGCCCCGGCCGCCGAGCGGCCGGGGCTTTCTGCTGCCCGGGAGCCGCTGTTGCGGGACCGTGACAGCCGCACTCTTGAGTTCACCCAAGCAAATCGCTAGGTTGCAAGAGCAAAGCGATGTTGATGCAAGGGCGACCGAGGGGGATTCGGTGAGTGCACGGACGAGGGCGGGGACACACCACCGCAGGACGAGGGCGGCGGCGGTCATGGTCGGCGGAGCACTGTTCGCCCTGGTGGCAGGGGTGCTGCCCGCCATGGCGTCCGTACCGGCGGCGCAGGAGACCACCGCGCAGGACGGCACGGGCAGCGGCAGTCTCGTGATGGTGCTCGACTCCTCGGGCTCCATGGCGGATGACGACGGCACGGGCCGGACGCGTACGGAGAGCGCCCGCACTGCGGTGGGAACGGTGGTCGACGCGCTGCCCGACGGGCACCCGGCCGGCCTGCGGGTGTACGGGGCCGACCGGCCCCGGGGCTGCACGGACACCCGGCTCGTACGTCCGGTGAGCGCGCTGGACCGGGCAGAGATGAAGGAGGCCGTCGCAGCCGTGCAGCCCCGGGGGGACACCCCCATCGGGCTGTCCCTGCAGAAGGCAGCCGAGGACCTTCCCGCGCCGGAGGACGGTGTCATCGGGACACGCACGATCCTTCTGATCTCCGACGGCGAGGACAACTGCGGCACTCCGGCCCCCTGCGAGGTGGCCGAACAGCTCGGCAGGGAAGGCGTCGGGCTGCGCATCGACACCGTGGGCTTCCAGGTCGAGGGGGCTGCCAGGGAGCAGCTGGAGTGCATAGCCGAGGCGGGCAACGGGCGTTACTACGACGCACCGGACGCGGACGCGCTCGCACGCCAACTGCAGCGTTCCGCGCAGCTCTCGGCGGGCGGTTACCGGTTGAAGGGCGATCGGATCGAGGGAGGGGTCACCACGGCGAAGGCCCCCTCCATGGCCCCCGGCCAGTACCTGGACACCATCGGGCCCGGTGAGAAGCGGTACTACGCCGTGAGTCTGGACGCGGTCTCCACGGCGGACTTCGCGGCCACCGCGGTGCCGCAGCCCGGTGCGGCCGTCGACAGCCTCGACGCCCTGAGCACCGGCCTGGCGTACGGCGACGGCGAATCCACCTGTGAATCGGACACGGAGCGCTTCCTTCAGCAGGAGGGCGCGACTCCGCTTACCTCGGCCGTGTCCCGGATCCGTTCGGAGGACGGCGAGCGCGTCTGCGACGAGGCGGGCCGCTACTGGCTAGTGGTCGAGCGGCAGAGCAAGAAGGGTTCCGACAGCGCCCGTTGGCCCCTGGAGCTCGTGTACGGCGTGGAGACGCCGCTCGCGGGCGGAGTCACGCCCGCGCAGTCCCAGCCGGATTACGGAAAGGGTGGGGAGAACGCCCAGCTGCCGACGGGGGATCCGCGTGACGTGCGGGGCGGCACCGGCTTCAACGACGCCAAGGGGCTCGGCCGGGGAGTGTGGCGGGACCGGATCCTGCCGTCGCAGACCCTCTGGTACAAGGTGCCGGCGGGCTGGGGCCAGCAGGTGCGCTACGACGTCGAGTTCTCCAACGAGCCCACGGTGGACGGCGGGTCGGCCACCTACTCGTACGGAGGGACGCAGCTGTTCACCCCGGCGCGCTTCCCGGTCGACAGCGGCAGCGAGTTCCGTTCGACGGCGATGTACAGCGGGAAACCCGCGGCGCTGCGGATGGGTTCCGTCCCGGTCGCCTGGACCAACCGCTACGAGTCCCGTTCGGCGGTCACGCCGGTGCACGCCGGGGGCGACTTCTACATCGCGGTGACCCTGGGGGCGAAGGCGGCCGAGATCGCCGAGAATCCGCGCATCGGTGTGGTGCTGCGGGTCGCGGTACTCGGGGACGAGCTGGCCGGTCCCGAGCACGGGGCCGAGGCACTGGCGGGGAAGCCCGGCGGTACGAAGGCGGGCAATGACGGCAGTACGGCGGGGGCCGCAGACAGCGGTGGTACGGGCGGGGCAGGATGGACCGGCATCGCGGCCGCCGGCGGAGCGGGCGCCGTGGTCGCTCTGATCGCCGTGTTCCTGCTCGTACGCAGCCGGCGCGGGGCAGGTACGCAGACGACGAGGGGAAGCGCGTGAACAGGCAGCGCAACAAGGGCCGGGTGACGCTCGCGACGGTCGCGGCGGTGTGCGCGGTGGCGGCGATGCCGGGGCAGGCGCACGCGGCCGACGGCCCTGCGGCGTACACCTTCGATCCCGCGGCGTCGAAGGTCCAGGGCACGGAGACCAACGCCGACGCGGCGGAGCTGAAGCCGGGGTCGGTCTACAGGAGCTCCGTCAAACAGGGGCAGAAGCTCTACTACCGTCTGGAGCTCGACGACAAGACGGATGCCTACGTCTCCGCCGTAACCGTGCCGAAGGCCGGCGGAAAGGTCGCCTACGGCGACGGCATCACGATCAGCATCAGGGACCTCGACGACAACGAGTGCAGTTCCGAGGACGCGGCCTTCGAGTCGGCGGAGTTCCCGCGCCCGATCGCCGCGTACGCCCACCGGACCGTGGAGAAGGACAGCACCACCTGTGCGGCGAGCGGCACGTACAACGTCCTGATCGAGCGGGAGAGCAAGGCGACATCGTCCCCCGAGGCCTGGGACCTGGAGCTGCGCTTCGAGACCGAACCGGCGCTTAAGACCGGCGGATCGATGCCGACCGAAGCGCCGGAGAACTGGCCCTCGGCCTCGCCGGCGCCGCCCTCCGGTAAGCAGAAGCGGGCCGGTGGAAGCAGCTACTACGACGCCACCAGCCTGGAGTCGGGCGAATGGGTGGACACCATCGCACCGGGTCAGACCCGCTTCTACCGGGTCCCCGTGGACTGGGGACAGCAGATCTTCACCACGGCCGCGCTGAGCAACAGCAGTAAATCGACGGAGTATCTCGGCAACGCCCTGGCGCTGTCGCTGGACAACCCGGCACGCGGTCATGTGGACGGCGCGACGCTCTCGTACTCCGGTGCGCCCACTTCGGTGGCCCTGGACCCACTGCCTCCGGTGGCGTACCAGAACCGCTACGACTCGGGGTCCGACGTCAGCGCCATGCGTTTCGCCGGCTGGTACTACCTGTCGGTGACGCTCTCGCCGGAGGTCGCCGAGCAGTACGGAGACGCGCCCATCGGGCTGACGCTCAAGGTGAAGGTGGTCAACGACACCAAGCCGTCGCCCTACCAGGGGGACGCCGGGATCTTCGGGATCACGGACGACGACAGGGACATGGCCAAGAGCGGCCAGAGCGCGCCCGAGGCCGGTGAGAGCGACACGATGAAGATGGTCGCCGCGGCCGGTATCGGCGCGGGTTCCGTACTGGTGCTGGGACTCGGGGCATGGACCCTGCTGGCCAGGCGCAGGACGGTCCCTGCCGACGTGCCGCCGGGCGCGGGCGGGCAGCCGCCGTTCGGCGGTCCGCCGCAGGCCTGGTAGACCGCTCCCCGGGCCTGGCGGGCGTCAGGCCCGGTCGGCGCTCAGGTCCGGTCGGCGCTCAGGTCCGGCCGGCGCCCAGGCCCGTCGGGCCCTCAGGCCTGTGTGAGTGCCCAGATCCCCACCGCGAAGCAGATCAGGGCCACGACCAGCACCGGGACCGTCACCTTCGGGGGCGGTCCCGGCCGCTTGGCGGGGGACGTCCTCGGCGCGGCCGGCGAGACGCCCTGGGGCGCCTGCGGGTGCTGGGCCGTGTAGGCGTGCGTGGGCGCGGTCCCGTACGGCGCCGCGGACGTGGCGGCCTGGGCGAGGCCCGGGGCGGCACCGGAGGCGTAGGGGGACGCCGCGTGGGCCGGAAGCGGGGTGGACGGCGTCTGCGGCTCCGCCGGGTGCGGGATCGGCGCGGGATGCTGTGGAGGCGGAGCGAGATGGAAGCTGCCCGTCTCCGACATCGACGAGGGCTGCGCGTAAGGCTGCTGGCCCGGCGCGCCCTGCGGAGGAGCGTAAGGCTGCTGTCCGGGCCCCTGCGGCGCGTACGGCTGCTGCGAGGGCTGAGGGGCGGGCGGTGTGCCGCCGGCCGCCTGCGCGGGCTTCTGTGGCCCGTTGCCGGGCGCTTCGGGGGCGGCGGCGGGCCCGTCAGGGCCGAAGCCGGCGGGCAGCGGGCCGATCTGGTCGAACACCTCCACCCGGTCGTCGTCCGGACCGGGTTCCGGCAGCATCTCCACCGCTGCCGTCAGCGCCTTGCGCGCACCGGTGGCCGTACGGAAACGGGTGTGCGGGTCCGGTTGCAGCAGACCGGCGAGAACCTGCCACAGGGGCTCCGGCACACCCTGGGGCGCGCCCGGGGTGCCGTGCGCGGCGAAGTACTCGATCAGCGCCTGGGAGTCCGGCTTCTGGCCCTGCAGCAGATAGAGCGCGACGAGACCGACGGCGAACAGGTCCGCCGGGAAGTCGGGCTCCGCTCCCATCATCTGCTCGGGCGCGAAGTAACCGGGCGTGCCCACCACGTAGTTGGTCTCCGTCAGCCGCGGCTCGCCCTTCCGCATCGAGATGCCGAAATCGGAGAGCCTCAGATGCGGCCGGCCCGTACCGGTGGCCTCCATCAGGATGTTGGCCGGTTTGATGTCGCGGTGCACCACTCCCTCGGCGTGCACCGTGGACAGCCCGGACAGCAGCTGATCGAGCAGGAGGCACACGAATCGAGGGGGCAACGGGCCGTAGTCGCCGATGACATGGGCGAGCGACCCGCCGCTGACCAGGTCCATCGTGAACAGGACCTTGTCGTCGTCGGCGGCCCAGCTGGCCGGGGCGAGAACATGCGGATGCTCGATCCGCAGTGCCTGCTCACGGACGAAGCGCAGCAGCGTGTGTGCGTCGCTCTGCTGCAGGACCTTGGCCGCCACATACCGGCGGCGCCGGTGGTCCCATGCGCGCCAGACGGCGCCGACCCCACCACGTCCGATCGGATCGACCAGCTCGTACCGACCAGCGAAGACCTCACCCATTGCGCTGCGCCCGCTCCCGTTCCCGTTCGGTTCGTGCCCCGGCTGTCGGGATACTGCCACGGCTCTGCCGCCCAGGGGCGGCCCAGGCCCTGGATTCCGTACTAGCTCTGGTGGCCTTCGTAGTGCGCGACCGCGTCCGCGGTGCGTCCCGCTCCGTACACCCTGAGGAACTCTGCCAGCTCGGGGTGGGCCGGGGCGAGGGAGTCCGCCGCCTCGATGATGTCTCCGGCCGCCGAGACCGACCGCAGCAGCGACTGGATCTCGCGGACCACGCGCCGCACGGTGGGGGCCCCGCCCGTGCTGGAGGTCTGGGCCGTGTTGGTCAGGACCGAACCGCCCTGCGACTTCTTGATCTCTTCCATCCGGTCGGTGGCCTCTCCCGCGCTGACGCTGCCGTCCGCCACCTGGCTGGCGAGCTCCTGAAGTGCCTGGACCCGCTGGACGACCGCGGGATTGCCGATCTTGGCGCGCTGCCCGCTCATCAGCTGGGAGAGCATGGGGGCGGACAGCCCGAGCACCGCCGCGAGGCGTGCCTGGTTGAGGCCGAGGTCGTCGATCAGCCTGCGGAAGAGCGCCCCGAGCGGCTCTCCGTACCAGCTGCGCTGGAGCTCCCGGGCTCTAGCCGTCGCCTCTTGCTGCGCTGCGTCCATTGCGTCTCCCCTTCGCTGCGGCTTCGCTGCTGCGAACCTCGTCGTGCATCTTACGGAGAGCCGTTGCGGGCCGGGAGCCCCAATCCTTTTGCAGGATTCGGGGGGTCACCCGGTACTCTGTTCTGCGAAGGACGCCGCGTCACGGGTATGTCCCGTGGTGTCTGGTTTTCGGGGCCTTAGCTCAGTTGGTAGAGCGCTGCCTTTGCAAGGCAGATGTCAGGAGTTCGAATCTCCTAGGCTCCACGCTCCCCAAACCCCTCTGACCTGCGGAAACGCGAGTCAGAGGGGCTTTCTCGTTGCCGCAGGTGGGCACATGGTGGGTACATCGACGTTCGTCGTCCGCCGGCGCACAGCCGGTGCCCGTACTGGCAGGCGGGAGTCGGAGTCGTTCGACGACATCAAGTCCGCTGAGAAGTTCCGCGACCTCGTCAAGGCGCACGCTGAGCAGTGGCGGCCCGGCTGGACCCGAGGCCACGGTTTCGTTGCGGACCGGCGCCGCAAGGAGACGATGTTCGAGCCCTTCGCGCTCGCCTACGTCGACCGGCGCACCGGCATTCAGGGAGACACCCGCAGCAAGTACAAGACGCGGATACGCGCCAATATGACGCCCTGGTTCGGTCCCTACCCGTGGAAGACGGTGAGGGCACCATCCGCCGAGAGATGGTTCAGGACTGGGTCAACGACCTGGAGGCCGGGCGGCTCGCCCTGCTCGATCCTTCAGGTCTGTTCTGCGGGAAGGAACCTGGCGGCTTTGGCTACAAGTTGCTGGTGGAGGAAGTCGACGGCATCGTCGGGCCGCATTCGGGCCAAGGAGACCATGCCGGTGATGACCACGTCCGCGATTTCGGCCTGGGCGTCCTTCCACGTGTGGCTGTTGCCCTTTCGTGGGTTGAACCCGCGGGCACCCATAACGGCCTGTGCGGCTTCCCCGGTCTCCTCGGAGATCTTCAGTACCTGGAGCGTCCACTGCTCTTCCAGCGGCAGGCCGCGCTCCATGTCGTGAGCGGTGAAGCGGGCAGCCAAGGCATCGATGATGTTCCACGTGTCGCTCTGCATAGGTGGTGGCGCTCCTCGTTCGTGGCGGTGGGGGCCCGTGGGTGTGCTTCGCGTTCGACGGGTTACCGGTCTTTGGCCAGGGCGACGAGTTCGGCGAAGAGGCCGCCGCCGTCGGCGAGGTCGTCGTATCGGCCCTGTTCGATGATGCGGCCGTGGTCCATGACGATGATCCGGTCCGCGATCCGGGTGTTCTCCAGGCAGTGCGTCACGACGATGGTGATGCGGTCCGCGGCGATGGCCTTGATCTCCTCGAAGATGTCGTGCTCACCTCGCGGGTCCATCTGCGAGGTCGGCTCGTCCAGGATCAGCAGCGGCGGACGGCGGTAGAGGGCCCTGGCGCAGGCCGCGCGCTGCCACTGGCCGCCGGAGAACTCCGAGCCGCCCCACACCTCGCGGGCGAGCAGGGTGTCCAGGCCGTGAGGCAGTTCCTCGACCGCTTCGCGCAGGCCGACGGCGTCGATCGCGTCCCACACGGCGACGTCGTCGAAGGTGCGCGGCTGTCCCAGCGTGACGTTCTCGCGGACCCGTAGCGGCCACTGCGCGAAGATCTGCGGTACCAGCCCTGTGCAGCGCCATACGGATTCCGGGTCTACGGAGGCGAGGTCGTCACCGTTCCACAGCACCCGCCCCCTGTCGGCCAGGTAGATCCCGGTGATGAGACGGGTGAGTGTGGACTTCCCCGATCCGTTCTCCCCGACGATGGCCAGGATCTCGCCGCGCCGCAGGGTCAGCGAGACGTGGTCGACCGCCGGCGTTTCCTTGCCGGGGTAGCGGTAGACCACCTCGTCGAGGCGGACCTCCTCCACGGGTGCCGCAACGGCGGTGTCGCCGCGGTGCGGGGCCTTCTTCGCCGCGTCGTCGAGGAAGGTCTGCATGTCCGTCAGGTAGAGGCTGGTGTGGAACAGGGCGGCGCCGTTGATGACGACCTGGGACAGGGCGGCCAACGTCGTTTGCACTGCGACAAGCGCGGTCGCGGCGATAGCGAGGTTGACGCGGCCGGTCACGGCGAGCCAGGCGAGTCCGGCCCACGTGGCGGTGAGGAAGACGCCCCCGAGCAGCGAGGTGCCCAGGGTGATCCGCAGAGTGCGGGGGGCGGCAGCCAGGGTGCGGCCGTCGATGCGCTCGGACAGGGAGCGGTACCAGAAGAGCAGGTAGGAGGTCATGCCGTTGGCGCGGACCTCATCGGCGTACTTCGACGTGGTGGCCCACCACCGCATCATCGAGCGGGAGTTTCGGTCGGCGACGTTCGCGTAGTGGACCTCGTAGTCGACCCGGGCGGCCATGATCGCGCCGATGCCGGCGGGCAGCACGGCCAGGACGAGCAGGGGCAGCATCAGAGGGTTGAGGATCGACAGCACGCCGCTCGCGGTGAGCATGCGTACCAGGGCGGACATGAACCGCTGGGCGTCGTTGATCATCACGTGGCTGCGGACCACGCCCATCTCCGCTGCCTCGTGGCGGTCCGAGAAGCCCTCGCCGGAGAGCGCGGATGCCTCCACGAGGCACACCGCTTCGACGAGCGCGGTGTCCGCGTGGGTGGTGACCGGCGGGGTGAGACGTCGGTCGGCGTACGTGGACAGCGCGCTGGAGACACGAGCGAGAGCGGCCGCTCCGGCCACGACGAGGAGTGCGGGCAGCGCATCCCGTAGGCGGTGCGAGACGGCTCCGGTGCCGAGGATCACCTGCATGGCACGGGCGGCCCCGGTGAGGAGCACGGCCGCCGAGATCCCAGTGATGACTTGACACCCCAGGAGCAGGAGGACCGCCCGGCGGTCGATGATCCACGCCGTACGGGCGACGCGCCGAAGGACTGAGGGGAGCCTTGAGCAGAGGTCTGGGAACGAGACCTCGCCCAGGGGGTTGACGCTGTACTGCCCGCTGTACGTGAGGTCCGCCGGAGGCGGTGGCGGGGGTTTTGAGTGGGTCGCACTTGTGATGTCGGCAGTGGTCAACTGCGTCCCTCCAACAAGGTAGTTGACGCCGTTCTGGGTGATATTGGAGTCAACGACGCGAGCGGCGCTTTCGAACACACGTGTTTGAGCCGGTCCGGGTTCCGTGCAAGCGCACGGCCTGCGGGCGATGCAGGGTGAACGGACCCTTACGGCGCGGGCTGGGCGTGCTGTTCCGTGATGGCCGAATCGCCGAGGGCGAGGTGCATGGGGCGGGCGTGGTCGCCTCCGATGTATGCGCTCTCACCGGTGGCGAGCGCTTGCAGCCCCACCACGACCCGAAAGCCTTCCGTCCAAGCACTCGAACGCGACATCCGGGCCTGGGTCGCGGACTGGAACGACCACCCACGGCCCTTCATCTGGACCAAGACCGCCGACGAGATCCTCGACAAGGTCGCGACCTGCTGCCAGCGAATCTCCGACTCAGGTCACCAGGCCGTGTCCGCCGGATCACGAGGCCCTGAACGCCCGCCGGTAGGCGCCCGGGGTCGTGCCCGTCCGGACGCGGAAGCGGCGGCGTAGGTTGACCGCGGAGGCGAGGCCGACGCGGGCCGCGATCGCCTCGACCGGAAGGTCCGTCTCCTCCAGCAGAGTGCGTGCCGCGGCCACCCGTCGGGAGAGCAGCCATGCACCCGGACTTGTGCCGAACCACTTGGCGAAGCGGCGGGCCAGGGTGCGGGGCGAGACGCCGAGGTAAGCGGCCAGGTCGTCTACCGACGCTGTCCCAAGGCGCTCGTCGGCCCACTTGAGCAGGCCGTTGAGCGCGTCCCTGGGCGGTGGAGGCGGTGCGTGCTGCGTCTGGCCGACCTCGCGATGCGGCGGCAGCACCATGTGCCGCGCGAGCAGGGCCGCGTACGCCGCCCCATGGTCGTGCCGGACCAGATGCAGGCACAGGTCGAACCCCGCTCCCGCTCCGGCGCTGGTAGCGACGTCGCCGTGATCCACATAGAGTCTGTCCGGCTCCACGCGCACCCGGGGGAACTCGCGTCGCAGCTGCTCGGCGCGCGCCCAGTGCGTGGTGGCCGAGCGGCCGTCCAACAGTCCGGTGCGGGCCAGCGCGAACACCCCGGAGCAGATCGTGACCAGCCGTGCCCCGCGCGCGTGCGCCCGCAGCAGCGCTCGGCGTACGGGATCGGACAGCGGCTCTTCCACCGGCAGCCAGCCCGGGATGATCACGGTGTCCGCTGTGTCGAGCGCCGATAAGTCCTGTGACACGGACATCGCGTACCCGCCTGTGGTCGGCACTGGGCCGGGCGTCTCCGTGCACGTCTCAAATCGGTAGTGCTGTGGCATCTCTGGGCGCTTCGTGCCGAAGACCTCGACGGCGCAGCCGAGTTCGAACGTCGACTGCACCGGCCGTACCAGGGCTACCACGCGATGCATGGCACGAAAGTACCCCACGGTGTCGGCGCAGACTCTGTCTCGTCGAGACCCACTCGCGGCACTGTTGCAGGCATGCACCCCGAGATCCTTACGCAGGAGGGCTACACCTCCGTCTCTGTCGACGATTCCCCGGTCCGTGAGCTGTTCCCCGGCATCCGGCTGCGTCCTCTGTGGCGGGGGCCGGCCGGCGCGCACGCCAACGTGCTGGAGATGGAGGCGGGTACCTCCTGGCCACGCCGCGACGTTCACGCACCCGGCCCGGAGGAGGTCTACGTGGTTGCCGGCACCTTCAACGACGGAGCACGCGACTACCCGGCCGGCACGTTCCTGCACGCCCCGGCCGGGTCGTGGCACGTGCCCTCGACCACCACGGGCTGCACGCTGTTCCTCTTCTACCCTGAGGGCTAGTGGTGCTTCGTTAGGTTCAGTGTCTGGTTCGGTTGCGGGGTAGGAGTCGGTTTCACGTGAAACAGAGAGGGGCGTCGGAAGACCTCAAGGTCTTCCGACGCCCCTCTCGGGCGTCGTTCCCGGGGCAGTCCGGGTCAGCGCTGGTCGTCGCGCTTGGCGCCGTCCGCCTCCGAACCGGTCTCGGCGTCGTCCTGCTTGGCGCGGACCTCCGGGTCGAGCACGGTCGAGCCGCTGCCGTCGACCGAGGTCAGAGGGGCGCGGTCGTCGGGCACCTCGGTGGGGGCGGGCGGCTCGACCAGCCAGTCCGGGTTGGCCTGCTTGTCCCACCACTTCCAGGCGGCGAACGCTCCGCCGGCCAGAGCGCCCAGCACGAGGAAACCCTTGACCGCCCGGCCTGCCTTGGCCCGTCGCTCGTGCTTCCTGACGAGCTTCTGGATCTCCTTGGCGGTCACCTGGCCACGGAGGGCGGCCAGCGCCGCAGTGCTGCGGGCGGTGGCCTGCTCGGCCATGGGCCGACTCGCCGCCACGGCGTACTCGACGCGCGGCACGGTGTAGTCCGCCGCAGTGCGGGCGGCGCTGCGGGTCCGGACGGCGGCCTTGTGCGCTGCCTCGTCAACCTTGGGGGGCATATGGGTCAGCGCCTGTTCGATACGTGGTGCGAGATGCGTGCCGTACTGGACGCGGGCCTGCGCTGCTGCCTTCGACACCTTGGGTGCGAGCCGCGCACGAGCCTCGTACGCGTAGTGCGTGGCCTGTTCCTTGGCCGTGTCGGCGTAAGGCGCCACCACTTCCGCGGCGTGCTGCGCGCTGTCCTTCGCCGAGTAGGTTGCGGCGCGCACGCTGTCGATGCGGGTCACGGGATCCTCCTCATTGGTGGCGGGTAGGTACTCCGCCTATCCACCCAACTCGAAATCATGCCCGCTGGTGCCTAGGGCGCCAGGCGGGACGGGCATCCGGGTCATGAACGTCATTCTCGGGCAATACCGTGCAAGGGGAGCGTGTCGCCGACCTTGCCACGGTTCGTGTCGGCGCGCTCCGTGTCGTCGGGCACTTGGCCGCATTTATCCCGCAGGAAGTGTGGGAAAGGTGCAGGAAAACGGGCAACAAGGTGAGTGCCGCCTTTCCGGGTGCTGTGACCGCACTCTGGAGCAGTTGCACCGTGCGAGGATCGGTGGTCATCAGCGAAGACTTACGGAAGGCAGATCGTGGCCGAGCAGCTTTACGCCACTTTGAAGACCAATCTGGGCGATATCGAGATCCGGCTGCTGCCGAACCACGCGCCCAAGACGGTCAAGAACTTTGTCGAGCTCGCCAAGGGTGAGCGTGAGTGGACCAACCCGGAGACCGGCCGGAAGTCCACCGACAAGCTGTACGACGGCACTGTCTTCCACCGCGTCATCGGCGGTTTCATGATCCAGGGCGGTGACCCGCTGGGCAATGGCACGGGCGGCCCTGGATACGAGTTCGGAGACGAGTTCCATCCGGACCTCGCATTCGACAAGCCGTACCTGCTGGCGATGGCCAACGCCGGTCCTGGCACCAATGGTTCGCAGTTCTTCGTGACCGTGTCGCCCACGGCCTGGCTGACTCGGAAGCACACGATCTTCGGTGAGGTCGCCGACGAGGCGGGCAAGAAGGTCGTGGACGCCGTCGCCGCGGCTCCGACCAACCCGCGCACCGACCGTCCTCTCCAGGACGTGGTGATCGAGTCGGTCGTCATCGAGACGCGCTGACCCGCAGGCGGCCGTCTCCTGGGCCGCTGACCTGACAGGCCGCCGCCCTGCGGGGAACCAACCGCCCTGCTCGTCCGTACTGTTACATAACGGGCGAGCGGGGCCGTCGCATGTGTGCCCCCTGTACGGACGAGGACCGAAGGGGCCGTGACCGATGGACCAGCAGCCGCCGGAAGAGCAGGACGGGTCCGCGGCCGCGGGCGGGCCGCCCACGTGTTACCGGCATCCGGGCAGGGAGACGGGAATCCGCTGCACGCGGTGCGAGAGGCCGATCTGCACGGACTGCATGATCGAAGCATCGGTGGGCTTCCACTGCCCGGAATGCGTCCGTGATGGGTCGGGCAAGGGCCACCACCCCGCCGTGAACCGTCCGCGGACCCTGGCGGGCGGAAACGTGGCCGCCGATCCCCGACTGGTCACCAAGATCCTGCTCGGTATCAATCTCGCCGTCTTCATCGCGGTCTCTGTCGTCGGCCGCTCGCTGCTCGACGATCTCCTGCTCTTCGGCCGTGCCTACTCGGGCGATCCGTCGACCGGTCTCGAAGGCGTGGCGGAGGGGCAGTGGTACCGGCTGGTGACGTCGATGTTCCTGCACCAGGAGGTGTGGCACATCGCGTTCAACATGCTGGGGCTGTGGTGGCTCGGCGGGCCGCTGGAAGCCGCGCTGGGCCGTGCCCGCTACCTCGCGCTCTACCTGCTGTCGGGGCTCGCGGGCAGTGCTCTCACCTACTGGATCGCTGACCCCGCACAGGGCTCGCTCGGTGCCTCGGGTGCCGTCTTCGGCCTGCTGGGTGCCACGGCCGTGCTGATGCGCCGGATGAACTACGACATGCGCCCGGTCATCGCGCTGCTCGTGGTGAACCTGATCTTCACCTTCGCCTGGAGCGGGATCGCCTGGCAGGCGCATGTCGGTGGACTGGTCGCCGGCGCGCTGATCGCCATCGCCATGGTCCACGCACCGCGTGAGCGCCGGAATCTCGTGCAGTACGGCGCCTGCGCGCTGGTCCTCGTGGCGGTCGTGGTGGCCGTCCTCGTCAGGACTGCTGTGCTCACCTGAGCGGAAACAGTTGTTCCAGGGGTGCGGTTGTCCACAGAGTGTGCCGGATCTTGTGCATGACGTGGGGAACAGGTGTGCCCCTTGTCGCTGAACCGGGTTTTACCAGGCAGGACAAGGGGCGTACCCTCCCGCGATGCGTAAGCGTGTAGTCACACCGGCGTCAACTTCGAGGGAGGTTATCCACAGATCGTCTGACCTTTTCCCCTACCTGTGGATAACTCTGTGGGTAACTTCAGGGCAGAGCTACTTCCACTGAGTGGAGACGCCGAATCCGCCTGCGATGAAGCCGAAGCCCACGACGATGTTCCAGTTGCCGAGAGCGTCGATCGGCAGATCGCCCTCGGTGACGTAGAAGACCACGATCCAGGCCAGACCGATCAGGAAGAGCGCCAGCATCACCGGCGCCACCCAACTGCGGTTGGTCAGCTTTATGCTCGTCGACTGCTTCGCCGACGGCGGCGTGAAGTCTGCCTTCTTGCGGATACGTGACTTCGGCACGAGGGACTCTCCTGTCGATGCGCTGCGTGACCGCGCAGGGATCTGTGGCTTGCGCCGGGGCGCGAGGGGGAATGCTGCCTCCCCGGGGCGTCCGTTAGCGTAGTGCTTCCGTGGCGCCTAAGGAGATAAGGGTACGTTGAGCAATTCTGCCGACTCTCCTCGAGGTCCGGCCGGGCGCATGTCCCGATGGCCGGTCCAAGGCCTCACCGCTGCCGTTTTCGCACTGGCCGGACTGATCTTCGTCACCAGTGCCAATACGGCCAAGGGGACCGATATCCGGACCGACTCCTCCCTGCTGAAGCTCTCCGATCTCATTCAGCAGCGCAGTGACAACAACGCGGAGCTGGACGAATCGACCGCTTCCGTCCGTGCGGACATCGACACCCTCGCCCGGCGCGACGACGGGAGCACCCGCGCCGAGGACGCCGAGCTCGACGCGCTGGAGAAGGCCGCAGGGACCACGGAGGTCACCGGTGAGGCGCTCTCCGTCACGCTGGACGACGCCCCGGCCGACGCCACCGCCAACCCCGGATACCCCGAGCCCCAGCCCAACGACCTGGTCATCCACCAGCAGGATCTCCAGGCCGTCGTCAATGCCCTTTGGGAAGGCGGAGCCCGGGGGATCCAGGTGATGGACCAGCGGCTGATCTCGACCAGCGCTGTGCGCTGCGTCGGCAACACACTGATCCTCCAGGGGCGCGTCTACTCCCCTCCGTACAAGGTGACCGCCGTCGGTGACCGGGGGAAGCTGAGGCAGGCGCTCAACGACTCCACGGCGATCCAGAACTACCAGCTGTATGTGAAGGCGTACGGGCTGGGGTGGAAGGTCGAGGAGGACGACAAGCTGAGGCTTCCCGGCTATTCGGGCACCGTCGACCTCCATTACGCACAGCCTGTGGAGTAGCCCGCGGGAGGCCCCGGCCGGCTGTCTCCGTGAGGCACGCGCGGGACTGTGACGGACGTCCGTACAAGCGGCTTTCCACAGCTGACCCACGCCTGTGCCCCGGCCGTTTAGTCTGGTGCCGTACCGAATGGAGGCAACAGCATGTACGGCTGGATCTGGCGGCATCTGCCGGGCAACGCATGGGTGCGGGGCTTCATCTCGCTCGTGCTGGCCCTGGCCGTTGTCTACGCGCTCTTCCAGTACGTCTTCCCCTGGGCGGAGCCACTGCTCCCGTTCGGTGATGTGACGGTGGACGGCGAAGGCACCAGCGGAGCGGGGTCCGGTCAGTGAGCGCACGCATTCTCGTCGTCGACAACTACGACAGCTTCGTCTTCAACCTCGTCCAGTACCTCTACCAGCTCGGCGCCGAGTGCGAAGTGGTGCGCAACGACGAGGTGACGACGGCCCATGCCGACGACGGCTTCGCCGGGGTCCTGCTGTCGCCCGGCCCCGGCACTCCCGAACAGGCCGGTGTCTGCATCGAGATGGTGCACCACTGCGCGCGGAGCGGGATCCCGGTCTTCGGGGTCTGCCTGGGGATGCAGTCGATGGCCGTCGCGTACGGCGGTGTGGTGGGCCGGGCGCCGGAACTGCTGCACGGCAAGACCTCACCCGTGCTGCACGAGGGCAAGGGCGTCTTCGCCGGTCTGCCGTCCCCGTTCACCGCGACGCGCTACCACTCGCTGGCCGCCGAGCCCGCGACGGTCCCGCCCGAGCTCGAGGTCACCGCACGCACCGCCGACGGCATCATCATGGGGCTGCGCCACCGCGAACAGGCGGTGGAGGGCGTGCAGTTCCACCCCGAATCGGTGCTCACGGAGCACGGTCACCTGATGCTCGCCAACTGGCTTGCGCAGTGCGGTGACGAGGGCGCGGTCGGGAGATCGGCGGGGCTCGCCCCGGTGGTGGGCAAGGCCGCCGCGTGACCTCACCCCGCCCCCCTGCCGGGCAGGACGGCCCGTACGCGCAGGGAGCGTACGAGCCCGACGGCATGTTCGAGGCGGCGGTGGAGAAGCTCGCGGACCCGCTGAACGACCCGCTGCCGGGGCAGCACACCTCGCCCTGGTTCCGGGCGGAGAGCGCCCAGGGCGACGACGGGACGCGGCAGGCGCCTCAGGCGGCGGCTGAGGGGCCCGCGGAGCCGGCGGCCGAGTGGTATGACCCTGAGGGCTATCAGAGGGACTGGTACGGGCATCAGGGGCCGGAAACAGCCCCCACCGCCGGCACTGTCCAGGGGGTGGCGGTCATATCCGGCCAAGGGGCGCCTCCTCCGGCGCGGCCCGCACCCGATCCGGCCCCCGTGCAGGCAGGCACCGACGTCCTTCCGGACCCCGCGCCGCCCGTCACCGATGCCGGTCCGGTCCTGAGTGACGAGACCGTCGCTCTGCGGACCGCCGACACACGGAGCGCGTCACAGCCGACCGGATCCGGCACTTCGGAGTCCGCTTCCGAACCGCCGTCGACGGGAGGAAGGGCCGAGCGCCGGCGGGCGGCCAAGGGGCGTGGAAGACGTCGGAGCGAGCCTCGGCCCGCCACGGGGTCCGCCACGACGGAGCCCGCGGTCCCGATGTCACGGCTGGAGGCCCGGCGCGCGGCCCGTGCCGCCAAGGACAGCCCGGCCGTGGTGGCCAGCAGGGTCGTCGGCGAGGTGTTCATCACCTTCGGGGTGCTGATGCTGCTGTTCGTCACGTACCAGCTGTGGTGGACCAACGTCCGCGCCGACCAGATCGCCGGCCGGGAGACGAGCAAGATCCAGGACGACTGGGCCCACGGCGAGCGCAGCCCGGGGGCCTTCGAGCCCGGTCAGGGGTTCGCCATCATGCACATCCCCAAGCTGGACGTCGTCGCGCCGATCGCCGAGGGCATCAGCAAGGAGAAGGTCCTCGACCGCGGCATGATCGGTCACTACGGCGAGGGCAAGCTGAAGACCGCGATGCCTTCGGACGAGCAGGGGAACTTCGCGGTGGCCGGCCACCGCAACACCCACGGTGAACCGTTCCGCTACGTCAACAAGCTGAAACCGGGCGATCCGATCGTGGTCGAGACGCAGGACGCCTACTACACGTACGAGATGACCAGCATTCTTCCGCAGACGTCGCCGTCCAATGTGGCCGTGATCGACGAAGTGCCCCCGGGTTCCGGCTTCACCGGCCCGGGCAGGTACATCACGCTGACGACGTGCACCCCGGAGTTCACGAGTACGTACCGAATGATCGTGTGGGGCAAAATGGTCGACGAACGGCCGCGCAGCAAGGGGAAGCCCGACGCGCTCGTCGGCTGACGCGGGCTGGACGACATCACGACAGGGACGGGTGCGGTGGCAGCGAGGACCGATCACGAAGAGCGCACCGACGAGCCGGCGGCCCCGGTGCGGCGCAGAAGCCGCCATCCCGTCGCGACGGCGGTGAGCCTCTTCGGCGAACTGCTGATCACCGCGGGGCTGGTGCTGGGCCTGTTCGTCGTCTACTCGCTGTGGTGGACCAACGTTCTGGCCGACCGTGAGGCGGACAAGCAGGGCAACACCGTCCGCGACCGCTGGGCGGGAGGTCCCGGAGCGCTGGACACCAGGGACGGCATCGGCTTCCTCCACGTCCCCGCCATGAAGAACGGCGAGGTGCTGGTCAAGAAGGGCACCGACACCGGGACGCTCAACAACGGGATCGCCGGCTACTACACGGACCCCGTGAAGTCGGCCCTGCCCAAGGACGCCCAGGGCAACTTCGCGCTCGCCGCGCACCGGGACGGGCACGGCGCCAAGTTCCACAACATCGACAAGGTGAAGAAGGGCGACGCGGTCGTCTTCGAGACCAAGGACACCTGGTACGTCTACAAGGTCTTCGCGGAGCTTCCCCAGACGTCGAAGTTCGACGTCGACGCGATCGCCCCGGTGCCCAAGGAGTCGGGCGTGAAGAAGGCCGGCCGCTACATCACGCTGACCACGTGCACCCCCGTCTACACGTCGAAGTACCGCTACATCGTGTGGGGTGAGCTGGTGAGGACCGAGAAGGTGGACCGCGACCGTACGAAGCCGGCGGAGCTGCGCTAAGGGCTGTCCGGGATCGGGACAGCCCTCGGGCCGTTGTCCGTACAGTCCCGCCCGGCACCACGGACGAAAGCACAGGGCCCCGGTCACCGTAGAGGTGACCGGGGCCCTGTGTCTGTCCGCGACTGCGGCGCCGGGCGGGTCAGCCCCCCAGGCCGTCGAAGGGGTTGCCGCCGTCCGTACCACCGATGGTGGTGAGGGTGACCGTGCCACCCTTGTCGACCTGGGAGTTGGGCCCTGGGTCGGCCTGCATCACCATGGCGTTGGGCTTGTCGGAAGAATTGGGCGCGAGTGCGACCACGAGACCCAGGCCTTCGAGCGTGCCCTTCGCATCCTGGAACCGCTTGCCGACGATGTCACCGGGGATGGTGACCTGCTCGGGCTGAGCCGGGCCCTTGGAGACCTTGAGGACGATCTGGACGTCCTTGGCCTGCTTGCTCGGACCTGTGGGCGTCTGCTCGACGACGGTCCCGGCGGCCTCCTCCGAGTCGACGTCCTGCTTCGACACGTTGGTGAACCCGAGGGCGTTCAGCTGTGCCACAGCCGCGTCGTAGGAGCGGGTGCGCACATCGGGCATCGGCTCGGTCGCCTCCTTGGCCACGGTGATCGTGACCTCGGTGTCCTTCTCGACCTTCGAACCGCCCTCGGGGTCCTGCGAGATGACCGTGTCCACTGTCTTCTCGGACTCGGCGGTCTTGACGTTCACCGTGAAGCCCTCGTCCTCCAGCTTCTTGCGGGCGCTGTCCTCGGACTTCTCCAGGACGTCCGGGACCTCGACCTTCGGGGCGCCGGTGGAGACGACGACCGTCACGGTCTCGCCCGACTCCATCTTTTCGTCGGGGCCCGGGCTCTGGCTGCAGATCTTGTCCTTCTCCTGCTTCTCGCAGGGCTCCTTGGAACCGACCTTCAGCTCGACATCGGCGTTGTCCGCGAGTTTCTGCGCCTCGGCGAGCGTGGAGCCGACCATGTTCGGCGCGTCGAACGTGCTGTTGTTGCCGCCGCTGGAGCTGAAGACCGTACGGCCGATCAGGATCGCGCCGATGAGCACCAGGATGCCGGCTACGACCAGGAGGATCGTCGAGGTGTTGCTCTTCTTCTGGCGTCGGCGGCCCGGGCGGTCGTCGTAGCCGTAGCCGCCGTCGTCCGGATTGACCGGGGGGAGCATGGACGTCTGGCCACCGCCCTGGTCCGCCGCCCGCAGGGCGGTGGTGGGCTGGTCGTTGTTGTAGGCGTCGTACCCGCCGTAACCCGCCGCGCCCATGGCCGCCGTGGCCGCGACCGGCTGACCGTCGAGGCAGGCCTCGATGTCGGCGCGCATCTCGTCGGCCGACTGGTAGCGGTAGTCGGGGTCCTTGGTCAGCGCCTTCAGGACGATGGCGTCCATCTCGGGCGTGATCTCGGGATCGAAGTTGCTCGGAGGCTGCGGCTCCTCACGCACGTGCTGGTACGCGACCGCTACCGGCGAGTCACCGACGAACGGCGGCCGGACCGCGAGCAGCTCGTAGAGCAGGCAGCCGGTGGAGTACAGGTCGGACCGCGCGTCGACCTGTTCGCCCTTCGCCTGCTCCGGAGAGAGGTACTGGGCGGTGCCGATGACCGCGGCGGTCTGGGTCATCGTCATGCCGGAGTCGCCCATGGCACGGGCGATGCCGAAGTCCATGACCTTGACCTGGCCGGTGCGCGTCAGCATGACGTTCGCCGGCTTGATGTCGCGGTGGACGATCTGGGCGCGGTGCGAGTACTCCAGCGCCTGGAGGATCCCGACCGTCATTTCGAGGGTCCGCTCCGGCAGCAGCCTGCGGCCGGAGTGCAGGAGCTCTCTGAGCGTGGACCCGTCGACGTACTCCATCACGATGTACGGGATGGAGACCCCGTCGACGTAGTCCTCGCCGGTGTCGTAGACGGCGACGATCGCGGGGTGGTTGAGCGAGGCGGCGGACTGGGCCTCACGGCGGAACCGTGCCTGGAAAGACGGGTCGCGGGCGAGGTCGGCCCGCAGTGTCTTCACAGCGACGGTGCGGCCGAGCCGGGTGTCATGCGCGAGGTAGACCTCGGCCATGCCACCACGGCCGAGCACCGAGCCCAGCTCGTACCGGCCGCCGAGGCGACGCGGCTCTTCCATAACTGATCCAGCCCTCTCCGTCAGTCCCGACCGCACCCGTGTGTGGTCCGGCGGTGCGCTGTTCGCGCATACGCTACCGGGCGCTCCCGGCGTGATCGGCCCGCACCCGTCAGCTGATATCCGACCGGTATCCCAATGTGCTGGTGTGGACAGAAGTTGTGACGGGTGTCACTACTTTCCGTCGAGTACCGCCTTCATCACGTTCTTGGCGATCGGAGCGGCCAGGCCGCCGCCGGAGATGTCGTCCCGGTTGGCGTTGCCGTCCTCGACCACCACGGCGACGGCGACCGGGGAGCCGCTGTCGGTCTTGGCGTACGAGATGAACCAGGCGTACGGCTTCTCGCTGTTGTTGAGGCCGTGCTGCGCGGTACCCGTCTTGCCGCCGACAGTGACGTCGTCGATCTGCGCGTTGGTTCCCGTGCCCTCCTTGACCACGGTCTCCATCATCTGCTGCACCTTCTGGGCGTTCTCCGCCGAGAGCGGCTGGCTGAGCTGCTCCTTCTCGTGCGTGTAGATGGTGTCCAGGTTCGGCGCCTGGCGCTGGGCGACCATGTACGGCTGCATGAGCTTGCCGTCGTTGGCGATCGCGGACGCCACCATGGCCATCTGGAGCGGAGTCGTGCGGTTGGACGCCTGGCCGATGCCCGCCATGGCGTTCTGCGGCGGGTTGTCCTTCGGGTAGACGCTGGCGTCGGCCCGGACCGGCGTGAAGACCTCTTTGTTGAAGCCGAACTTGTCGGCCTGCTCGATCATCTTCTCGTTGCCGAGGTCGTCGCTCATCTTGCCGAAGACGGTGTTGCAGGAATAGCGCAGGGCCACCCGGAGCGAGGCGTCCTTGCAGGGGATGTTGCCCTCGTTCTGCAGCAGGTTGGACGACTGCGGGAGCCGCCAGGGCAGAGGGGAATCCGTCTTCGCGTCGATGTCGGTGTAGAGACCGTTCTCCAGCGCGGCGGAGGCCGTGACGACCTTGAACGTAGAGCCCGGCGGGTAGGTCTCCCGCAGGGCCCGGTTCAGCATCGGCTTGTCCTCGTCCTTCAGGAGCTTCTGCCGGGCGTCCGAGTCCTTCATGGAGTTGCCCGCGAAGACCGAGGGGTCGTACGAGGGTGTGCTGGCCAGTGCCAGGACGGCGCCGGTCTGCGGATCGAGCGCGGCGACGGCGCCCTTCTTGTCGCCGAGACCCTCGAAGGCGGCCTTCTGGGCGGCGCCGTCGAGGGTGGTGACGATGTTCCCGCCGGTCTTCTTCTCGCCGGTGAACATCGACAGGGTGCGGTCGAAGAACAGGTCGTCGCTGTTGCCGGTGAGGATGCCGTCCTCGATGCTCTCCAGCTGCGAGGAGTCGAAAGCCTGCGAGGAGTACCCGGTGACGGGTGCCCACATGGGGCCGTTCTTCCAGACGCGCTTGTACTTGAAGTCGCTGTCCGTGGTCTCGACCGAGCCCGTGACGGGTTCGCCGTCGACGATGATGTTGCCGCGCTCATGGGCGTAGCGCTCGATCTGGACGCGGCGGTTGTGCTCGTTCGCGTTGAGCTCGTCGGCACGCACGTACTGGACGTAGTTGGTGCGGACCAACAGGGCCAGGACGAGGATGCCGCAGAAGATCGCGATCCTGCGGAGCGGCTTGTTCACGGTCGGACCACCTGTGTCATCTCGGCGTCCGGGGATGGTGCGGGGGCCGGGGCGGGGCGCCGGGCCGTATCGCTGATTCTGATCAGGATCCCGACGAGGGCCCAGTTGGCGATGACGGACGAACCACCGGCCGCGAGGAACGGCATGGTCATACCGGTCAGCGGGATGAGCCCCATGACACCGCCGGCGACGACGAAGACCTGGATGGCGAAGGAACCGGAGAGGCCGATCGCGAGGAGCTTGCCGAAGGGGTCGCGGGCGGCGAGCGCCGTACGGACACCGCGCTCGACGATCAGGCCGTAGACGAGCAGGACGGCCATCATGCCCGCCAGGCCGAGTTCCTCGCCGACGGTCGCGAGGATGAAGTCGGAGTTGGCGGCGAATCCGATCAGGTCGGAGTTGCCCTGGCCGAGGCCGGTGCCGAGGGTGCCGCCCGAGCCGAACGCCATGAGGGACTTGGCCATCTGCTCGCTGGCGGCGATTTCTCCCCAGCCCGCGAAGGGGTCGAGCCAGGCCGTGACGCGGTCCTGGACGTGCTTCTCGAACGTGGCCACACCGACCGCGCCCGCGCCGGACATCAGGAGTCCGAAGACGATCCAGCTGGTGCGCTCCGTGGCGACGTACAGCATGACGACGAACATGCCGAAGAACAGCAGCGAGGATCCCAGGTCGGTCTCGAAGACCAGGATCAGGATCGAGAACGCCCAGACCATCAGGATCGGCCCGAGGTCACGGCCACGGGGCAGGTAGAGCCCCATGAAACGGCGGCTGGCCAGGGCCAGTGCGTCACGCTTGACCATGAGATAGCCGGCGAAGAAGACCGCAATGATGATCTTGGCGAACTCCCCCGGCTGGATCGTGCCGACGCCGGGGATGTTGATCCAGATCTTGGCACCGTTCACGGCGGGGAAGAACATCGGCAGGATCAGCAGGAACAGCGCGACCAGCATGGAGATGTAGGTGTAGCGCTGCAGGATGCGGTGGTCCTTGAGGACGATCAGGACGACGACCAGCAGGGCCACACCGACCGCTGAGAACATCAGCTGCTTGGAGGCGGCCGGTGCGAACGTCTTGAGCGCCTGGAACCGCTCCGACTGGTCCAGCCGCCAGATGAATGCCAGACCCAACCCGTTCAGCAGGGTCGCCAGCGGAAGCAGCAGCGGATCCGAGTACGGGGCGAATCTGCGCACGGCCAGGTGCGCCACCCCGCCGAGCAGCGCGAGTCCCAGCCCGTAGCCGAGCATGCCGGCGGGCAGTTCGCCGTTGAGGGCGAGGCCCACGTTGGCGTAGGCGAAAACCGAGATCAGAACGGCGAAGGCAACCAGAACCAGCTCGGTGTTACGGCGGCTCGGTGCGTCGATCGCGCCGATGGTGGTCGTGTTTGTGACAACGCTCATGTGCTGAAGGCCCCCTACGGCTTACTGCTTACCGCACTGCTGGGCCAGCTTGTTCTCTTCCTCCGAGAGGCTGGGGCCGGGAGTGGGAGTCGCGGTCTTGGTCTCCTTGGCGGGAGACGTTGCGGACGTGCTGTCGGCGGCGGCTTCGCCCTGCTCCTTGGCGGCGTTGGCGTCCGCCTCGGCCGCGCGTCGCTGCGCGTCCTTCTTGCAGGCGGAGGCCTGGGCGTCGAGCTCGCTGATCTTCTTGCGGGCATCGGTGAGGTTGCCCTGGGAGATGGTCGCCTCGACCTTGTTGCGCCAGTAGGGCGGGAGGTACTTCAGTTCGATCTCGGTGTCCTCTTCGACCTTCGAGAGCGACACCCAGGCGAGGTCCTGGCTGATTCCGCGGTACAGCGCGACGTTGTCGTCCTTCGCGCCCACGTAGAACTGCGTCTGGGTCCAGCGGTATCCGCCGTAGACGCCACCACCGATGACGGCCAGCGCGAGCACGATGTAGAGCGACCGCTTCAGCCACCTGCGGCGGCCGCGCGGCTTCACGAAGTCGTCGTCGGTGTACGAGGTGAAGGCGTCGTCCGGGCCGGAGCCGTAGCCCATGTCGTCGCCGCTGCCAGGGGGGCCGAAGCCTCCGGAGGGCGGCGGCACGGGGCGGCCGAGGCCGGCCGCACGGCCCGCCGGTGTCTCCATGGCGCGGCCGTCGTTCGCCTGGGCGGCCTGGTTCTCGGCGACCGCGCCGACGATGACCGGGGTGTCGTTGAGCTGCCCGGCCACGCTGTCGTTGCTGTCGACGTCCAGGACGTCGGCGACGATGCAGGTGATGTTGTCGGGCCCGCCGCCGCGCAGGGCGAGCTGGATGAGGTCCTGGATGGTCTCCTGCGGGCCCTGGTAGCTGGCCAGGGTCTCTTCCATCGTCTGGTGGGAGACGACGCCGGAGAGTCCGTCCGAGCAGATCAGATAGCGGTCACCGGCGCGGACCTCCCGGACGGAGAGGTCGGGCTCCACATGGTCGCCGCTGCCCAGGGCTCGCATCAGCAGGGAACGCTGCGGGTGGGTGGTGGCCTCTTCCTCGGTGATCCTGCCCTCGTCGACGAGGCGCTGCACCCAGGTGTGGTCCTGGGTGATCTGCGTCAGTACGCCGTCGCGCAGCAGGTACGCACGGGAGTCGCCGACGTGGACGAGGCCGAGGCGCTGTCCGGTCCAGAGCAGGGCCGTGAGCGTGGTGCCCATGCCCTCCAGCTGGGGGTCCTCCTCGACCATGACGCGCAGCTGGTCGTTGGCCCGCTGGACCGCCGTACCGAGCGCGGTCAGGATGTCGGAGCCCGGGACGTCGTCGTCGAGCTGGACGAGCGTGGAGATCACCTCGGAGCTGGCGACCTCTCCGGCCGCCTGGCCGCCCATGCCGTCGGCGATGGCGAGAAGGCGGGGACCGGCGTAGCCGGAGTCCTCGTTGCCTTCCCGGATCATGCCCTTGTGCGATCCGGCGGCGAAGCGCAGGGACAAGCTCATGCGCACCTCGCCCGTCGGCTCGGGGTACAGCCGGTCTCGAGCCACACTGCCCACCCTCCGGTCGGGAGCCGGGCCGGGTCCGTCGTCAGGACCGCGGCGGCTCGCTCGCTCCGCTCGCTCATTGTCGTACTACTTCCGCAGCTCGATGACGGTCTTGCCGATGCGGATCGGCGCGCCCAGCGGAACAGGTGTCGGGGTGGTGAGCCGGGTCCGGTCGAGATAGGTGCCGTTGGTGGACCCGAGATCCTCGACGATCCACTGGCCGTCACGGTCCGGGTAGATCCTGGCATGCCTGCTGGACGCGTAGTCGTCATCCAGCACGATCGTTGAATCGTGCGCCCGGCCCAGGGTGATGGTCTGGCCCTGGAGCGCGACGGTGGTGCCGGTGAGCGTGCCTTCGGAGACGACCAGCTTTGTGGGTGCTCCGCGGCGCTGGCGCCCGGACTGCTGGCGCTGCTGAGGCGGCGCTGCTTGCTGTTGGCGCGCCTGCTGCGGACGGGCGTCACCGGCAGTGCGGCGTGAGCCGCGCTGCGTGACGCGCGTACCGAACAGGTCGCTGCGAATGACCTGGACGGCCACGATTACGAATAGCCACAGAACAGCTAGGAAACCTAGCCGCATGACCGTCAGGGTCAGCTCTGACATTGCCCCCGCTTCACCCTTCGGCTTGCCGGTAAACGATGGTGGTGCTGCCCACGACGATCCGCGAGCCGTCGCGGAGCGTAGCGCGGGTGGTGTGCTGTCCGTCTACCACGATGCCGTTGGTAGACCCTAGATCCTGGATCGTCGAGGGCGTTCCGGTCCGGATCTCACAGTGCCGGCGGGATACGCCGGGGTCGTCGATCCGCACGTCGGCATCGGTGCTTCGTCCCATCACCAACGTCGGACGGGAGATCTGATGGCGGGTGCCGTTGATCTCGATCCAGCGCCTCACCTGAGCATCCGGCATGGGTCCGGATGCGGCCGGCGGGCGCCAGTCGCTGGAAGGGCCTCCGGGGCGCCCGGCGCCCGGCGGCGGAGTCGGGGGCATGGGAGGAGCGGAAGCCGGCGGGTAACCGTAACCGCCCGGCCCCTGAGGGGCGGCGGGGCGGTTCTGCTGGGCGTGGGGAGCGGGACCGCTCTGCTGGCCCTGCTGTGACGAACTCGACGCCAGGGTCCGGCTGCGTACGCGGTAGAGACCCGTGTCGAGGTCTTCCGCCTTCTCCAGATGGACCTTGATCGGTCCCATGAAGCTGTACCGCTGCTGCTTGGCGTAGTCACGTACGAGGCCGGACAGTTCGTCCCCCAGCTGGCCGGAGTACGGACTGAGCCGCTCGTAGTCCGGAGTGCTGAGCTCGACGATGAAGTCGTTGGGCACAACGGTTCGCTCACGGTTCCAGATCGACGCGTTGTTGTCGCACTCGCGCTGGAGTGCTCCCGCGATCTCGACCGGCTGCACCTCGGACTTGAAAACCTTGGCGAAGGTGCCATTGACCAGACCTTCGAGACGCTGCTCGAAACGCTTCATGACTCCCATGGGGCACCTCCTCCGGTGTCGTCATCCCTGTACTGCTTACTGATCGTATCCACGCGTGGGGAAATCGGCTGGTTCCCCTTGTCTGCACAGTGGATGAGTGTCACCTCTCACACGGATCGTAGAGGTGCCCTCCTGACAGTGTCCCGCACTCCGGGTGCACTCAGGAGGAGTGGGGCCGGGCTTTCCGCGTTCCCGGTTCCCGTCGTGAGTCCGGCGAAACAACGGATGTGAATCCACCCTGTCCAGCGTGCTAATCTTCGGTTGTCGCCAGGCGCTCGTACCACTCGGTGAGAGAGCCTCGAAACACCACTTATGCGCGAGTGGCGGAACGGCAGACGCGCTGGCTTCAGGTGCCAGTGTCCTTAGGGACGTGGGGGTTCAAATCCCCCCTCGCGCACAACGGGCAGTCGCTTGCGACTGCCGGGTTGGTTCGACAGAACCCCTGCACCGGAGAGATCCGGGGCGGGGGTTCTTCGTTGTGCGGACCACCGGGCGCCGTGTCCGGCCACCAGGTGCTGTGATGAAGTCCGCACCCGGTGCGGAAGTCTGGGTCGAGGCGGCTGCTGTTTCACGTGAAACGTCGGATCCGCACCAAAGAGGTGTTTCGTGCGGGCCGTCCGTCAGGGTCTGTGTCAGACGGCGAGGCGCGCTGCGAGAGCCTTGGCCTTCTCTGCCGCGTCGCTGAAGGCCTGGCTGCGGGAGGCGTCAGCGAGGGGGATGAGCTCTGCCATCTCGGGCTTCGAGTGCGCCAGCGTCAACTCCGGGACGATGAAGTCGACTTCGGCTCCCAGCATGCCCGTCAGCACCTTCTCCAGGTAGTTCTGGACGAACTCGAACTCCTCGCGCGGGGTGCCGGGGGCGTACGAACCGCCACGGCTGGCCACGACGGTGACCGGCGTGCCGGCGACGGGACTGTCCGGACCCGCGTTGTGGCCGACGATGATCACCTGGTCAAGCCATGCCTTGAGGGTGGACGGGATGGAGAAGTTGTACATCGGTGCGCCGATGAGTACGGCGTCCGCGGCGGCGAGTTCGGCTGCCAGTTCCCCCCGCAGGGTGTCCTCGGCGCCCGCGGCCACTGCCGAGGCGTCCAGGTGGGGGAGAGGGGCGGCCGCGAGGTCTCGGTAGACGACTTCACCGTCGGGGTGCTGCTCACGCCAGGCCGCGACGAAGGCGGCGGTGACCTCGCGAGACGTGGAGCCCTGGGGAAAGACGGCGGAGTCGAGGTGCAGAAGCGTGGCCATGGGAATCTCCGGGGGAGTCGGTGGCGGCTCGGCGTCGGCCCGCGGACGGTGCCCACGGGCGCAGCGGGCGCGATCGGTCTTTCAGTACGTACCTATTAATAACATAGTTCCTTACTTTTCATAAGCCCCGAACTGTGGCGCAGTACTCTGAGGGCATGGCGGATCACGACGAGAAGGCCTGTCGGCAGGTGGATGGGAGCATCACCCGCGTCTTCGAGCTGTTCGGGAAGCGCTGGACAGGCCCGATCGTCTCGGTGCTGATGCAGCGGCCGGTGTACTTCGCGGATCTGCGGCGGGCGATTCCAGGCATCAGTGAGCGGATGCTCTCGGACCGGCTGACCGAACTGGGGGCGGCCGGCCTCGTGGTGCGCCAGGTCGATGAGGGGCCCCCGCTGCGCGTGGCGTACCGGCTGACGGAGGCCGGCTCAGCCATGGAGCCCGCTCTCAAGGAGCTCGGGCGGTGGGCGGACGCCTATCTGGCAGGCCCAGGGGGCTGTTGACCCTTCGTGCCACGGGTCGGCCCGCTGTTGACCCTACGTGCCACGGGTCTGCCGGTCCGGGCGAAGATGTGGTGCCCGGCTGCTCCAAGATGTTGTCCACAGGCCGACCACCGAGTTGTCGACAGGGGCAGACGGCTGTCACGGGACGGCTGTACCGTCGACCGCAGTTGATGTTGATCGGACGGATCGGTCGAACGATGCAGGGGAGGCGGCGCTCCATGGGCGAGGCCGAGGCCATGGTGCCGGTTCAGCGGGCGGCAGGGGACGGGCGCATCCCGGTCGTGCCCGGCTTCGCGCGGCGCGTGGCCGGTGAGGTGCGGACGTCCGGAGCGGGCACGGAGTCGCCGAAAGCCGCGGGCAAGGCGCTGAGGCGCAAGGTGCCACGCTCCGCGCACAGTTCTCTGGCCCTGCCCGCCGACAGGCCGGATGCGGTACAGGCGGTCGAGGAGTCCAACCAGGGCCGGGTGCCGGGCCTGACACCCATACGGGTGGGGCGGATGGCGGCGACACCGTTCGCGTTCCTTCGCGGCTCGGCCGGCCTGATGGCGCATGACCTGATGGGCACTCCGGTCACGGGGGTGGGGGCCCAGCTCTGCGGCGATGCGCACGCGGCCAACTTCGGACTGTACGGCGATGCGCGCGGCAACCTGGTCATCGATCTCAACGACTTCGACGAGACCGTGTTCGGCCCGTGGGAGTGGGATCTCAAGCGGCTCGCGACCTCGCTGGTGCTCGCGGGCAGGGAGGCCGGGGCGGACGAGGCCACCTGCCGGCAGGGTGCGTACGACACGGTGGGCGCGTACAGGCGCACGATGCGTCTGCTGGCCGGGCTGCCCGCACTCGACGCGTGGAACGCCATCGCGGACGAGGAGCTCGTCTCACACACCGACGCTCGGGACCTGCTGGGGACGCTGGAGCGGGTTTCCGCGAAGGCACGGAACAACACGAGCGCTCGCTTCGCCGCCAGATCCACGGAGGAGAGCGAGGACGGAGGCCGTCGCTTCGTCGACGCGCCGCCGGTGCTGCGCCGGGTGCCCGACGCGGAGGCGGCAGCCGTCGCGGAGGGGCTCGGGGCCTACCTCGGGACGCTCTCGGAGGACAGGATTCCGCTGCTGGCCCGCTACGCGATCCACGATGTGGCGTTCCGCGTGGTCGGCACGGGAAGTGTGGGGACCCGGTCGTATGTGGTGCTGCTCCTCGACCACCGTGGTGAGCCGCTGGTCCTGCAGGTGAAGGAGGCCCGCCCTTCCGTGCTTTCCCCCTGTCTCCCGCGGGTCGGCTTCGAGGTGCCTGACGTGGTGCACGAGGGGCGCCGGGTGGTGCTGGGGCAGAAGCGGATGCAGGTGGTCAGCGACATACTGCTCGGCTGGGCCGAGGTCGACGGCCGGCCGTACCAGGTGCGGCAGTTCAGGAACCGCAAGGGCAGTGTGGATCCGGCCGCGCTCGCGGCGGACCAGGTCGACGACTACGGGCGGATGACCGGCGCGCTGCTGGCCCGCGCCCATGCGCACAGCGCCGATCCCCGGCTGCTCGCGGGTTACTGCGGGAAGAACACCGAGCTGGACGCGGCGGTCGCCGATTTCGCCGTGACGTACGCGGACCGGACCGAGGCGGATCACGCCGAGCTCGTCCGGGCGGTCCGAGCCGGGCGGATAGCCGCTGAGCTCGTTGTCTGAACGGATCTTGTGGCCACCGCGTGTCTCCGTGGCGCGGGCCGTGGCCATACGCTGGACGGGTGACCCACGAAGCCGCCGGGGTGCCGAACACCCGGAACGACGAAGACCGGCAGAACCAGGACCGGCAGGACGAGCCGCAGCAGGTGCAGGATGTGCCGCGGCACGCGGAGGACGCGTCCCAGGGTGACAGCCCGCGAGCGGATCCGGGCGATGCGCCGGAGGGGGGTCCCGCCGCCGGTGACACGGCCGGTGACACGGCCGGCGATCCGGCAGGCGGCGCGGCCGGTGAGGTGGGCGGCGACGCGCCGGCGGGCGAGGGCGGTGCCCCTCGGCCCGAGGAGCGGCTCGCCAAGGCCGTCCGGGTGGCCGAGCAGGCTCTGATCGAGTTCGAGATCGCGGTGGAGACCTTCCGGGTCGAGGTGGAGAACTTCTCCCGGCTGCATCACCAGAAGCTCGGCCCGATGTATGCACGCCTCGACGAGCTCGATGCCCAGATCGCGGAGGCGCGGGCTGCGAAGACCGGTGATCCGGAGGATCTGCGGAAGGCCCAGGAGGCACGGGCGATCGTCATGCCGATGCCTGGCGTCGACGAGCTCTTCCACGACTGGATGGACTCGGACGGGCTCTCGCCCGAGGCCTCGGCCATGCTCACCGACCAGCCTGTCCGCCCGCCGAAGCGGGTCAGGCCGGGCGAGGAGGCACGCAAGCTCTACCGGGAGCTGGCCCGTCAGGCCCATCCGGACCTGGCACCGGACGAGGAGGAACGGACACGGCGGGACGAGTTCATCTCTCGTGTCAACGCGGCCTACGGACGCGGCGACGTGGCGTTGCTGAAGGAGCTGGCCGCCGAGTGGGCGGCGGGGCCTGTGACGCCGGAGCTGCGGCTGAGCGAGAGCGAGGAGCTCTACGCGCGACTGGAGTGGCTCAGCCGCCGTAAGGAGCTGCTGACGGTTCTGGCCCAGGAGCTGGAGGAGAGCGCCATCGGTTCGATGCTGCGGATGGCACCGGACGATCCCGACCGGCTGCTGGACGACATCGGCGAGAAGCTTCTGACGGACGTGTCCCGGCGCGAGGACGAGCTGGCGGGGCTGGTGCAGTAGCGTTCCGGATGACCCTGGGCGTTCGTACGAGAGAAGGCATACCCATGAATTTCGCTCCGCTGCCATCGGTGGACGTCGCGGCGGTTCCGTCGGACGGCTTCGTGCTGGACGTCCGGGAGGACGACGAGTGGGCGGCCGGGCATGTCGAGGGTGCGCTGCACATTCCCATGAGTGACTTCGTGGGCCGCTTCGGTGAGCTGACCGAAGCGGCCGACGACGGTCGGCGTGTGCATGTGATGTGCCGCGTGGGAGGCCGGTCCGCCCAGGTCACTCAGTATCTGGTGCAGCAGGGTCTCGACGCCGTGAACATCGACGGCGGGATGCTGGCCTGGGACGGCGCCGGGCGCCCGATGGTCACGGACAACGGGAACTCGGCGTTCGTCCTCTGACGTGACGTGACGTGACGTGACGTGACGTGACGTGACGTGACGTGACGTGGTGCTGTCGGGCGTGTGTCTGTTCCGCCCCATGCGGCCTCAGCGGTCGAAGTCGAGTTCGACTTCCGGGGTGACGGGGTGCGACTGGCAGGCCAGTACGAAGCCTGCCCCGGTCTCCTCCGGCTCCAGCGCGAAATTGCGGTCCATCCGCACTTCGCCCGAGACCAGGAAGGCCCGGCAGGTCCCGCACACTCCCCCCTTGCAGGCATACGGAGCGTCGGACCGGCTTCGGAGCACCGTGTCCAGCAGCGATTCGCCGTCCTGGACCGGCCAGCTGCCCGACCGTCCGTCGAGTGTCGCCGTGAGCCTGCTCTCCGACGGCGCTGCCACCCTGGCGGCCGTCGGTAGCGCCGTCCCCTCGTCGGCGACGTGGAAGATCTCCTGATGGATCCGTGACCGGTCGGCGCCGAGTGCGCGCAGCGCGCTCTCCGCCCCACGGACCAGGCCGAGAGGTCCGCACAGGAACCAGCCGTCCACATCGGGCACCGACAACAGTGCGGGCAGCAGCCCGGTGAGCCGCTCGCTGTCCAGCCGGCCCGAGGGGAGCCCGGCAGCCTGTACCTCCCGGGACAGCGCGGTCGCCAGCTGGAAGCGGTCCGGATAGCGGTCCTTGAGGTCCGCCACCTCGTCGAGGAACATCGTCGACGCGGCTGTCCGGTCGCTGCGGATCAGACAGAAGCGCGCGGAGGGCTCCTTGGCCAGCAGGGTCGCCGCTATCGAAAGCACGGGGGTGATGCCGCTGCCGCCGACGATCGCCGCGAAGTGGCCGGGTCGCGGAGCGAGGACGAAGCGGCCCATCGGAGCCATCGCCTCCAGCTGGTCCCCCACGGCCAGCTCCTTGAGGGCGTACGTCGAGAACGCGCCTCCGTCGACCATGCGGATGCCCACCCGCAGCGAGGGGGCGCCCGGCTGCTCGGTCGCCGGTGCGCAGATCGAGTACGACCGCCTGATCTCCTCGCCACCTACGCGGAAGCGCACATTCAGGTGCTGTCCGGGAGTGTGGCGGAAGGTCTCGCGCAGTTCGGACGGCACGGCGAAGGTGACGGCCACAGCGTCGTCAGTGATCCGTTCGATCGCGCTGACCCGGAGCGGATGGAACATCTACAACTCCTTGAAGTGGTCGAACGGTTCACGGCACGCCACACAGCGGCGCAGCGCCTTGCACGCGGTGGAGGAGAACCGGCTCAGCAGCTCCGTGTCCGTGGAACCGCAGTGCGGACAGCGCACCGAGAGCGTCAGAGGAACCGGACCGCCGGGCCCGCTCCCCGGCCGTGGCGGCGCTATGCCGAACTCCGCGAGCTTGCGGCGCCCCTCGTCGCTGATGTCGTCCGTCGACCAGGCCGGGGCCAGGACCGTGACCACCGACACCTCCGGGATGCCGTGGTCGTGCAGCACACGCTCGATGTCGGCGGACATGCTCTCGATGGCCGGGCAGCCGGTGTACGTCGGGGTGAGCCGCACAGTGACCTTGTCCGGTCCGTCCACCCGCACACCGCGGAGCACACCGAGCTCGTCCAGCGTGAGGACCGGCAGCTCGGGGTCGGGCACGGAGCCCGCCAGCCGATGGAGCTCCGCTTCCAGCGGGGTCTCGATGGTCACCATGACGCCCCCGGGTGGCTGCGGTGCAGATGCTGCATCTCGGCGAGCATCGGCCCGAACGGCTCAGTGTGCAGACCCTGTCTGCCCGCTCCGGCCGTCCAGGCGCCGGACTGTGGCCCCGCCGGGAGGGTCAGGGTGGCCCGCTCCACCACGGAGGTGACAGCGGCCAGCCAGCCCTCGCGCAGGGCGAGCCGGTCGACGTCGATTCCCTCGACCGGTTCGAACAGTTCACCGGTGAAACGCCACAGGGCGTCCAGCGCGCGCTGCATGCGCCCATGGCTTTCCGTGGTGCCGTCACCGAGTCGAAGGACCCACTGCTCCGCGTGGTCCCGGTGATAGGCGACCTCCTTGACCGCCTTGGCCGCGAGATCCGCGAACTCGCTCCCACCGGCGGCCAGCTCCTCGTACAGCAGGTGCTGGTGGACGGAGAAGTAGAGCTGGCGGGCGATGGTGTCGGCGAAGTCGCCGTTCGGCTGCTCGACCAGCTGTACGTTGCGGAAGGCACGCTCCTCACGGAGGTAGGCCAGCTGGTCCTCGTCGCCCACGAAAGAGAGCAGCATCCTGGCCTGACCCAGCAGATCGAGCGCGATGTTGGCCAGGGCCACCTCCTCCTCCAGCACCGGGGCGTGGCCGGCCCACTCCCCCAGCCGGTGCGACAGCACCAGCGCGTCGTCGCCGAGGGCGAGAGCCGCGGTCACAGGTGCTTCACCCCTTCCGGGATCTCGTAGAACGTGGGGTGGCGGTAGGGCTTGTCCCCGGCGGGTTCGAAGAACGAGTCCTTCTCGTCCGGCGAGGAGGCGGTGATCTCCGTCGAGGGGACCACCCAGAGAGAGACGCCTTCTGAGCGGCGTGTGTACAGATCGCGGGCGTTGCGCAGGGCCATCTCGGCGTCCGGTGCGTGCAGGCTGCCCGCGTGGGTGTGGGACAGCCCGCGCCGGGAACGCACGAACACCTCCCACAGAGGCCAGTCGGTCGAGGTGCTCATGCGGTCGCCTCCGCGGGCCGGGTGGCCGCTCCGGCTGTGCCGGGCCGTGCCGCGTGCTTCTCTGCGTATGCCGCTGCCGCGTCGCGGACCCAGGTGCCTTCCTCGTGGGCCGCGCGCCGCTGGGTCAGCCGTTGTTCGTTGCATGGTCCGTTGCCCTTGAGGACCTCCTGGAACTCCGTCCAGTCGATCGCCCCGTAGTCGTGCTGCCCCAGCTCCTCGTTCCACCGGATGTCGGGGTCGGGTAGGGCGAGCCCCAGCGCCTCTGCCTGCGGGACGCAGATGTCGACGAAGCGCCGGCGCAGCTCGTCGTTGGAGTGCCGTTTGATCTTCCAGGCCATCGACTGCGCGGAGTGCGCCGAGGAGTCGTCGGGCGGACCGAACATCATCAGGGAAGGCCACCACCAGCGGTTCACCGCGTCCTGCGCCATTTCGTGCTGGGCTGAGGTGCCCCGGCTGAGGGCGAGCAGCAGCTCGTACCCCTGGCGCTGGTGGAAGGACTCCTCCTTGCAGATCCGGACCATCGCCCGCGCGTACGGGCCGTAGGAGCAGCGACACAGCGGCACCTGGTTGGTGATCGCGGCACCGTCCACCAGCCAGCCG
Organism: Streptomyces sp. NPDC102441; assembly: GCF_044765585.1. Classification (NCBI taxonomy): domain Bacteria; kingdom Bacillati; phylum Actinomycetota; class Actinomycetes; order Kitasatosporales; family Streptomycetaceae; genus Streptomyces; species Streptomyces sp. NPDC102441. The sequence goes on from NZ_JBIWKH010000016.1 coordinate 198,064, forward strand.
ATCGCGCCGACGTCCGCCCAGGTCAGCGTGGGGTAGTTGAAGATCGAGGAATAGCGTTGCCGCCCGGCGTGCAGTTTGTCGAGCAGCTCCTCGCGGCTGGTCCCCAGCGTCTCCGCCGCGCTGTACAGATACAGGCCGTGCCCGGCCTCGTCCTGCACCTTCGCGATCAGGATCGCCTTGCGGCGCAGTGAGGGCGCCCGTGAGATCCAGTTGGCCTCGGGCTGCATGCCGATGATCTCGGAGTGGGCGTGCTGGGCCATCTGGCGGACCAGAGAGGCCCGATACGCGTCGGGCATCCAGTCCCGCGGCTCGATCCGGTCGTCGGCCGCCACCGCGGCGTCGAACGCCGCCAGACGCTCCTCACCCGCCCCGTCCGGCGTGCCCGCCGTCCCCTGCGTCGTCTGGTCCGCAGTCACTGCCGCCATCCTGGGCTCCCTACCGACCGATCGTTCGGTTCCTTGGCTTCAATGGTGAGTCGGAGGCCCGTAGGGTGTCAACCCTGTGGATAACTGAGCGGTGATCGACGGGATCGGGGCGGGATGGATGCGGACCACGGTGGGCGCACCGGAAACGAGAAGAAGCTCGCCTGGCCCGGCGTGACGAACCGCCCGTCCACGGCGGATCAGGACGCGGAGCCCGCACCCGAGGGAATACCGGAGGCCGGGGCGGACCTCCCCCCGGGCCCGGCCGCCGCGGCGCCGTCGTCGGACACCACCGCAGGCCCGGAGCCCGGATCCGGTGCAGGGCCTGGACACGAGAGCCCGGAAGCAGCGGAAGCCGCACAGCCCGAACGCCGTCAGGGCGGCGGTATGGCCGCGCTCTCGCTTCCGTACCAGATCGCAGCGGCGCTGGCGCTGTCCGGCTTCGGGCTGCTGGCCTGCGTACACATAGCCATGGTTTTCCTGCACGTCGCGCCGTCCAACACGCTGACGAAGCAGCACGGCGAGGTGGTCGACGACTGGGTCTTCCCCGAGTTCGAGCAGAACTGGAAGCTGTTCGCCCCCAATCCGCTCCAGCAGAACATCTCCGTGCACGTACGCGCCGAGGTGTCCGACGACGGTGCTGACGGCAGCAAGGTGACTCGGTGGACCGACCTCTCGGGTGAGGACGGCGAAGCGATCCGCGGAAATCTCCTCCCCAGCCACGTCGACCAGAACGAGCTGCGCCGTGCCTGGGACTTCTACACCGGGTCCCACGACGGCGAGAACCGCCCCAACGGCCTGCGCGGTGAGCTGTCCGAGCGCTACATCCGCCGCATCGTCATGCTGCGGCTCGCCGAGCACGGCTACGGCGGCACGGTCGAGCGCATCCAGGTGCGGTCCGTTACACGCTCCGTCACTGCCCCGGAGTGGAGCGACGAGAAGACCGACACCCGGCCCGAGTACCGGGAGCTCCCGTGGTGGACGGTCACCCCGTCCGACCTCCCCGGGACGGACACGGCGGACGAGGCGGCGCAGACCGGAAAGGCGGAGAAATGAGTGCCCCCGCCCCGGCCGGCAGCTCGGAGACCGTCGGTCACGCGCTCGCCCGCGCCGTCCAGCGCGTCACGGCCGCCCCCCTCGGCCCCTACCAGAGCGCCGTCGTCCGAATCGGTGTCTCCGCGACTTTTCTGCTGTTCCTGCTGCGCGAGCTGCCTCACCGTCACGAGCTTTATGGCCCCGACGGTCCGTGGAGCTGGGGCATGGCGCGCCGGCTCATCACCAACAACGACGCCTTCACCGTCCTGATGTGGTCGGACAGCACGATCTGGTTCGAGACCGTGTACGCGCTCACGCTGGCGTCGGCCGCGCTCCTGATGATCGGCTGGCGGACCCGGGCCGCGTCCGTCCTGTTCATGGCAGGGGTGCTCTCACTGCAGAACCGCAGCATCTTCATGGGCGACGGCGGCGACAACGTCATCCACCTGATGGCGCTCTACCTGGTGCTGACCCGCTGTGCGAGGGTCTGGTCCCTGGACGCGCGCCGAGCGTCGCGGGGCCTCGCATGCCTCGCGGAGACCGGCCGTCCGGCCCGTGATGTGGCGGGCCCGGTCCTGTGGGCGGTACTCGGCTGCGTGCTCATGCCCGCCACCTTCATGGATGGACTCGGCGGCACATGGTGGCTGCCGTCCCTCCTGTGGGCGCTGTGGCTGGGAAACGGCGTCCGGTGGGTCCTGGACCGTCGCGCTCCGGGCCACGAGCTGCGTGCCCTCCTCGACGTCCTGGCCAACCTCGCCCACAACGCGGCGCTTCTCGTGATCATGGCCGAGGTGTGTCTGATCTACGCGACCGCCGGCTGGTACAAGATCCAGGGTTCCCGCTGGCAGGACGGCACCGCGGTCTACTATCCGCTCGAGCTGGACTACTTCACCCCGTGGGCCGGGCTCTCCGGCCTGGTCGCGTCCAGCGCCCTGGCGGTCATGGTGCTGACGTACGTCACCGTCATCGTGCAGGTCGCCTTCCCCTTCACGTTGTTCAACCGGCGGGTCAAGAACGTCCTGCTGGTCCTCATGATCGGTGAGCACGCAGGGATCTCCGTCCTGCTGGGCCTGCCCTTCTTCTCCATGGCGATGATCGCGGCGGACGCGGTCTTCCTGCCGACGGCCTTCCTCGTGTGGCTGGGACACAGGGGGTCGCTCGGCCGGCAACGCCTGTTCTCACGGGCGGCGGGCAGGCCCTGGCTCCCCGGGCAGCGGAAGGCCGGGCCGGACGACGGGGAGGCCCCACGCGGTGGCGGCGGCGGTGGCCATACGCTCGTCGGGTGACCAGCGAGACCGGCAGTACAGAAGAGCCCTCGGCGGCAGAGCCCGATCCGTCCGGGGAACCGATCCAGTACGACGACGGGTACGGCGCGGTGATCGGGGTCGGCCCGCACCCGCTGCCCTTGCCCGAGGGGGAGCGCTACGACCCCGAACTGCTCGCCCACGGTGACCGGCGCAATGTGGGCGACGGCTACCGGTACTGGACGCGGGAGGCGATCGTCGCCGATCTCGACCTGCGACGCCACGACTTCCATGTCGCGGTGGAGAACTGGGGTCATGACTTCAACATCGGCTCGGTGGTGCGCACCGCCAACGCCTTCCTTGCGAAGGAGATCCACATCGTGGGGCGGCGGCGCTGGAACCGGCGCGGGGCGATGGTCACCGACCGCTACCAGCATGTGCGGCATCACCCGGACACGGCGGACCTGACAGCCTGGGCGGAGGCCGAGGGGCTGCCCATCATCGGGATCGACAACCTTCCCGGAGCCGTGCCGCTGGAGCGGACGGAGCTGCCGCGCCGGTGTGTGCTGCTGTTCGGGCAGGAGGGGCCGGGGCTGACCGAGGAGGCGCGTAAGCACGCCTCGATGGTGTGCTCGATTGCGCAGTTCGGTTCGACCAGGTCGATCAACGCCGGTGCGGCGGCCGCCATCGCGATGCACGCCTGGGTGCAGCGGTACGCGGACGTTCCGGATCCTCGCGACGGGTGACGGACCGGTGGAGTGTGGATCTCGCGCGGGTCCACACTCCACCGGATGCCGTCGGCCGGGTCCTCCCTCAGGCCTGCCGGCGGACCTCCACCACCCGGAAGCGGTTGGAGACGAACGCCCCGTCACAGAGCGCGGCGTTGGCAGCCGGGTTGCCTCCTGAACCGTGGAAGTCGGAGAAGGCCGCGGTCTGGTTGACGTACACGCCGCCGGTGAGGTTCAGCGAGAGCTGGGCCGATTCGTCGAAGCAGACGTCCTCCACCGCGCGCTCCACCTCGGGGGAGGTGGTGTACGCGCCGACGGTCATCGCGCCCTTCTCGCGGATCGTGCGGCGCAGCAGGTCCAGCGCGTCACCGGTCGAGTCGACGGCGACAGCGAACGAGACGGGGCCGAAGCACTCCGAGAGGTAGGCCGCCCCGTCGTCGGGCTTGGTGCCGTCGAGTTTCACGAGGACCGGCGTACGGACCACGGCGCCGGGAAAGTCGGGGTTGGCCACCGGACGCGAGGCGAGAGCGACGTCACCCAGGGACGCGGCCTCTTCCAGCCGGGCCTTCACACCCGGGTTGACCAGGGCGCCGAGCAGTCCGTTGGCCCGGGCGTCGTCGCCGAGGAGCCCGTTCACCGCCTCGGCGATGTCCGCCACCACGTCCTCGTAGGACTTGGCGCCGGCGTCGGTCGTGATGCCGCCGCGCGGGATGAGGAGGTTCTGCGGGGTGGTGCACATCTGGCCGCTGTAGAGGGAGAGCGAGAAGGCCAGGTTGGAGAGCATGCCCCGGTAGTTGTCGGTGGAGTCGAGGACGATCGTGTTGACGCCCGCCTTCTCCGTGTAGACCTGGGCCTGGCGGGCGTTGGTCTCCAGCCAGTCCCCGAAGGCGGTGGACCCCGTGTAGTCGATGATCTTGATTTCGGGGCGTACCGCCAAGGTCTTGGCGATGCCCTCGCCGGGACGCTCGGCCGCCAGCGCGACGAGATTCGGGTCGAAGCCCGACTCGGCCAGCACCTCGCGTGCCAGCTGAACGGTCAGGGCGAGCGGCAGGACCGCCCGCGGGTGCGGCTTGACCAGAACGGGATTGCCGGTCGCCAGCGAGGCGAAGAGGCCGGGGTAGCCGTTCCACGTCGGGAACGTGTTGCAGCCGATCAGCAGGGAGATGCCGCGCCCCGCCGCCGTGTACGACTTGTGCAGCCGCAGCGGATCGCGCTTTCCCTGGGGCTTCGACCAGTCGGCGCTGCGCGGTGTACGTGTCTGTTCCTCGTAGGCGTACGCCACGGCCTCCAGGCCGCGGTCCTGGGCGTGCGGGCCGCCCGCCTGGAAGGCCATCACGAAGGCCTGCCCGCTGGTGTGCATCACCGCGTGGGCCAGCTCGTGCGTACGCGCGCTGATCCGGGCGAGGATCTCCAGACAGACCAGGGCCCTCGCCTCGGGCCCCGCCGCACGCCAGGAGCCCATGGCGGCACTCATGGCGGGGAGCAGGACGTCCGGGTCGGCGTGCGGATACTCGACGCCGAGCTCCGGTCCGTACGGCGAGATCTCTCCGCCGGTCCAGCCGTCGGTGCCGGGCTGGCGGAGATCGAGCCTGGTGCCGAGCACTGCGTCGAACGCGGCTTTGCCCTCGGCAGCGCCGAGGCTGCCGGGCAGGCCTCCCTCGCCGTAGGCCTTCGGGTGCTCGGGGTGCGGGGACCAGTAGGCGCGCGTGCGGATCGCGTCGAGGGCCTGGTCGAGCGTCGGGCGATGGATCTCGGACAGCTTCTCGGGGGAAAGCTCGGCGGCCATGACGGACCAACTCCTCGTCGAGCCGGGCAGGGACATGCTGACGGAGTTAGAGTAACCGAACGATCGGTCGGGACAAGGGGCCCCAGAGAACCTGTGGACAACTCATGGGGGAGGATCGCGGTCATGACCACGGCGAAGCGGGACACGTACACCCCGGAGACACTCCTGACCGTTGCCGTCCGTGTCTTCAACGAGCGCGGTTACGACGGCACGTCCATGGAGCACCTCTCCAAGGCGGCGGGTATCTCCAAGTCGTCCATCTACCACCACGTGGCGGGCAAGGAAGAGCTCCTGCGGCGGGCGGTGAGCCGGGCGCTCGACGGGCTCTTCGGGATCCTCGACGAGGCGGGGGCCACGCAGGGCCGGGCGGTCGCCCGGGTCGAATACGTCACGCGCCGGACGGTCGAGGTGCTCCTGGCGGAGCTGCCGTACGTCACGCTGCTGCTGCGCGTACGAGGCAACACGAAGACGGAGCGCTGGGCCCTGGAGCGCCGCCGTGAGTTCGATCAGCGGGTGTCCGAGCTGCTCAAGGCCGCGGTGGCGGACGGAGACCTGCGTGCGGACGTGGACATACGCCTGGCGACCCGGCTGCTCTTCGGCATGGTGAACTCGCTGGTCGAGTGGTACCGCCCGCAGTCGGGCGGATCCCAGGAGGCGGAGCAGCTCGCCGACACGGTCGTCCAGCTCGCCTTCGAAGGCATGCGGGCCGGCTGACCCTCACGTACGGCCCTGGGCCGGACGCGGCCTAGTGACCTGGTTCGGAGATGCGTGAGCAGTAGCGGCAGATCCGGTCGAGGATCTGGTCGGCGGTCTTGGTCCACTTGAAGGGCCGGGCCTCG